>JBIICO010000044.1:0-18849 GCA_044238855.1 Caulobacter sp.
CAGTCGCCAGACGGCCGGCAGGTCGCTCCAGTCCGGCCGCCCGTCAGTCCACACATCGTCGAACCAGCCGGTCGCCCGCGCCATCCCGACGTAGGGCTTCGTCGTCAACAGCACGATGTGCGCGCCCGGGTGCGCCGCCCGGATAGCCTTCATCGGGCCGGTCGCCTGGATGAAGTCACCCAGCGCGGACAGCTTGATCACCAGGATCCGCTCGGTCACGCCAGCGCCACCCGGTCGCTCAGCGGCGCGGTCAGGACGTAGCGCAGGCCGTCGGGCTCGAACACCATCCGTCCCTGCCCGCTGACGTCGCGCGGCAGGCCGCGTTCGATCAGCTGCGAGCCGAAGCCCCGGCGCACCGGCACGCTCACGGGCGGTCCGCGATGCTCCAGCCAGGTCAGCTCGAAGTCGGGGCCGTCCACCCGCCAGTCGATGCTAACCCGCCCTTCGGGCCGGCTCAGAGCGCCATGGCGGCGGGCGTTGTCGAACAGCTCGTGGAACACGACCATGAAGCTGACGGCCGTCTCCGGACCCAGGCGGATCTTCGGGCCCTTCAGCGAAACCCGCTCGCCCCCTTCGGCCGACGCCGCCGAAGCCAGCACATCGGCCAGGTCGCCGCCGCGCCAGTCGTCCCGTCCGAGCAGTTCGTGGGCCCGAGACAGCGCCATCAGCCGGCCGTTGAAGGACTCGGTGAAGGCGGCCGGCGACGGCGTCGCCTTCAGGGTGTGGTTGGCCACCGACAGCGCCGCGGCCAGAGTGTTCTTCACCCGGTGGTCCAACTCGTGGATCACGTGGTTGAGCGAGGCGAGCAGGCGCACGTTCTCCAGCGCGGTCGCGGTCGCCCGCGCCATGGCCTGCAACGCCGCCACCTCGTGCGCGCTGGGCTCGCGGATGTCGCTCCAGTAGGCCCCGATCGCCGCGATGGGATCGTTCGGCCGCACCGGCGTCATCACCAGGCTCTTCACGAAGGTCGGCCGATAGGCGTCGTGCGGGATGCGGTCGTCGAGGTAGATGTCGGGAACCACGGCGGTCTCGCCGTTCAGCATCGCCCAGCCGCTGATGCAGGCCTCCAGCGGGAACTTCCGGCCCTTCCACAGCGGGCCGACCGCGTCCTCGTCGAGATAGTGGCAGAAGGCTCCGTCCCGCAGGACGAAGGTCACGCCGTCGGCGCCGGAGATCTCGCGGGCCCGGGTGCGGACGACGGCGGCGACGTCCTCGATCCTGCGCGCGAAGGACAGCTGCTCGATCGTCTCGACGAGCGTGAAGAGCGGCGCGTCCTGACGGTCCGCGCCGACCGTCATGTGCGACGGCTCACGGCGAAGTCGGCCAGGTCCTCCAGCGCCGTGCGCCAGCTGTTGGACGTCATCGGCGACAGCGCGGTCTTGGCCTTGGCGGCGAAGTCGGCGGCCAGGTCCAGGGTCGATTCCAGCGCCCCGGTCTCGCGGATCAGGTTGGCGGCGCGCACGAAGTCGGCGTCGGTCTGCTCGGTCCGGCCGATGGTGCGCTCCCAGAACGCCGTCTCGGCCGCGCCGGTCCGGGCGATGGCCAGCAGCAGCGGCAGCGTCGCCTTGCCTTCCCGGAAGTCGTCGCCGGCGTTCTTGCCCAGCGCCTCGGTCGCGCCGCCGTAGTCGAGCGCGTCGTCGGCCAGCTGGAAGGCGAGCCCCAGGTTCATGGCGTAGTCGCGCATCGCCTGGATCTGGTGATCCGGGGCGCCGGCCGAGACCGCGCCGGCCTCGGCGGCGGCGGCGAACAGCTCGGCGGTCTTTGCGCCGATGATCTGCAGATAGACGTCCTGGCTCAGGTTCAGGTCGTGGGCGCGGGTCAGTTGCAGGACCTCGCCCTCGGCGATGACGCCGGCCGCCTTGGCCAGGATGTCGAGCGCCTTCATCGAGCCGGCCTCGACCATCAGCTCGAAGGCCTTGGCGAACAGGAAGTCGCCGACCAGCACGCTCGACGGCGCCCCCCAGATCAGGTGGGCGGCGACCTTGCCGCGGCGCAGCTGCGAGCTGTCGACCACGTCGTCGTGCAGCAGGGTGGCGGTGTGGATAAACTCGACGGCGGCGGCCAGCTTCAGGCAGGCGTCGTCACGGGCGCCGGCCAGGCGGGCGGAGGCGACGGTCAGCAGCGGCCGCAGGCGCTTGCCCCCGGCGTTGATCAGGTGGTCGGCCAGCATCGGAATCACCGCGACCGGGCTCTGCATCCGGGCGACGATGATGGCGTTCACCTCGGCGATGTCCTCGGCCGCGAGGTGGACCAGCACCTCGACGGAGCCCGTGGGTCGGGCGACGGCCGCGCGAACTGCGTCCAAGATCCTGCTCCCACGAATCCGCATCGACCGAAGCGCCGTTGCAGGAGTCGTCTAGGGCGGGATAGGTCACGGCGGGAACAAGCACAAGGCCGATATGGCGCACGACGAAGAGGTCACAGAGGACGGATTGCTGGGCGGGCGCGTCCGCCTGCGCCAGCCCGCGCGCGGCTATCGCGCCGGCATGGACGCCGCACTGCTCGCCGCCGCCTGCGACGCCGGGCCCGGCCAACGGGTGCTGGAAGCGGGCTGTGGCGTGGGCGGCGCCCTGCTGGCCGCGGCGACACGGCGTCCGGACGCGGCCTTCGCGGGCGTGGAACGTGATCCGGCGATGGCCGCGCTGGCCGGCGAAAACGCCGCGCTGAACGGGCTTCAGGATCGCGTGACCGTGGTCGCCGGCGACGTCCAGGCCGGCTTCCGAGCCCTCGGCCTGACCCCGTTCGATGCGGCAATGGCCAACCCGCCCTTCTTCGACGACCCGGGGGAGTTGCGAGGGCCCGCGCCGGAGAAGACCGGCGCCTGGATGGCCGACGGCGGCCTCACGGCCTGGACCGGCTTCCTGCTGAAGGCGGTGCGCGAGGGCGGGACAATCACGGTCATCCACCGCGCCGACCGGCTGGCCGACCTGCTGGCGCGGCTGGCGCCCAAGGCCGGCTCCTTCCGCATCCGCCCCATCCAGCCCTTCGCCGACGAGCCGGCCAAGCGCGTGCTGGTGCGCGCCATCAAGACCGGCAAGGCGCCGCTGGTGCTGCTGCCGCCGCTGGTGCTGCACGACCGCGCGGGCGGCAAGCACACGGCCCAGGCCGAGGCTATCCTCCGCGGCGAAGCGGGGCTGGGCTGGTAGTATCGAGCCCCAGGCGAGGTTCAGCCGAGGCGTGACCTTCAGGCTCGGCGTACCGGACGTCCGTCGAGCCGGCCGCCTCGACCGTGGCGGCTATCGGCGCGCTCGCGGTCGCCGGCGCAGCCACAGCACGATGCCGGTGACGCACAGCAGCGTCGTCACCACGCCCGAGGCGAAGATCAGCCACCGGCCGGCCCACAGCCGGCCGTGGCGGTCGATGTCGCGGTCGTCGAAGGTGCGGATGGTCGCCCGGCGTCGAGTCGAGCGTCAGGGTCAGGTCCGTGCGCCCTTGGCGCACTCGTAGGCGCCCTCCCAAACCCCGTCGAGCGGATGATCCTGGGCGGCGGCCGGCAGGGCGAACGCGGCGCACGCCGCGTGGCGAGGATGAAACGCTTCACGGCCGCCAACAGAGCGCGGCCCCGCCATCCGGTCATCCCAAGAAGGGGGGCGCGCACGGCGGGGCGCCTATTCGTCGACGTATTCCCGCAGCGCTTCCAGGCACAGCTGCAGCCCGGTAACGTCGCCCATCGTGTCCGGCGTCACGATCACGAACAGCCGACGCGCCTCGGCCCACAGCATCGCCGTCTCCGGCAGGCCGAAGTCCTCGATCAGGGCGCCTTCGCCGTCACGCCAGACGCCGTCCTCGTCGAGCTGCGCGCCCAGGTGGGCGTCTACGCGGTCGCGGTACTCGGCGTCCTCTTCGGCCGGGATGTTCATCCAGGCGAAGACGGGCTTGCCCTGACCCGCCAGGAAGCCGGCCTCGAAAGCCGCGCCCGGATCGGACGCCGGACCACGCCAGGGGGTCAGGTTGATAATCCCGGCGTCGGCGGCCCGCATGCGGGCCACGCGCTCGGCATAGATCTCCCGCGCCATGATCTCGCCGGGCTCCATCTCGCGCATGGCTGAGGTGTCGGGCAGCAGCATCTCGAACCCCGCTTCCGCGCACAGATGCTGCCGCAGCGCGAAATGCGCCCCGACATTGGGGAACCAGACTTCGGGACCGGCGAGGTAGAGGTTTTCGACGCGACGCATGAGGTGGCTGTTACGGCGCCGTGGGGGCGATAGCGAGCGCTTCGATGCGGACGCCGACCTTGTCGCCGATCATCCCGGCCGCCGTGGCGATTCCGAAGTCGGCGCGGACGACGTCTCCGATGATGGTGAAGCCCGCCTGCTGCTTTCCCGACCCCGGCGCCTTGCCGATCCTGTTGAGCTTGACCTTGAAGGTCACCGGCCTGGTGACGCCGTTCAGAGTGAAGTCGCCGGTCACGTCGGCGGTGTCCTTGCCGGTCGGAACGACCTTGGTGGATTTGAAGGTGATCGCCGGGTTCTTGCCCGCGTTCAGCCAGCGCTCACCCTTCAGGTGCTCGTCACGGGTCGCGTCGCCGGCGAACAGGCTGGCGGTCCTGACCGAGGCCTCGACGCGGCTGGCGGCGGGGTCGGCCTCGTCGATCCAGATCGTCCCCTCGGCCTGGGTGAAGGCGCCGAAGATGGTGGTGAAGCCGAACCGGTCGACGCTGAAGGTCGTCTGGGTGTGGCTCGGGTCGATCGTGTACGCGACCGGCGCGGCGAAGGCGGGCGTGGCGACAGCCAGCATCAGGGCCGAGGCGGCGAGGATCAGGCGCTTCATGGGAGACCTCCTGTGGGGAGGCCCAGCCTATTTCCCCGCGGGGCGGGTGAACAGGGCCGCGATCTCGACCTCGGCTTTCGGGGTCACCGTGCAGCCCGCGCCGTTGCCGATCGGCTCGCAGCCGACCCACTGGACGGCCCAGCCCGTGCCGTAGCCGCCGTGCGACTGGGCGGTCAGGGTCAGCGTGGTGTTGCGTTTGACCCAGATCCAGCACTTGCGGTTCTCGGTGCGGGAATACTGGTAATGGGCTCCGCCGCAGAACAGGCCCGACGGGTTGCTGACGACGTAGGTTTCCAGGTCCATGTCCCCGCCAGGCGCGATCGTGACGCGGATGTCGGCCGTGGCGGTCACCTCGAGCGCGTCGACGAGGTTGGCGGGCGGCGGCTCGGTCGGCGCGGTCATGGCCACCGCCTGCCCGCCGGTCGCGACGACCAGCGCCATCCCGGAAATCAGTCCCGACGCGAAACGCATATGCCCCTCATTCCTCAGCCCGAGGGAAAGAAATGGCGGTTACTCGCACCAACGCGCAAATGGATAATTTGTAATGCCGGACATGCGAACGCCGGCGGGTCGCAATCCGCCGGCGCCGCGCGTCCTCGAAGGGACGTGACTAGTTGCGGGCCTTGTCGACCAGCTTGCCCTTGGTGATCCAGGGCATCATGCCGCGCAGGCGCTCGCCGACTTCCTCGATCTGGTGTTCGGAGGCCCGACGGCGGGTGGCCTTGAAGCTGGGCTGGCCCACGGCGTTCTCGAGCATGAAGTCACGCACGAAGCGGCCGGACTGGATGTCCTCGAGGATCCGCTTCATCTCGGCCTTGGTGTCCGAGGTGACCACGCGCGGGCCGCTGACGTAGGCGCCGTACTCGGCCGTGTTGCTGATCGAGTAGGACATGTTCGAGATGCCGCCTTCGTAGATCAGGTCCACGATCAGCTTCACTTCGTGCAGGCACTCGAAGTAGGCCATTTCCGGCGCGTAGCCGGCCTCGACCAGGGTTTCGAATCCGGCGCGGATCAGTTCGACCAGGCCGCCGCAGAGCACGGCCTGCTCGCCGAACAGGTCGGTTTCGCATTCCTCGCGGAAGTTGGTCTCGATGATGCCCGAGCGGCCGCCGCCGATCGCGGAAGCGTAGGCCAGACCCAGGTCCATGGCGTTGCCGGTGGCGTCCTGGTGCACCGCGATCAGGCAGGGCACGCCGCCGCCCTTCAGGTACTCGCCGCGCACGGTGTGGCCGGGGCCCTTGGGCGCGACCATGAACACGTCGACGGTCTTCTTGGGCTCGATCAGGCCGAAGTGGACGTTGAGGCCGTGGGCGAACAGCAGGGCGGCGCCGTCGCGGATGTTCGGGGCGATCTCGTTCTCGTAGATGCCGCGCTGCAGCTCGTCGGGCGCCAGGATCATGATCAGGTCGGCCCAGGCGGCGGCCTCGGCGACGGTCATGACCTGAATGCCTTCGCCTTCGGCCTTCTTGGCCGTGGCCGAGTCGGGACGAAGCGCGACGGCGAGGTTCTTCACGCCGGAGTCGCGAAGGTTGAGTACGTGCGCGTGACCCTGGCTGCCGTAGCCAACAACGGCGATCTTGCGGTCCAGGATACGGGCCAGATCAGCGTCGCGGTCATAGTAGACGCGCATGATTTTTCTCCGGTAGCTCGATTTACGCTGCGCACGCGCAACGGCGCCGCAGCAAAGGCCGGGCTATCGAGCGGAATTTTGCGCGCAGGTCAAGGGCGGGACCCGAAAAGGCGGCGCCTGCGTCGAACTTTCGCCCCTGCCCCCTCGCGGAACCGAAAAAGGCCCCGGGTATCCCCGGGGCCTTCGTCTGTGGGGCGTGAGCCCTACCAGAACAGGTCGTAGTAGATGCTGACGATCCGGCCGGTCCAGATATCGACCAGATAGGCGTCGTCGCCGACCCGAACCCACTCCGTCCCGATCGGCGGATACGGCAGGCCGTAGGCGCCGGCGTTCAGGTAGTAGCTGGCGCCGAACCAGCCGTAGGGCAGGAACTGGCCGTAGGACCAGCTGCGGACGTACCAGTTGCTGGGGTAGCGGTAGCGCGGCGCGTGATAGCGGCGCGGCGCGTGGTAGGTCCGCTGCCAGCGGCGCTGGTCGTACCAGTTGCGGCCGCGGTCACGGTCGCGGAGCTGGCGGCCATCGCCCGGACGGCGGCCGTCCCAGCGCTGCTCGCCGCGCCCGCCCTGGCCGCCGGGCCCGTAGCCGCCCGGACGTCCGTCGCGGTCGCGACCGTCCCAGTTTCCACGGCCGGGTTGGCCGCCGCGATCGGGGCGACCGTCGCGATCGCGATCCCAGTTGCCGGAGTTCGGACCCGGACGGCCATCGGGGCCGCGATCGGGACGGTCCGGACGACCGCCGTTGGGGTTCCAGCCGCCGTTGCCGTTGTCGCCCGGGCGATCGGGACGATCGGGACGCTGGCCGCCGTTGGTCGGACGGTCGGGACGATCCGGCCGGCCGCCGTTGGGATTCCAGCCGCCGTTGCCGGGACCGCGATCGCCGCCACGATCACCGCCGCGGTCACCGCGCGGGCCGCCCTGGTCGCCTCGGCCGCCACGCGGAGCGCCGGCGTCCGGACGCTGTCCGCCCCCGCCACCGCCGCCGGCCTGGGGAGGCTGCTGCGGCTGTTGGGGTTGTTGCGGCTGCTGCCGGGGTTGGCCGCCACCACGGCCGCCGCGATCGCCACCGCCGGAATTGCGCGGCGGCGGCGTATAAGACTCGCCCTGGTTGCTGTTGTTGTCCGAGTTGCGCTGTCCGCCGCCCCGATAGGGCTGGGCGACGGCAGCCGTACTGGCCAGCATCGTCAGGACCAACGCAGTGGTGATGGTCTTCTTCATCTCTCTCTCCGCGGCCCCGCTTCCCGTGGGCCAGGTTCCGTTCCCTTGAAGATGGTGAATGCGCCGCGCAACCTGAACCACGCTTGAACGAAAATCGCTCATGCGCCAGCTTCTCGGCATGAGCGCGACACCCATGGACGTCATCGGCTTCTGGCAAGCGGCCGGCCCGGAGAAGTGGTTCCGGAAGGATTCGAAGTTCGACGAGGCCATCCGGCTCAAGTTCGAGCCCGTCCACTTCGCCGCCGCGCGTGGCGACTACGACGGCTGGAAGGCGACGGCGGAGGGGTGTCTGGCGCTGCTGATCCTGCTCGACCAGTTCCCGCGCAACCTCTGGCGCGGCTCGGGCCACGCCTTCGCGACCGACCCGCTGGCCCGGACCATCGCCCGGCATGCGGTGCAGGCCGACTTCGACCAGGAGGTCGACGCGATCCTGCGGCCGTTCTTCTACCTGCCCTTCGAGCACTCGGAGGATCCGGCGGACCAAGGCCTGTCGGTGACCCTGACGGAGGCGCACCGCGACGCGACCGGCGACGCCGAGACGCTGAAGTGGGCGGTCGTCCATCGCGACATCATCGAACGGTTCGGCCGCTTCCCGCACCGGAACAAGGCGCTGGGCCGCGAGACGACGCCCGAGGAGCAGGCCTTCCTCGACGACGGCGGTTTCGCCGGCTAGCGGCCCAGGAAGGCGGTGCGGATCAACGTCCGCGTCAGTCGCACCTGCCGCGCCAGCAGCGGCGCCTGGGCCATGGTCTTGGACAGCACGATCGCGCCCTCGATCGTCACCATCAGCATGTCGGCGAGATCGTCCAGGTTTACGTCGGCCGGGGCCGGATAGAACGCGACGATCCGGTCCAGCTGGCGCCGGAAACGATGACGCCAGGCCAGCGCGGCCTCCTCCGCCAGAGCGCGGACGCCACGGTCGAACTGCTGCTCGTGGTAGGCCACCGCCGCGACCATGCAGCCGGGATGGATGGCCGGCAGGTCGTCCAGCGCGTCGGCGAACAGCTTCAGGCAGATCAGGAAGGCGTGCAGCGGGTCCTCGCTCAGGCTCTCGGCCTGGCTCCAGATCGCGTCCAGCAGCGCCGCGTCGCGCTCGAGGAAGCGCTCCATCAGGGCCCGCGCCAGATGGGTCTTGTCGGAGAAATGATAGAAGAAGCCGCTCTTGGTCAGCCCGGCCTCGAAGATGATCTCGTCCAGCGAGGTCGCCGCGAAGCCCTTCTGAAGGACGTTCATCTCGGCGATGTCGAGAATGCGCTCGCGGGTCTGGGCGCCCTTTGACAGCGGCCGCTCCAGCGTCTGGCAGTCGGTCATGGCCCGGTATCCCCTCATGGCTAGCCGAAGGGCGGTCATGTAACGGCGATTTGCGGACTCAACACGTTAAAAAGACTACAGAATGCGCGCCATTAGCTCCCGGCGCGCCCGGCTAGAGGCAGGCCAAAGAGTCGCGTGGATAAGTGCGAATCAGAGCTTGGCGACTCAGGCGTTCGATAAGAACCTCGACGACCATGAACGCCATCGCGCCCGTCATCGCCGATCCGCGCACCTCGACCGTGAACGCGGGCGAGCAGCAGTACCTCGACCTGCTGGCCGATATCCTCGCCAACGGGTCCCAGCGCGGCGACCGGACGGGCACCGGCACGCTCGGCGTGTTCGGCCGCCAGATGCGGTTCGACCTGGCGCAAGGCTTTCCGCTGCTGACCACCAAGAAGCTGCACCTCAAGTCGATCATTCTGGAGCTGCTCTGGTTCCTGCGCGGCGACACCAATGTGAAGTGGCTGCAGGATCGCGGCGTCAGCATCTGGAACGAATGGGCCGACGAGAACGGCGAGCTGGGCCCGGTCTACGGCCGCCAGTGGCGCTCCTGGACCGCCCCGGACGGGCGCGTGATCGACCAGATCACCGCCGTGGTCGAAAGCCTGAAGACCAACCCCAACAGCCGCCGCCACATCGTCAGCGCCTGGAACCCGGCCGACGTCGACGACATGGCGTTGCCGCCGTGCCACTGCCTGTTCCAGTTCTTCGTCGCCGACGGCAAGCTGAGCTGCCAGCTGTACCAGCGCAGCGCCGACGTGTTCCTGGGCGTGCCTTTCAACATCGCAAGCTATGCCCTGCTGACGATGATGGTGGCCCAGGTGACGGGGCTGAAGCCCGGCGAGTTCGTGCACAGCTTCGGCGACGCGCACCTCTACCTGAACCACCTCGACCAGACGCGCGAGCAGCTGTCGCGGACGCCGTACGACTTCCCGACCATGACCATCGCCCCGCGCCGGGACCTGTTCTCGTTCGAGTACGAGGACTTCAAGCTGGAAGGCTACACGGCCCATCCGAGCATCAAGGCGCCGATAGCCGTTTAACCAAAGTTGTCCTAATCTTAGGGTGGGGCAGTCGAAGGATAGGCGAATGACCAGAGGACGACATGTGGTTCCCAGCCCGAGCGGCGGCTGGAGCGTGCGTGCCTCCGGAGCGTCGCGCGCTTCCAAGAACTTCACCACCCAAGCCGCAGCTATCAAGCACGGCACTGCGCTGGCCAAGAAGGACCGGAGCGAACTCTACATCCACAGATCAGATGGGACCATCCGCGAGCGTAACAGCTACGGCCATGACCCTCATCCACCTAAGGGCTAACGCACAGCTCTATGGCGTTCGAACGTAGCGTCTTCATCAACTGCCCTTTCGATGAAACTTACGCACCGATCCTGCGGCCCATTCTGTTCTGCATCCTTTACCTGGGGTTCGAACCTCGAATTGCCGTTGAGCGCTTGGATGGCGGAGAACCGCGCATCGAGAAGCTTCTGGAACTCATCGAAGATTCGAAGTTCGCCATTCACGACCTCTCACGCTTGAAGGCCAAAAGGGCTGGAGAGTTTTTCCGTCTGAACATGCCCCTGGAGCTCGGCCTTGATATCGGCTGCAAGCGTTTCAAGGTGGGGCAATGGCAAGACAAGAAGTGCCTGATCCTTGAAACCGAGAAGTACCGATATCAGGCCGCCTTATCTGACTTATCGAACTCTGACATCGAAGCCCACGGAGACGACCCCGTGGAAGCGCTAACGATCGTGCGGAACTGGCTTAACAACGAAGCCACCCTTCATGCTCAAGGCCCCACTTTCGTTTGGGGCCGGTTCACTGACTTCATCGCCGAAACCGATGACGTTCTCCTTGGTCGGGGCTATTCGCGCCGCGACATAGATCGGCTCCCGATGGCGGAATGGATGCAGCAAATGCGAGCTTGGTCCGGGCTGGGAAAGTAGTGCCACCGGCCGTCACGGCACCAGCACGATCTTCCCGGCCACCTCGGCCCGCTCCAGCTTGCCGTGCGCCTGCGCCGCCTCGCTCAGCGGCAGGGTCGCGCCGATCAGCGGCTTGATCGCGCCGTCGGCGACGGCGGCCAGTACGGCCGCCAGGTCCTGGCGGTAGACCTCCGGTCTCGCGTTGCGCCAGTAGGAGACGTTGTAGCCGACCACGCCCTGGCTCTGGCCGAACAGGCCCATGGCCGACAGGCTGTTGTTCAGCGCCATCTGGACCAGCGCGCCGGGATTGACCTTGCCGCCCCTGGTGGCGTCGTAGCCGCCGTAGAGGATCGCCGTGCCGCCCTGTCGTAGAGCGGGAATCGAGACCGCCTTCAGGTGCTTGCCGCCGATGTGGTCGTAGGCCGCGACCACGCCGCCTCCAGAGATCTCCTTCACCCGCTCGGCGACGTTCTCCGCCGCGTAGTCCAGGTGGACTCCGCCCTTGGCCTCGACCGCCGCCTTCTTGCCGGCCGACGCCGTGCCGATGGCGCGGACGCCGGCCGCCTTCGCCATGTCGAGCAGCAAATTGCCGACGCCGCCGGCCGCGCCGTGGATCAGCACCCACTCGCCCGGCGCGGCCAGCGCCACGCGGTGGAACATCTGCCAAGCGGTCAGGCCGTTCAGCACGGCGGCGACCAGGGCCCGCGCGTCGGCTGCCTCCGGCGCGGGGACCAGCCACTTCGCTTCGATATTGCGGCGGTCGGCGTAGGAGCCGGTGACGGTCAGGGCCGCCACGCGCTGGCCGACCGCGAAGCCCTCGACGCCCGCGCCCAGCGCCTCAACCCGCCCGACCAGGTCGTAGCCCGGCGTCACCGGGGCCTTCACGCCCGGATAAAGCCCCTGGCGCATGACGATGTCGGCATAAGCCACGCCGGTCGCCTCGATCTTTACCCGCGCCTCGCCCGGGCCGGGCGGCGGCAGGACGACCTCTCGCGCGGTCAGCACGCCGGCCTTGCCGGTCTTCGGCATTTGCATCTCGAAGGCGGTGTCGGTGGTCATGATCCGGTCTCCCAATGCCGACGCTAGACCCTGTTCCGCTGGGTAAGAGAAGCCGAACGGCCCGTCACCCCCGCCGACAACTCGCCCTTGGCCAGGATGTCGACGGCGACGTTGTAGAATCCGAGGATCGACTCTCCGTTCTCGCGGCCCTGATCCCATTGCTTGGCGACCTTGGTGAACGGGAAGCACCAGGAGCCCGTCGGCAGCACGACTCCGACGGCGCCGTCGGCGGTCCGGCCCCAGGCGCCGCCGGCCTCGGCGACGATCGCCTCGCCGAGGAAACTGCCCAGGACGTCGATCAGGGTCGTGGCCTCCATCCGCGCCCGCTGGCGCTCGACGAAGCCGTCGAGCCATTCGATGGAGGGGCTGTCGTAGCCCAGGTCCATGCCGCTGGCGGGGCCGAGCTCCTGCACGACCATGCGGGCGTTCTCGCGGATAGCCTCCAGCTGTCCGGGGTCCAGGGGAAGCGGCTCCGGCGCGGGCGGACGAACCGTCGGGCGCACGGCCCGACGTAGCCGGACGAGCCAGTGGACGGCGGCGCCCGCCAGGCCGCCGAGCACGACGGCGATCAGAATGGTGGAAAACACGGCTCGCCCCCTCGCAGGCCGGCAGCATCAGACTCCGCACCGGACCTGACAAGGCCTCGGGCGCCCGTTAGACAGGTCGCATGACTCTCATTCCCATCGCTCTTGGTCCCGTCGCCCGCGCCCGCAACGGCGTCATCGGTCGGGACAACACGCTGCCCTGGCGACTGAAGTCGGACCTGCAGATCTTCAAGCGGGTCACGATGGCCAAGCCCGTGATCATGGGCCGGCGGACCTGGGACAGCCTGCCGCTGAAGCCCCTGCCCGGCCGGCTGAATGTCGTGCTGTCGCGCGACGGCTCGTTCAAGCCGAAGAACGCCGTGGTCTGCGAGCAGTTCATCGAGGCGGTCGAGATCGCCCGCGAACAGGCGGAAGAGGACGGGGCCGACGAGGTCTGCGTCATCGGCGGCGTGGCGCTGTTCAACCTCGCCCTGCCGAAGGCCCGCCGCATGTACCTGACCGAGGTGGACGCCGAGCCGGAAGGCGATGTCTTCTTCCCTCCGTTCGACGAAACCGACTGGACCGAAGTCAGTCGCGAAGCCCATCCCGCCGGCGACAGCGACGATCACGCCTTCGTCTTCCGAGTGCTGGAACGCAAATGAACAGGCTTGCCCTGCCCGCCCTGCTTCTCGCCGCCGTGGTCGCCACGCCCGCGGCGGCCCTGCTGCCGCCGCGGTATTATCAGGAGGCCCGGGACAAGGCCGCCCATGTCGTCGTCTTCGACGTGACCCACGTCGGTGTGCCGGCCGGGGTTTCCGGCGACTGCAACGTCGAGGGCAAGGTGATCCGCGACGAGCGCGGCGACGTCAAGCCGGGCGACGCCGTCAAGATCGCCGTGCCCTGCCGCACGCCGCTGGCGACGCCCATGCCCGGCCCGGTGATCTGGCAGGACATGGAGGCGCTGTCCCGCTCGGCCCACGGCAAGGCCTATCTCGACGCCGAGGGTAATCTGGCCCTGTACCAGTACGAACTCTACGACTTGCACTGACGCGGCGTCAGCGGCTCACTCTCCCGCAAAACACATAAGGGAGAACGCCGCATGGACATCGAACTCGTCGCCGAGGGACTGAAGTTTCCCGAGGGCCCCATCGCCATGGCGGACGGCTCGGTCATCCTGACCGAAATCGCCGGCCAGCGGCTGACGCGCGTCACGCCGGACGGGAAGACCGAGATCTACGCCGACACCGGCGGTGGCCCCAACGGCGCCGCGGTCGGGCCGGACGGCGCGATCTGGGTGACCAACAACGGCGGCAGCTTCGACTTCCAGGAGGTCAACGGCCTGCTGATCCCGGGCCCGACCCCGCCGAGCCACACCGGCGGCCACATCCAGCGCATCGATCCCAGGACCCGCAAGGCCGAGGTCGTCTACGACAGCTGCGACGGCAAGAAGTTCAACGGTCCCAACGACCTGGTCTTCGACAGGAGCGGCGGCTTCTGGTTCACCGACCACGGCTGCTCAACGCCCGAAGGCCGCAAGCACGGCGCGCTTCACTATGCGACCGCCGACGGCAAGAAGGTGACCAAGGCGCGCGAACACCTGATCTCGCCCAACGGCGTCGGCCTCTCGCCGGACGAGACGGTGGTCTACATGGCCGACACCATGCTCGGCCGCCTGTGGGCGTTCGATATCGCCGAGCCTGGCGTGCTGGCCGATGCGCCGCCGTTCCAGCCCGGCCGGGTGATCCACAACCTGCCGGGCTACCAGCTGCTCGACAGCCTGGCCGTCGAGGCCGGCGGCAAGGTCTGCGTGGCGACGATCATAAACGGCGGCATCACCGCCTTCGACCCCGACGGCTCGACCGAGCACTATCCGTTCCCGGACCTGCTGATCACCAACATCTGCTTCGGCGGCCCGGACCTGACCACCGCCTGGATCACCGCCTCGGGCACCGGAAAGCTCTACAAGGCCAAGTGGCCCCGCCCGGGCCTCAAGCTCAACTACAACGCCTGATCACGGCCGGGGACATACGCTTCAGTGCGTGTCCCCGCGCAGTTCCTGGAGCACGCCCGGTTCAGATGGAATCATCTGACCGGATCAACGTGCTCCGGATTTCTGGGTTCAGAGCGCTTTCGAGCGGCGCAACCGCGTACACTTCCCCCTGACGCGCTCTAGTACAGCACGCCCATGGCCGACCGTTCGAAGCTCTTGAGCTCGTCGTTGCGGCCGTCGCGGACCTTCACGACCCACTCGGGGTCCTGAAGCAGGGCGCGGCCGACGGCGATCATATCGAACTCGCCGCGGTCGAGGCGTTCCAGCAGACCGTCCAGCGAGGCGGGCTGACTGGCCTCGCCGCCATAGGCCGCGATGAATTCGCCCGACAGGCCGACCGAGCCGACGGTGATGGTCGGCTTGCCGGTGATCTTCTTGGCCCAGCCCGCGAAGTTGAGGTCGGAGCCTTCGAACTCCGGCTTCCAGAAGCGGCGCTGGCTGCAGTGGAAGACGTCGGCGCCGGCGTCGGCCAGCGGCTGGAGCCAGGCCTCCATGGCGGCCGGATCGGCGGCCAGCTTGTGATTGAAGTCCTGCTGCTTCCACTGCGAGAGGCGGATGATGACAGGATAGTCCTCGCCGACCTCGGCACGGACCGCCTTGAGGATTTCCACCGCGAAACGCGAGCGCTCCGGCAGCGTGTCCCCGCCCCAGCGGTCCGTGCGCAGGTTCACGCCGTCCCAGAAGAACTGATCGATCAGGTAGCCGTGCGCGCCGTGCAACTCGACGGAGTCGAAGCCAAGGCGCTTGGCGTCGCCGGCCGCGCGGGCGAAGGCCGACACCGCGTCGGCGACATCCTCATCGCTCATCGGCTCGCCGAACTGCTTGCCGGGACTGGAGAAGCCCGACGGGCTGTCGTAGGCGCCGGGCGGCGTCCATTCCGGATCGCGGGTGCGCACGGCGCCGACGTGCCACAGCTGCGGCGCCATCACCCCGCCGGCCGCATGGACGCGGTCGATGACCGTCTTCCAGGCCGCCAGTTCGGCGTCGCCGTGGAAGCGGGGAACGTCCTTGTCGTTCAGCGAGGCCGGCCGCGCCACGCCGGTTCCCTCCGAGACGATCAGGCCCACGGCATTGGCCGCGCGACGCTCGTAGTACGCGGCGACTTCGTCGGTCGCGACCCCGCCGGGCGAGAACGACCGGGTCATGGGAGCCATGACGACGCGGTTCCTGAGCGTCATCGACTTGATCTTGAGCGGCGAGAACAGGACGTCTGACGACACGAGGCGGGCTCCGACATGATGAATCTGCAACCGCCACTCAAACAGTTGTTCGAACATCGTGCATCCGAGAAATTCTCGAAGCCCATCAGCGATATACCCAGTTCGGTGAATTTCGTTCTCGAAACAAATCGAGCATCTGTATGGTGAAAGCGACCGAGGGGGACTCGGGTCGGGGTGAAGTCACCAGTGCTGAAGCAGCCGCAACATACCTTCCCGGAAGTGCTGCGGGAGCGGCTGGCCGAGGGCCGGCCGGCCCAGGCGATCATCGACGCCTGGCCCATGCTCGAACGCTCGATCATCGGCGAGCCGGACGCCCTCGCCGCGGCGCTGGAAGAGGCCGCCCGCTTCGCCCCGGAAAAGGGCGCCGCCACCGTCGCCCCGCGCTCGGCGATGGGCTTCGCCGTCATGGACGCCGACGGCCATCTGCTGCATGCGGACACGGCCTTCGACACCTGGTTCGGCGCGGTGCGCGATCTGATCGACGTCCGACGCCTGCTGCGGAACGCGCTCAAGGACGGTCACGCCAACGGACTGGTCGACGCGCCCAACGGCGCCGCCATCGCCACCTGCGCCGGCACGCCGGAGGCCGCCCGGGGCTGGCCGATGCCGGCCGAGTGCCGCGCGGCGCTGGACGGCCCGGGCCGGCGGGTCGTGCTGCTCTGCTTCGCCCCGTCCCGCGCCGTCGACCTGTCCTCGCGGGCGACGGAGGCGTTCGGCTTTACGCCGCTGGAGGCCCGTCTGGCCGAGGCGCTGCTGGACGCCGCCAACCTGGACGACGCGGCCGCGCGGATCGGCGTGGGCCGCGAGACCGCCCGCGAGGCGCTGAAGAAGGCCATGCGCAAGGCCGGCGCCCGCCGCTCGCCCGACCTGGTGCGGCGGATGATGGACCTGATGTGCGGCGACCATCCCGAGCCGCCCGACATCGAGACAGTGCTGGCGACCAGCTTCGGCGCCACCGCCGCGGAGGCCAAGGCCGCCGCCCGCTTCGCCCAGGGCATGACCGCGCGCGAGGTCGCCGACGGCCTGGGCGTCAAGGAAGCCACCGTCCGCGGCCAGCTGAAGGCGGTGTTCGCCAAGACCGGCGTCAACAAGGCCAAGGATCTGGTCCGGCTGGCGGCCGAGGCCAGCACCCTGGCGGCGCTGACCGGCACGGCCGAGACGGTGCTGGAGCCCCTCGACCCGAACGGACGCCTGCGGGTGATCTCCTCGGGCACGCGCCGCATCGCCCTGACCGACTACGGTCCGCGCAGCGGCAAGCCGGTGGTGGTTATGCACGGCGCCGCGACCGGGCGTCGGCTGCCGCCGGCGCTGGTGCGGGCGCTGCACGCGCACGGCTATCGTCCCATCGTGCCGCAACGCCCCGGCTTCGGCCTGACCGACGTGGCGATCGGCGACTTCCTGGCCCAGGGCGCCGACGACATGGCCCGGGTGCTGGACGCGCTGAAGATCGACCGCTGCAAACTGCTGGTGCGCGACGCCAGCACGCCGACCGGCCTGCGCTTCGCCAGCGACCATGCCTCGCGGATCATCGCCGGCATCGCGGTCAACCCGAAGTGCCCGATCGCGGCCTCGGCGGAGAACGACACCCGCCTGCCCAAGACGATGATGGGCACCATCAGCCGCTCGTTCCGCAACCACCCGGCGCTCGTTCAGCTGGTCGCCGAGACGCTGCGCCGGCAAACGCGCACCGACCTGTTGCAGCACACGATGCGTCAGTCGCTGGCCGCGGTGCCCGCCGACGCCGCCGCGCTGGAACAGCCGGGCGTGCTCGACGCCCTCGTTCGCGACGCCCAGGGAATGTTCGCGCGGACCAGCGCGGGCTTCGCGTCAGAGCACAGCGCCTTCGTCCAGGGCTGGGTCGTGCCGGAAGGCATCGGCGGCGCGCGCTGGCTGGTGGCCGAGTGCGAGGCGATGGCCCTGCCCCATCCGGAGCGCATCTGGCGGCAGCTGCCGAACCCGCGCTTCCGGATCATCCCGGAGGCCGGGATGCTGGTCTACCACTCCCACCCGCAGGTGATCGCCGACCTCGTCGCCGAGTCCTGAAGCATCCCCCCGAACGGGGCATGAGCTGTCGGGCCGCGCTCTTCATCGTCTGTCCGAACGGGAAGACGATGAATCTGGTCCGCAGAGCGCTCTACCTGGCTATCTGTCTTGGCGCGCTGGCGACAGCGATCGTCATGCTGGCCGGTGCGGCGCGGGCCCACGCCTTCCTCCTGTGAGAGTCGTAGAGGGGAAGTCGCAATGACCCGTATCGCCGCCCTGTTTGCCGCCGGCGCACTGGCCGTCACGCCCGCCTGGGCGCAGCAGCCCGTGTCGAATGAAGCTCCGCCGGTGGACGCCGCGCCGCCACCGGCCGCGGCGTTGGTCCAGCCGGCCGAAACGCCGGCGGCGCCGGTGGGCGAGCCGCGGATGGAGGCTGCCGTCCCCGAGCCGCAGGCGGCCGCGCCGAACATCTATCAGGTGCTGCGCACGGGCGACCGGCAGATGAGCTGCGACACGCTGATCGGCGAGGTCAACAGCCTGACCGCCGATCTGCAGACCGAGCAGGTCGCGGCGGCAAAGGCGGCGAAGAAAGCCAAGGCCGGGCGCGGCATCATGGGTGGCGCGGCCGGTGGCCTGATGGCGGGCGCGGCCCGCTATGGCCTGGCCCGCGGCATGATCGGCGGCGCCATCAGCGGGCCGGCCGCCAACGCCATCGTCGCGGTCACGGACAGCACATCGGCGGCCGCCGGCCGCGCCATAGCCAGCGGCGGGGACGATGCTCCCAACGCCATGGCGTCACCCAAGCAGCAGCGGCTGGACCACCTGCGCGGCCTCTATCGCGAGAAGCAGTGCTGAGCCTCCGTCAGAGCCCCAGGATCAGCTTGGCCATGATGTTGTGCTGGATCTCGTTGGAGCCGGCGTAGATCGAGGTCTTGCGGTAGTTGAAGTAGCTGGGCGCGGCCACGGCGGCGTAGTCGGGACCCGGGCGCGGCTCGTTGGTCACCGCCCAGGTGTCCTGGACGAACGGCTCGGCGTAGACGCCGACCGCCTCCAGCGCCAGCTCGCTGATCGCCTGCTGCGCCTCCGAGCCCTGGCACTTGAGCATCGACGACGCCGGGCCGACCGGCTGGCCAGAGCCCATGGCCGAGAAAATGCGCAGCTCCGTCGCG
>JBIICO010000312.1:0-3048 GCA_044238855.1 Caulobacter sp.
GTTCAGGCTTTCGACGCGGATCTCCATGTCCGCCAGCTTGCGGCGGAAGGCGGGGTCAGCGATCAGCGCCCCGCCGCCGTCCGAAGGCTCCAGCGCGGCGATCTTGCGCACCTTGTTCAGGGCGTACATCAGGCCGGGCGCGTAGGCGTTGCCCCGCTCGAACTCGAGAAGGTACTTGGCGTAGGTCCAGCCCTTGCCCTCTTCGCCGATACGGTTGGAGACCGGCACGCGGACGTTGTCGAAGAAGACCTGGTTGATCTCCTGCTGGCCGTCGGCGGGGCCGTCCAGGGTGGGAAGCGGCTTGATCTGGATGCCGGGAGTGTCCATCCGCAGCAGCAGGAAGCTGATCCCCTGTTGCGGCTTGCCGGTCGCATCCGTGCGCACCAGGCAGAACATCCAGTCCGCCCACTGGGCGTGGGTGGTCCAGATCTTCGAGCCGTTGAGGACGTAGTCGTCGCCGTCTCGCTCGGCCTTCATCGACAGGCTGGCCAGGTCCGAGCCGCTGCCCGGCTCGCTGTAGCCCTGGCACCACCAGATGTCGGACTGGAGGATCGGCGGCAGATGTCGCGCCTTCTGCTCCTCGGAACCGAAGGCCATGATCACCGGGGCGACCATGGTCAGCCCCATGGGCGACGAGCGCGGCGCGCCGGCCAGGCTCATCTCCATGTTGTAGATATAGGCCTGCGACGGCGTGAAGCCCGGCCCGCCGTGCTCGACCGGCCAGTTGACGGCCGCCCAGCCGCGCGCGGCGAGCAGCTTCTGCCATTTCACCTGGCCGGCCTTGTCGAGGTAGCCGTTCTTCGACTGCGACATCTGCTTGCGCAGGTCGTCGTCATAGTTCCGGGCGATCCAGTCGCGGACCTCGCGCTGGAAGGCCTTGTCGTCTTCCGAGAACGCGAGGTCCATCGGGATTACTCGACGCCGTCGAGGTATTCGATCGACGGCGCGCCGGCCATCGTCGGGCCCATCGCCGCGCCGGCGGCCTTGAAGTAGTCGGTCGCGCCATGAGCCTTCAGAGCGTCGGTCGAGGCGTAGAGCTCGAGCACCTTGTAGACGCCCTCTTCCGTCTTGCTCTTGGTCAGCTGGTACATCAGGCAGCCCGGCTCGTTGGCCTTCACCTTGGCCGCCAGGTCCAGGAAGACCTTCTCGAATTCAGCCGCCTTCGCGGGCTGCACCTTCAGGGTCGCCACCACGCCGATCATGTCGTTCTCTCCCCGGGACTTCGCCCAAACGCTTGTTTGAAGGCGGGACAATGCTGCGAGGGGCGGCGGCGCGCAAGCGTGACGTGGCGGGAGCCAAACGAGAACCTCCTGACAATATTGTCAGACAGAAATCGCGATCCGCATCAGCAGAAGTGGCATTTCTTCGCTATATATTCGCCGAACCTCAGAACTCCGGAGACCCATGCCCCATCACACCCCGCTGATCGCCACTATAGTCGCAGGCCTCGTTGTCGCTTTCGCGCTGGGGGCCATCGCCCAGCGCCTGAAGGTCTCGCCGCTGGTGGGCTATCTGCTGGCGGGGGTGATCGTCGGACCTTTCACGCCGGGTTTCGTCGCTGACGGACATCTGGCGCAGGAACTGGCGGAGATCGGCGTCATCCTGCTGATGTTCGGCGTCGGGCTGCACTTCTCGCTCAAGGACCTGCTGGCGGTCCGCAAGATCGCCATCCCGGGCGCGATCGGCCAGATGGCGGTGGCGACCCTCCTCGGCATGGCTCTGGCGCATTTCCTCGGCTGGAGCCTGATGGCCGGGATCGTGTTCGGCCTGGCGCTGTCGGTCGCCTCGACCGTCGTGCTGCTGCGGGCGCTGCAGGAGCGGCGGCTGGTGCAGACCGACAAGGGCCGCATCGCCGTCGGCTGGCTGATCGTCGAGGACCTGGCCATGGTCCTGGCCCTGGTGCTGCTGCCCGCGCTGGCCGGGGCGCTGACCGGTGAAACCGCGGGCGGCGTGATGACCTGGCTGAAGCCGCTCGGCATCACCCTGGCCAAGGTCGCCGCCTTCGTCGCCTTCATGCTGATCGTCGGGCGCAAGATCGTGCCCTGGCTGCTGCACTGGGTGGCCCACACCGGCTCGCGCGAGCTGTTCCGGCTGGCCGTGCTCGCCATAGCGCTGGGCTTCGCCTTCGGCGCCGCGATGCTGTTCGGCGTCTCGTTCGCGCTCGGCGCCTTCTTCGCCGGGATGATCCTGGCCGAGAGCGAGCTGAGCCAGAGGGCGGCGGAGGAGACCCTGCCGCTGCGTGACGCTTTCGCGGTGCTGTTCTTCGTCTCGGTGGGGATGCTGTTCGACTACCGCGTGCTGCTCAGCGATCCGCTGCCGGTGCTGGCGGTCGCGGCGATCATCGTCGTCGGCAAGTCGCTGGCCGCCTACGGCCTGGTCCGCGCCTTCGGCCACGACAACAAGACCGCCCTGATCATCGCCGCCAGCCTGGCGCAGATCGGCGAGTTCTCGTTCATCCTGGCGGGCCTGGGCGATCATCTCGATCATGCTCAACCCGCTGATCTTCAATCTGATCGCCCGCAAGGAAGACCCGCGCAAGCCGAAGAAGCCGCAGGAGACGCCGGCCACCGACCTGGTCCCGACCGCGCTGTCGGCCCACACGATCATCATCGGCCTTGGCCGGGTCGGCGCGGCGGTGGCGGAAGGCCTCAAGGCCGCCGGCCGGCCGTTCGTGGTGGTCGAGGACAACCCCACCGCCGTCGCGGCCGGCAAGGCCAAGGGCTACGAGATCATCGACGGCAGCGGCATGGACGACCTGGTGCTGGCGGCCGCCGGCGTCGATCGCGCGCGCCGCATGCTGGTCGCCATCCCCGACTGCTTCGAGGCGGGCGAGATCGTCGAGCGCAGCCGCAAGACCAACCGGGGGCTCGACATCGTCGCCCGCGCCCACTCCGACGGCGAGGTCACGCACCTGGCCCAGACCGGCGCCGACGAGACGGTGATGGGCGAACGCGAGATCGCCCGCCGCATGCTGGAACGGGCCGAGGTCGCCATCGTCACCCCGACTCCGGTCATCCCGCCCACCCCGATCGACGCCGCGACCACGCG
>JBIICO010000036.1:0-21791 GCA_044238855.1 Caulobacter sp.
TTCGCCGCTCGACTCGCCATGGCCCAGATAATCGAAGCGCAGGAAGGCCCGACCGTTCGCCAAGGCCCAATCGGCCAGCGCCTGGGCCTTGGTTCCGGCCATGTCGGACATGAAGCCGCCGAGCCAGACCACCGTCGGCCCCGCCCCGTCCACGCGCCGCCAGGCGACCTCCTGGCCGTCGCCCCGGTCGAGCCTGCCCGCCGTTTCCGTCATCGCCGCTCGGGCATGGTCGCGCGTCCGTTCCTACCGACATTGTCGTGTCGGGCATTTTACCGCCGCTCCGCACGCGCTATGCAAGAGCCGTGACAGCCCTGCCCGACAATTTCACCCTGCTCCAGGTGACCCCGGAACTCGAGACCGGCGGCGCGGAGCAGACGACCATCGACGTCGCCCACGCGGTGATCGCCGCCGGCGGCAAGGCGCTGGTCGCCACCCGCGGCGGCCGGATGGTGGCGCGGCTGGAGGCCGACGGCGGCCGCCTGGCCCAGATGCCGGTGCAGTCCAAGAACCCGCTGGTGATGCTCGGCAACGCCGCCCGGCTGATCGACCTGGTCCGCAAGGAGAAGGTCAGCGTCGTCCACGCCCGCAGCCGCGCGCCGGCGTTCAGCGCCCTGTGGGCCGCGCATGCGACCAGGACCCCGTTCGTGGCCACCTACCACGGCGTCTATCACGCCCGGTCTAGTCTCAAGCGCTGGTACAACGCGGTCATGACCCGGGGCGACCTGGTCATCGCCAATTCCGAATACACGCGCGAGCACATCCTGGCGGAGCACGACATCGATCCGGCCCGGGTGGTGACCATCCCGCGCGGCGTGGACCTGGCCCGCTTCGACCCGCGCAAGGTCGCGCCGGCCCGCGTGGAGTTCCTGCGCGCCACCTGGCGGCTGCCGCTCGGCAAGACGGCCTTCCTGCTCGCCGGCCGGCTGACGCGCATCAAGGGCCAGTTGTCGATTATCGAAGCCGCCGCGAAAATGAAGGCCGCCGGGCGCGAGGACTTCGTCATCGTCTTCGCCGGCGACGACCAGGGCCGGTCCGAATACCGCCGCGAGATTCTCGACGCCATCAACGCCGCCGATCTGGAGGGCGTGGTGAAGGTCGTCGGCCACTGTGACGACATGCCCGCCGCCTTTATGGCCTGCGACATCGCCCTGCTGCCGACGCTGAAGCCCGAGTCCTTCGGCCGCGCGGCCGTCGAGCCGCAGGTGATGGAGCGGCCCGTGATCGCCTCCGACCACGGCGGCGTGGTGGAAACTGTGCTGGAGGGCGAGACCGGTTGGCGCGTGCCGCCGGGCGATGTGGATGCCTGGGCCGCCGCCATGACGGCCGCCATCGACGCGGGTGATACGCGCCGCCGCGCCATGGGCCAGTACGCCGCCTCACGCGCGAGGCGGCTTTATTCCGTGGACGCCATGTGCGAGGCCACGCTGCAAGTCTACGCTCGCGTGCTGGAGGGGCGGCCGTGAGTCGAGAAATCAAACAGGTCCTGGTGATCCAGGCCGGATCCATCGCCGAGTTCGTGCTGTCGCTGGCGGCGATGAAGCGCATCCGGCAAGCGCACCCCCGCGCCCGCATAACCCTGCTGACCCGGCCGCAGTTCGAGGCGCTGGCCAAGACCAGCCCCTATTTCAACGAGGTCCAGGCCGAGGAGCCGCCGGTCAGCCCCGGCGCCTGGCTGGCCCTGCGCGGCTGGGTGAAGCGCCACCGGTTCGACCGGGTCTACGATCTGGAAAGCTCCGGCTGGAGCAACGCGTTGTTCCACCTGTTGCGCCCTTTCCCGCCAATCTGGTCGGGCGCGGCGCGCGGAGCGAAGCTGCGCCACCGCAATCCCCGCCGCGACGACATGCACGCGCTCGAGCGCCACGCCGAGCAGCTGCAGGTCGCCGGCATCTGGCCTGATGCGCCGACCCAGCCGGGCGACGCGCCGGCGCCGGACCTCAGCTGGATCCTGCGTCGCGCGCCGGAAGTGCGGCCGGTGGCGGGCGCCGCCGCGCCCAAGCCGTTCGTGCTGATGGTGCCGGGCGGCGTCGAGAACAAGCCGGAGCGCCGATGGCCGCTCGAGAAGTACGCCGAACTCGGCCGCTGGCTGCGCGAGCGGGGCTACGACATCGTGGTCATCGGCGGGCCGCAGGAAAGCGCCCTCGCCCGCTCGATCCAGAAGAGCGTGGGCAATGCCCGTGACCTGACCGGACGGACGGACTTCGCCCAGATCGCCGTGCTCGGCGCCCGCGCGGCGCTGGCGGTCGGCAACAACACCGGCCCGATGCACCTGATCGCCGCCGCCGGCGCCCCGACCATCGCGGTCGTCGTCGCCGAGTCGGACGCGCTGCAGACCGCCCCGCGCGGACATGTGGCGGTGCTTCAGGCCGAGCGTCTCGACCAGCTCACCGTCCAGACGGTGGCCAGCGCGGCCGCGTCGCTGCTGCCGCGCTGACCGTCGCCGTCCTCAGATCGTGGTCGAGGCCCGGGTCTGGTCGTTGATCTCCGGCCCGCGCCGGACCTTCAGCTGGTTCTGCACGTCGCCGACGCCGGACACGCGCTCGGCCAGATCCTCGGCCCGCCGCTTGGCGTCGCGGCTGTCCACGCTGCCGCTCAGGGTCACCTCCCCGTCGTCGACCGAGACCTCAATGTTGCTGGCGTCGAGCCAGGAGTCGTCGGTCAGGCGATCGCTGACGTCCTCGCGGATACGCTCGTCGGACCGGCGGTAGCCTTTCGGTCCGCGCCCGCGATGCTCGCCCGCGCCGGTTTCGCCGTCGGTGACGGCCTCGATGTATTCGTTGTGGCCGACGAAGCTGCGGCCTTCGGCGGGCCTACCCCGCGTATGGTCATGTCCGGACTCCGCCCGGCGGCCATAGGGCGTGTAGGGGCCTTCGTCATAGGACCGCCCCTCGCCGTATCGCCCGCCGCCGGCATCGCGCGAGCCCCGGTCGTCCGCCCATTCCGCGCCGTAGTTCCGGCTCACGCCGTAGCCGCGATCGCGATCTTCGCCGCGATGCCGGGAATCGGCGCGATAGCGATCGTAGCCGGCGCCGTATCCGCCCTGCGCCCGCCCGGCCGGGTTGTAGCCCGTCGCGTCATCGCGGTCGAAGCTCGGGTCGCTCCAGCGCTCCTCGCCGAAGGCGCTCGTCTCGCCACTCTTCTCACCCCAGCCGTGACGCCCGCGCCAGCCCGCGTTCCTGTTGTCGGCCATGACTTTTTTCTCCCTGACTGTTTACCGGCGCCCGCTCCGCCGCGGGCGGCAGCCGGTGAACAACCCGGGTCGGGGACAGTTCCGACGTCCCGCTGTTGTGATCTTCGTCGACTGTGGCCGCACGGCGCTTGATCGCGGACGGGGTCGCGCGCATATATCGATGCGAAAGCGCGGAACGCCTCGGTGGGCCGCGCCCTTTTGCGTAAACAGACCTCGGAGCACCGCCTATTCGCCGTCCCAACAATACGCCGCCCGTGAAAGATGGGCCGCGGATGAACGAAGACATCCGCGTCCCTCGCGTTCTTCTGATCGATCAGAATGGCGAGAAGCAGGGTGAGATGCCCATCAGCGCCGCGCTCGAGGCGGCCGAGGAGGTCGGACTCGACCTGGTGGAGATCGTCCCCAACGCCAACCCGCCGGTCTGCAAGATCCTGGACTACGGCAAGTTCAAGTTCCAGGAGCAGAAGAAGAAGAACGAGGCGCGCAAGCGGCAGAAGGTCGTCGAGCTCAAGGAAATCAAGCTCCGCCCGAACATCGACGTCCACGACTACGATGTGAAGGCCAAGGCCATGACGCGCTTCTTCGAGGAGGGCGACAAGGTCAAGGTGACCCTGCGCTTCCGCGGCCGTGAAATGGCCCACCCCGAGCTGGGCATGAAGCTGCTGCTCAAGGTCAAGGCCGACTTCGAGGAAGTCGCCAAGGTCGAGTACGAGCCCCGCATGGAAGGCCGCCAGATGATCATGATCCTGGCCCCGCGCTAGGCTCGACGATCCTGACGAACGCGACGCCCCGGACCGCAAGGCCGGGGCGTTTCGCTGTCCGGCCGCCGTTGACGCGCCGCGCCGCGCGGCTAGGTTGCGGGGCTGAGTAAGAGTGCCTCGGGGGGGCGACGATGGGTCTTTGGGCGCGTGTGACGCGAGCCGTGGCGTTGGCCTGCGCCGCGCTCTTCCTGGCGACGGGCGCGCTGGCCGCCCCGCTCGAGACCTACGGCCGCCTGCCCCTGATCGAGGACGCCCAGATTTCGCCGGACGGCACGATGATCGCCTACGCGGTCACCGACGGCGAGAACCGCATCGTCATGATCCGCAAGATCGACGGCAACGAGCTGATCGGCGGGATCCGGGCCGGCGACCAGAAGGTCCGCGACGTCCGCTGGGGCGGCAACGCTTTCGTCATCATCACGGCGTCGCAGACCTCGCTGGTGCACGACCTGGTCGGCCCCAAGCAGGAATACCTGCTGTCGATCGTCTACGACATCGCGACCCGGAAACAGCGCGGCCTGATGGACCGGGCCGAGAACTCCATGAACGTGGTCTACGCCATGCCGCAGGTCTTCATGATCGACGGCGAACTGACCGCCGTCGTGGAGGGCGTGAACTTCGTCGACAACCGCGGTCGCGCGGCGCTGTTCAAGGTCAAGCTGAAGAACGGCCAGACGCGGACAATGGAACCCGGCTTCGAGGACACCATCGACTGGGTCGTCGGCGCGGACGGCAAGGCCGTGGCCCAGACTGAGTACGACCAGAAGACCGGCTCCTGGAAGCTGAAGCTGAAGACCCCGGAGGGGTGGCGCACCTACGACGAGATGACCGCCATGATCAGCCGCCCCTGGCTCGGCGGGCTCGGCCGCGACGGCAAGTCGGTGCTGGTGGTCTACGGCGGCGAGGACGATGTCAGCCTGACCATGCGCGAGTACGCCGTGGGCTCCGACAAGCCGAAGGACGTCACGGCCCGCTTCGACAACCTGATCCACGACCCCGCCAGCAAGGCCCTGATCGGGACCAGCGCGCTGATCGGCGACGACTACGTCTACACCTTCTATGACCCGAAGGACGCCGCCGTCTGGCGCGGGGTGGTGAAGGCCTATCCGGCCGACAACAAGGTCAACCTGGTCTCCTGGTCGGCGGACCGCCGCAAGATCGTGGTCCGGGTGGACAACCCCGCGGACGGCAGCGCCTACGCCCTGGTCGACCTCGACGCCAGGTCGGCCGCCTGGCTCGGCTCGGCCTACGCCGGCCTGGACGCCGGGGACATCGCCGAGGTGCGGCCGGTGTCCTATAAGGCCAGGGACGGGCTGACGATCACCGGCTACCTGACTCTGCCGCGCGGCAAGGATCCGAAGAACCTGCCGCTCGTGGTCCTGCCTCACGGCGGCCCGGCGGCGCGCGACGTGCCCGGCTTCGACTGGTGGGCCCAGGCCCTGGCCTCGCGCGGCTACGCGGTGCTGCAGCCGAACTTCCGCGGCTCGGAAGGTTTCGGCGACAGCTTCCTCCGGGCCGGCTACGGCGAGTGGGGCAAGAAGATGCAGACCGACCTGTCGGACGGCGTCCGCGACCTGGCCGCCAAGGGGCTGATCGATCCCAGGCGGGTCTGCATCGTCGGCGCCAGCTATGGCGGCTACGCGGCGCTGGCCGGCGTGACGCTGGATCGCGGCGTCTACCGCTGCGCGGCGGCCGTCGCCGGCGTGACCGACCTGAAGCGGTTCATGGATTCGCGGATCCAGGTCGGCGGCCCGCGTGACAACAGCGCGATCCGCTACTGGTCGCGCTTCCTGGGCGTTGACGGCCGCCGCGATCCCGACCTGGCCGCCATCTCGCCGGCGCAGCTCGCCGACCGCGCCGACGCGCCGGTGCTGCTGGTCCACGGCAAGGACGACACTGTCGTGCTCTACGACCAGAGCAAGGTGATGAACGACGCGCTGAAGCGCGCCGGCAAGCCGGTCGAGTTCGTCACACTGCAGGGCGAGGACCACTGGCTGTCGCGCGGCGACACCCGCCTGCAGATGCTGCGGGCCGTCGTCGCCTTCCTCGAAAAGCACAACCCGCCGAACTGACCCTGAACGTTGCCAGCGCCCCCCGGCGGGCGTAGAGCCACGACCCTCATGTCCGCCGAAGCGCCATCCGCGGCGCCCGGCTCGTCCCCGCAAGGAGACCGTCGGGCGCTCTACGTCCTGCTGGCCGTGGTGTTCGTGAACATCGCGGGCTTCGGCGTGATCATTCCGCTGCTGCCGTTCTACGCCAAGTCGTTCGGCGCGCCGGACTGGCAGGTGTTCGTGCTGTTCGCCGCCTACTCGGTCGGCAACTTCTTCGCCGAGCCGCTGTGGGGAAGGCTGTCGGACCGGATCGGCCGCCGGCCGGTGCTGATGATGACCATCTTCGGCAACGCCCTGACCTATGTGCTGCTGGCCTTCGCGCCGAACCTCTGGGTCGCCTGCGCGATCCGGCTGCTGGGCGGCGTGCTGACGGGCAACATCTCGACCATCCAGGGCTACATGGCCGACATCACCCCGCCGGACCGCCGCGCGGGGATGCTCGGCCTGATGGGCGCGGCGTTCAGCCTGGGCTTCATGACCGGTCCCTCGATCGGCGGTCTGCTGGCCCATGCGGAGAACGGCACGGCGGGGTTCCGTACGCCGTTGCTGTTCGCCGCCTGCCTGGCGGTGGCGGCCGGCGTGGGCGTGATCCTGTTCGTCCGCGAGACGCGCCACGTGCACAAGGACGCCCCGCGGCGCGGCCGGCTGGAGGGACTGAACGACGCCTTCGCCAACCCGGTGGTCTGGCGCGCCCTGACCGTCACGCTGATCTCGATGGCCGGGTTCGCGGGCATGGAGGCGACCTTCGGCCTGTGGGGCGAGGCGCGCTTCGGCTGGGGGCCCAGGCAGATCGGATTCTGCTTCCTGGTTATCGCCATCACCGCCGCTTTCGCCCAGGGCCTGCTGGCCGGCGCCATGGCCAAACGGTTCGGCGAACCGTTCACCCTGATGGCCGGACTGGCGCTGATCTTCCTCGGCTTCGGCCTGCAGCCGCTGGTGCACAGCTGGCCCCTGGCGGTGGTCGGCATGATCACGGTCGCCTTCGGCCAGTCGCTGGCCTTCCCGAATCTGGGCGCGATCATCTCCAAGTCTGTCGATCCCGACCGCCAGGGCGAGATGATGGGCCTGAACACCGCTGCGGGCGCGCTGGCGCGGATCATCGGCCCGCTCAGCGCGGCGCCGATCTTCGCCATGTTCGGACCGAACGGCCCCTTCGCGGTCGCGGCCGCCCTCTGCATCCCGGCCCTGTTCATGGCCTGGCAGGTCAGCAAGGCCGTCCGCCGCAGCGCCTAGAGAGCGGCTGCCAGCCCGGCCAGGATCTTCGTCCAGCCGCCCTTTGTCTGTTCCAGATACTCGGCCCAGACCTCATGGGTCAGCGTCAGCTCGCAGCCGCCATCGTCCAGCGACCTGATCTCGATCACCACCGGCGTGGCGTCCGGATCGGCGTCCGCGTCGTACTTTGGCACGGAGAAGGTGAAGGCCAGTCGCCTCGGCCGGTCGATCTCCAGGTAGCGGCCGACATGCTCGATGTCCTCGCCGTCGCGCCGGTCGACGATCGTGAAGCCGCCGCCGACGCGCGCGTCGATATCGCAGCGGACGATCTCTCCGGTCGGGGTGGCGAACAGGAACCGGCGCGCCCTGGCCGGGTCCAGCCAGGCGTCGAACACCCGTTCCGCCGAGGCGGCGAAGCGATGGGTGACGGTCAACGGCGCGGTGGGCTTGCGATCGGTCATGACGCGGTCTCCCTGTCCTCTTCCTGGAGCAGGGCGTCGAGGCCCCGCAAGGTTCGCGCCCACATGGCGCGCTGCCGTTCGATCCAGCCGGCCGCCTCGTCCAGCCCGCGGGGATCGACGGACAGAAAATGCTCCCGCCCCTGCCGTCGGCGCACGACCAGCCGCGCCCGTTCGAGCACCTGGATGTGCTTGCTGACGGCGTTGAGCGACATCGCGAACGGCGCCGCCAGCTCGGTCACGCGGGCCTCGCCCGCTGACAGACGGCGCAGGATCGCCCGACGTGTCGGATCGGAGATCGCCAGGAGGGCGGCGTCCAGCGGGGCTTCGGCGACGATCATTATTCAACCTTTTGGTTGATTATTTGGTCGCGGCGGCGCGATGTCAACCGGCCCGACTTGCACGCTCGCGCCGGTTAGCGCTTACTCGTCACCATGCGCTCGAACGAGAATCCCCCAGGCGGCGGCTTCGGCTCGCGGCTTCGCAAGCTGGTGGACCGGCTCGACCGCGAGATCGTCGCCCTCTACCGCGAGCTGGGCGTCGGCTTCGAGCCGCGCTGGTACGCCGTCTTCACCACCCTGCTGTCGGAAGGCCCAGCCACGGTCGGCGAGCTGTCGCAGAAGCTGGGCGTCACCCATGCGGCGGTCAGCCAGGTGCGCTCGGCCCTCCAGGCCGAGGGCCTGATCGCCTCGCGGGTCGACCCGCGCGACGCCCGGCGGCAGGTGCTGGCCGTTACGCCGAAGGGCGCGGCGACGGCGGTGCAGCTGCAGCCGCTGTGGAACGCCATCAACGCCGCGACGGCGGCCCTGCTGGACAAGGAAGCCCCCGGCCTCGCCGGCGGCATCGAGGACTTCACCGCCGCGCTCGACGGCCTCTCGCTGAAGGAACGCGTGGAGGCCCGTATGGCGGCCCGCGCGACCGCCTGACGCTGGACTCGCCCGGCGCTTTGGCGTATTAGCCCCGCCTTCCTGAACCGCCGGGCCGAATGGCATGCCTTGGCGGCTCATATTGCGTCTCTAAGAGGACAGGGCCCCGGCCCTGAGCAAAATGCCGAAACTGAAGACCAAGTCGGGCGCCAAGAAGCGCTTCAAGATCACGGCCACGGGCAAGCTGAAGGCCGGCGTCGCCGGCAAGCGCCACCGCCTGCTGAGCCACAACGGCAAGTACATTCGCCAACAGCGCGGCACGAAGGTGATGAGCGAGGCTGACGCCAAGACCATCAAGTCCTACCTGCCCTACGGCCTGTAAGAAGGAGCGCTGAGAAATGGCTCGCGTTAAACGGGGCGTTGTCGCCCACGCCAAGCACAAGAAGGTTCTGGAGCAGGCCAAGGGTTTCTATGGCCGCCGCAAGAACACCATCCGTACGGCCAAGGCCGCGGTGGACAAGGCCGGCCAGTACGCCTACCGCGACCGCAAGGTCCGCAAGCGTAACTTCCGCAGCCTGTGGATCCAGCGCATCAACGCCGCCGCCCGTCTGGAAGGCTTCACCTACTCGCAGTTTATCCACGGCCTGGACCTGTCGGGCATCGAGATCGACCGCAAGGTCCTCTCCGACATCGCCGGTCAAGACCCGACCGCGTTCAAGGCCATCGCCGACAAGGTTCGCGCCGCGCTGGCTTAAGGTCCTGGGACGTCCCTGACGTCTCTCGAGTTTGAAAAGCCCTCCGGTGTGAGCCGGGGGGCTTTTTGTTTGCGCGATACGTCCTGCGAGACGCTCGCTTGAGGCTCGCTCCTCAGGATGACGAAGTCGGTGGAGCCACCCACGTTCGTCATGGCGAGGAGCGGACCCTCGGGTCCGCGTCTCGAACCACGCAAAGCCTGTAAGCGACCGGTTCCACCACCTTCCCGAATGCTCTAGACCACCGAGCGTCATGACCGATCTCACCACCCTCGAAGCCGACCTGTCGGCCCAGATCGCCGCCGCCGCGGATGTCGCCGCGCTGGAGGCGATCCGCGTCGCCGCCCTCGGCAAGTCCGGCTCCATCTCCGGCCTGCTCAAGACCCTGGGCTCGATGAGCCCGGACGAGCGCAAGGAGGCGGGTCCCGCCATCAACGGCCTGCGCGACCGCGTGCAGACGGCCATCGGCGCCCGCAAGGAAGCGCTGGAGGCCGCCGAGCTCGACGCGCGCCTGGCCGCCGAACGCCTCGACCTGACCCTGCCCGCCCCCGCGCGCCGCAAGGGCTCGGTGCATCCGACCATGCAGGTCATGGACGAGATGACGGCCATCTTCGCCGAGATGGGCTTCGCCGTCGCCGAAGGCCCGGACATCGAGACCGACTTCAACAACTTCACCGCCCTGAACTTCCCCGAGAAGCACCCGGCGCGGGAGATGCACGACACCTTCTTCTTCAACCCGGGCCCGGATGGAGAGCGCAAGCTGCTGCGCACCCACACCAGCCCGGTGCAGGTGCGGGCGATGAAGCAGACCAACGAGGCGGCACCCGCGCCCTGGATCGCAACCGGCATGGAGCCGCCGATCCGCATCGTCGTGCCCGGCCGGACCTACCGCTGCGACAGCGACGCGACCCACACGCCGATGTTCCACCAGATGGAAGGCCTGGTCATCGACAAGGGCATCCACATGGGTCACCTGAAGTGGACCCTGGAAACCTTCATCGCCCGCTTCTTCGAGGTCGACAACGTGGTCAGCCGCTTCCGGCCGCACCACTTCCCGTTCACCGAGCCGAGCGCCGAGATGGACATCGGCTGCGACCGCTCGGGCGGCGAAATCCGCATCGGCACGGGCAGCGACTGGCTGGAAATCCTGGGCTGCGGGATGGTGCATCCCAACGTGCTGCGCCACTGCGGCATCGACCCTGACGTCTACCAGGGCTTCGCCTTCGGCCTCGGCATCGACCGGCTGGGGATGCTGAAGTACGGCATGCCCGACCTGCGCGACATGTTCGAGAGCGACACCCGCTGGCTGGGCCACTACGGCTTCAGCGCCTTCGCCGCCCCCAGCACCGCCACGGGACTGAGCTGATGACCGACGTGAACCCGCAGTCGCCCTATCGCCGCGCGACGAACCTGGACGCGCCGGTCTTCGACGGCGAGGCCGTGTCCCTGGTCGACCTTTTCCGGCACGAACTGGCCAAGGGTCAGTCGGTGATCCGCGAGCGCACCTTCCGCAACTGCGGCATCGAGGGGCCGGGCATCGCACTGATCCTCGGCAACGTGAAGTTCGACCGCACCGACTTCGGCTACACCGGAGGCGACATCCGCAACCTGGCCGTCCGCCCGGTCGGCGAAAAGGTGTTCGGCGCGATCCCGATCGGCGCCTGCCGTTTCGAGAACTGCAAGTTCTTCGCCGTCGGCTTCACCGGGACCGAAGAGTTCCTGAGCCAGCTGCTGGCGGTCGAGACCCGCTGACCGCGCCTTTCACACCCCTACGACCTCGTCCGCACGAGGAGAGTGACCCTATGAACGCCAAGACCTGGACCCTCGCCGAAGACCTGACGGCGACCACCTTCGAGAATGTCGGCCTCAACCTGTTCGACCTGTTCCGCGCCCAGTTCGGCGAGGGCAAGCAGTTGCTCGAAGGCCTGACCTTCCGCAACTGCCGCCTGGAAGGCCCGGCGGTGCTGCTGATCATCGGCGGCAACCGCTTCGACGGCGTGAAGTTCGGCGTCAACGTGCCGGACGTCCGCAGCCTGGTCCTGCGTCCGGCCTCGCCGACCGCCGTCGTCGGCGCCCTGCCGGTGCGGGACTGCACCTTCATCGACTGCGAGTTCTTCGCCGTCGGCTACACCGGCCCCGAAGCCTTCCTGAACGAGCTGCTGGCCCTGGGGAACAAACAATGAAGTTCACCGTCTCCTGGCTGAAGGAGCACCTCGACACCGCCTGCAGCGCGCAGCAGATCGTGGACGCCATGACCATGGCCGGCCTCGAGGTCGAGCACGTCACCGATCCCGGTACGAAGCTGAAGGCCTTCACGGTCGCCAGGATCGTCGAGGCCGTTCAGCACCCCAACGCCGACCGCCTGCGGGTCTGCCAGGTCGACACCGTCGACGGCCGCAAGGAGATCGTCTGCGGCGCGCCGAACGCCCGCGCCGGCCTGACCACCATCTACGCCCCGATCGGCGCCTATGTGCCCGGCCTGGGCGTGACCCTGGTCGAGAAGCCGGTCCGCGGCGTGGTCTCCAACGGCATGCTCTGCTCGGCCGCCGAGCTGGAAGCCGCCGAGGAGTCGGACGGCATCATGGAGCTGCCCGACAGCCTGGCCGTCGGCACGCCCGCCGCCGAGGCCCTGGGCCTGGAAGCGGTGATCGACTTCGAGGTCACCCCGAACCGTCCCGACTGGCTGGGCGTCAACGGCATCGCTCGCGACCTGGCCGCGGCCGGCGTCGGCAAGCTGCGCGACAGGTCGGTCACGCCGGTGCCCGGCAATTTCCCCTGCCCGATCACGGTGAAGGTCGACGGCGACGCCTGCCGGATGTTCTCCGGCCGGGTGATCCGCGGCGTGAAGAACGGCCCCTCGCCCGAGTGGCTGCAGGCCCGCCTGCGCGCCATCGGCCTGCGCCCGATCAACGCGCTCGTCGACATCACCAACCTGATCACCTACGACCGCGCCCGGCCGCTGCACGTCTATGACCTGGGCAAGCTGGTCGGCTCGACGATCGAGGCCCGCTTGGGCCATCATGGCCCGCACGGCGACGAGCACCTGATCGCTCTGGACGGCAAGACCTACGAACTGACGCCCGAGATGAGCGTCATCTCCGACGCCGACGGCGAGCGCCCGGTCGGCATCGGCGGCATCATGGGCGGCGAGAGCACCGGCTGCTCGGAGGAAACCACCGATGTCTTCCTCGAAAGCGCGTGGTTCGATCCCATCCGCACTGCCCAGACTGGGCGCGCGACCGGCATCAACTCCGACGCCCAGTACCGCTTCGCCCGTGGTGTGGATACGGGCTTCGTGGTCCAGGGCCTGGAGTTGGCCACGGCCCTCATCCTCGACCTCTGCGGCGGCGAGCCCAGCGACGTCACCGTCGCCGGCGAGCCCCTACCCGCCCCTGGACCCATCGCCTTCGACCCGGCGTACGTCCATCAACTAGCCGGCCTGAATATCCCGCGCGATGGCGTGGTCGAGATCCTGACCAAGCTCGGCTTCACGGTCGAGACCGGCCACGTCCAGTTGACCGTCACGCCGCCGACCTGGCGTCGCGACGTCGAAGGCAAGGCGGACCTGGTCGAGGAAGTCGCGCGCATCGCGGGCTTCGACGCCCTGCCGGCCACGCCGCTGCCAGAGGTGGCCAGGCCCGCCGGCGGCGTGCTGACGGTCCGCCAGAACCGCGCCCGGCTGGCCCGCCGCGCGCTGGCCGCCGCCGGCTACGCCGAGGTGGTTAGCTGGTCGTTCGTCGCCAACGCGGTGGCCAGAGCCTTCGGCGGCGGCGCGCCGGAGCTGGTGCTCGCCAATCCGATGTCGGCCGAGATCGACACCATGCGCCCCTCGGCGCTGCCGAACCTGATCGAGGCGGCCGGCCGCAACGCCCGTCGCGGCTTCCCGGACGCGGCGCTGTTCGAGGTCGGGCCGGTGTTCGGCGGCGACCAGCCGCAGGACCAGCGCCTGGTCGTGGCCGCCATCCTGGCCCCGCACGCCCCGCGCGGCTGGGACAAGCGCCCGCCCGAGGACCTGTTCACGGTCAAGGCCGACCTGCTGGCCCTGCTGGAGGAGCTCGGCGCGCCGGTCGCCTCGCTGCAGACGGCGCAGGGCTCGGCCTCGCCCTGGTGGCATCCGGGCCGCTCTGCCCGCCTGCAGCTCGGCCCCAAGGCGGTGATCGCCGAGTTCGGCGAGCTGCACCCCGCGGTGCTGAAGCAGCTGGACGTCGACGGTCCGGTCTACGGCTTCGAGATCTGGGTGGAGGCCATCCCCGAGCCCAAGAAGAAGCCGACCAAGACCAAGGGCGCGCTGTCGCTCTCGCCGCTGATGCCGCTGAGCCGCGACTTCGCCTTCCTGCTCGATGCGGACAAGGCCGCGGGCGACCTGGTGAAGGCCGTGGTCGGCGCCGACAAGGCGCTGATCGCCGGCGCGCGGGTGTTCGACGTCTACCAGGGCCCGGGCGTGCCCGAGGGCCAGAAGTCGGTCGCCGTGGAGGTCACCGTGCAGCCGCGCGAGAAGACCCTGACCGAGGCGGAGATCGAGGCCCTGTCGGCCCAGATCGTCGCCGCCGCGGCCAAGGCCGGCGGAAAGCTGAGGGGATGAGCCGCCGGATCGGCGCGCTCACCCTCGTGGTGCGCGACTACGACGAGGCGCTGGCCTGGTATCGCGACGCCGCCGGCTTCGCGGTGATCGAGGACACCGACCTGGGCGGCGGCAAGCGCTGGGTCACGGTCGCCCCCGAGGCGGACGGCTTCCCGCGCCTGCTGCTGGCCAGGGCGACGACGCCGGAGCAGGCCGCCCGCGTGGGCGACCAGACCGGCGGCCGCGTCGGCTTCTTCCTGCACACGGCCGACTTCGACGCCGACCACGCCCGGATGAAGGCGGCGGGCGTGAAGTTCCTCGAAGAGCCGCGACGGGAGACTTACGGCTCCGTGGCGGTGTTCGAAGACCTGTACGGCAACCGCTGGGACCTGCTGGAGCAGCGGTAGGTTCAGGGACTGGATATCGTGTCCCGTGGGACATGATTTCCAGTCCCCCTCAACAGCGTCAGACGTTTGCAAGGGGACAGCTAATGATGTCCCAAGGGACGCCATAAGCAGTCCCCGGTTTGACCCGCCCTCCGTTCAAGCCTATCTCTGCTTCCGCACTGACGGAGCCCCTGCCGAGATGCCTTCGCGCCTCGACATCACCGCACGTTTCGACGACGCCCTGACCGGCGCGGCGAACGCCGTCTGCTGCATGCGCAAAACCGCGATTATTATGACCGATCCCCCCGGACCGGAGCGGCAGCGCGCGTCTTAGGACCACGCCGGCAGATCGCAAGATCACCAAAGCCCCGCTCCGGAAACGGCGCGGGGTTTTTGCTGTGCGCGGTCTGTCGGTCCCTCACCCAAGCAGAAGGACCCAAGCAGATGTCATCACTCGACCAGAACCCTGAACCCGGCGATCCAGAAGCCCGTCACGTCGTGCGCTTCGCCGCCAGCGGCGCGGCGCTGGCGCTCGACGCCGTGCGCGCCGCCGTGGCGGCCAGTCCCGCCGTGCTGTGCAACTTCCAGCTCAAGGCCGTCGGCAGCCTCGTGGAAGGCGTCCTGCGCGTGCAGGAGGTCGACGACGAGGGCGCGGTCAGCCTCAGCCACCGCCTGGCCGAGCGCCCGGGCGTGCTGTCGTCCAGGGTCGAGCACGTATGGGGGTTGGCATGAGCGACGATGGCAAACGGCGGCTGTTCCTGCTGCGCGCGCCCGACGAGCCCGAGGCCCTGGCCCGGGTGCTGAACGTCGTGGCGCTGCTGCAGGCGCGGCTCCGGCGCATAGAGGCCGAACCGGTCGGCGACGGCCTGTCCATCCGGCTGGAGATCGACGACGCCGGCGAGGAACGGGCCGAGGCCCTGGCGCGCCGGCTCGAAGCCTCGCCGTTCGTGCGGCGTCTCGCCTTCGGCTGGCAGGGCGGCTAACAAGGGGCTCTGTTTCCGGAGGCGTCATGAGCATCAAACCCAAACTCGAGACCATGCTGGAGCGCGGCCTGTTCGCCTCGCGCTGGCTCATGGCCCCGATGTACGTCGGCCTCATCGTCGCGCTGCTGGCGCTGATCGTGATCTTCTTCCAGGAACTGGTGCACGGCGTGCCGCTGATCCTGAGCGGCCAGGCCCACGCCGACGACGCCATCCTGCTGGCCCTGTCGCTGATCGACCTGTCGCTGGCCGGCAACCTGGTGCTGATCGTGATCTTCTCGGGCTACGAGAACTTCGTGTCCAAGCTGGACATCGGCGAGACCGAGGATCGTCCCTCGTGGATGGGCACCGTCGACTTCTCGGGCCTGAAGATGAAGCTGGTCGCCTCGATCGTCGCCATCTCGGCCATCGCCCTGCTGAAGGCCTTCCTCGAAGCCAGCGACAAGGGCGCGACCGTCGACCAGACCAAGATGCTGTGGCTGGTCATCGTCCACCTGACCTTCGTCGTGTCCGGCGTGCTGCTGGCGCTGATGGACTGGCTCGCCAGCCTGACGGACAAGCACTGACGGCCCTCCACGGGAGAGCCGCTCATGCCTAGAACGGATTGATCTTCCGCTCGCGGCTGTAGCCGATGTAGCCGACGTTCGCGCCCAGACGCAGGCCGACGCCGGCGCGGATCGGGGCCAGGGTGATGTCGTCGGCGCGCTGGTAGTTCACGCCCAGGCCGGCGACCACGTAGGCCGACCCTTCCACGCCCGGGAAGCGGCGGAAGATCATGTCGGGATAGTGCAGATTGTAGCAGAGGGTGAAGACCCGGCTGGCGTTGCCGCCCAGGTCGAAGCCGATCGACGGCCCCTGCCAGAACACTTCCTGGGTCGGGCGCTCCTTCATGTAGAGCAGGCCGCGGCCGTAGCGGGCGCCGACGGTGACCGCGCCGGCGGCTTCCTCGCCGGCGATGTAGCCGGTCGGCTTGCCGTTTTCCTTGAAGATCCGCTCGATCGCCGCGCCGGCCGCCTCGGCGGTGACCCCCAGGAAGTCGGACGTGGCGGTGACGATCTCTTCGGAGCTGTAGGTGCGCGAGGGCTCGCCGCCCGCGTCCTGATAGCCCGAGCTGCCGGTCGAGGCGCAGCCGCCCAGGCCGCTGCTGACGGCGAGGCCGGAGAGGATCAGGGTGCGGCGGTCCATGCGTCGGGCTCCAGATGTTTCGGGAGTGTAGACTCCCATCGCATTGGGACCGGTTTGGGGCGTGAACCCTAACGCCGGATTAACCATGACGTTGCGCCGGCCGCTCCTAGGGCGCGTGCTCGATGATCCCCGACGGCGGCTTCAGCGTCTTCTGGCCGGCGAACATCTTGTCCAGTCGCCGGTGACCCCAGTTCCGCATGTCGTCGATGATGGTGAAGATCGCCGGGATGAACAGCAGCGACAGCAGCGTCGAGGTGATCAGCCCGCCGACGACGGCCACGGCCATCGGCTGGCGGAACTCGACGTCGGCGCCCAGGCCGATGGCCGTCGGCGCCATGCCGGCGCCCATGGCCACGGTGGTCATCAGGATCGGCCGCGCCCGCTTGTGGGCGGCGTCCATCAGCGCCTCGTAGCGGCCCATCCCGCCCTTGATCGCCTCGAGCGCGTACTCGACCAGCAGGATCGAGTTCTTCGCCGCGATGCCCATCAGCATCAGGATGCCGATCAGGGTGGAGATCGAGAAGCTGCTCTTCATGATCAGCAGGCCGACGAACGCCCCGCCGATGGCCAGCGGCAGCGCGGCCATGATGGTGATCGGGTGGGTGAAGCTTTTGAACAGCAGCGCCAGCACGGCGTACATCAGCAGCAGGCCGGTGATGAACGCGCCGGCGAAGCCCATCACCATCTCCTGGATGAACTCGATGTCGCCGGTCATCGCCGGCTTGACGTTCGCCGGCAGGTTCTTGACCGAGGGCAGCTGGTTGACCGCCATCGACGCCTGGCCGCTGGTGATGCCGTTCAGCTCGGCGGTGATGGTGGCCACCCGCGAACGGTCCAGACGGTTCAGCTGCGAGGGACCCGCGCCATAGGTCACGTCGGCGACCGCGCGCAGCGGAACCGAGCCGCCGCTGGAGGTGGGCACGCGAAGATTCTCGATCACCGCGATGTCCTCGCGCCCGCGCTCGCTGAGCATCAGCCGGATCGGCACCTGGCGGTCGCCCAGATTGTACTTGGGCAGCAGCTGATCGACATCGCCGATGGTCGCCACGCGGATGGCCTGCGACAGCACGCCGGCCGAGACGCCCAGCCGGGCGGCTTCGTCGGCCCGGGGCGTGACGAGGATCTCGGGCCGCGCGATGGCGGCGGTGTTCAGGACGTTGGCCAGCCCCGGCACGGTGCGCATCTCGCGCTCGATGGCCTGGGCGGTGGCCATCAGCTCGGGCCCGTTGTCGCTCTGGATGGCGTAGGAGAAGACGCTGCCGTCACTCGGTCCGCCGCCCAGCTGCGAGGGCACGCCGATCCGCGCGCCCGGCACCGTGTCGAAGTAGTCGACCATCTCGCGCACGAACTGCTGCTGGGTGAGCTTGCGCTCGCCCTTGTCGATCAGCTCGGCGGTCACGGTCGCCTTGTTGATGTCGCTGCCGCCGATGGACGCATAGACGTTGGTGACCTCTTCCCGCTTGCGCAGGTCGCGGGTCACGCGCGCCACGACGTCATCGGTCTGCTGCAGGGTCGCGCCCGGCGGCAGTTCGACCGAGAAGGCCGCGCGGCCCGTGTCGACCGAGGGCTGGACCTCCAGCGGCACGAGCGGCGTCACCGCCCCCGTCAGCACGAACACGACGCCGCCCAGCGCGACGATCTTCCAGCGGTTATGCAGCGCCCAGTCGAGCCGCCGCAGGTACCAGGTCATCCACGGCGGATCCTTGTCCTCGTGGTCATGGTGCTTGAGCAGATAGGCGCCCATCAGCGGCGTCAGTGTCCGGGCCACGACCAGCGAGAACAGCACCGAGACGCAGGCGGCCAGGGCGAAGGCCTTGAAGAACTGGCCGATGATGCCGGGCATGAAGCCGACCGGCGCGAACACGGCGACGATGGTCAGAGTCGTGGCGACGACGGCCAGGCCGATCTCGTCGGCCGCCTCCATGGCCGCCGGATACGGCGCCTTGCCGCCCCGCATGTGGCGGACGATGTTCTCGATCTCCACGATGGCGTCGTCGACCAGGATGCCGATGGTCAGCGACAGCGCCAGCAGGGTGATCATGTTGAGCGACTGGCCGAGCGGCTCGAGCACGGCGAAGGTCGGGATCAGCGACAGCGGCATGGCCACCGCCGCGATCAACGTCGCCCGCCAGTCGCGCAGGAACAGCCACACCACGATGACCGCCAGCAGCGCGCCCAGGCCCACCGCCTCGAGGGAGGCGATGTAGCTCTCCTCGGCGAACTCCACGTTGGCGTTGATCTGCTCGATGACCAGCTCGGGATGCGCCTCGTCGATCTTGGCGATCTCCTTGCGGACCAGTTCGGCGACCTTCACCTCGCTGGCCTCGCGCGAGCGCAGGAAGTTGAAGGTGACGACCTCCTGGCCGTCATAGCGGGCGCGCGAGCGCGGTTCGGTCCAGCCGTCCTCGATCCGGCCGAGGTCGCCCAGCCGAACGCTGCTGCCGCTGGCGAGCGGCACCCGCGTGTCGGCCAGTTCCTGGACGGACCCGGCCGCGCCCAGCGTGCGGATGGCGCGCTCGGAGCCGCCGACGGTGACGCGTCCGCCCGGAAGGTCGTTGTTCACGTTCACCAGCGCCTGGCTGACCGTCGCGGCGGTGACGCCGAACGACGCCAGGCGGTCGGGATCCAGGTCGATTCGGATCTCGCGCTCGACGCCGCCCAGCCGGTTCACCTCGCCGACGCCCTGAACCGCCAGCAGGTTGCGGCTGATCTCGTTGTCGACGAACCAGGACAGCTGCTCCGGCGTCATGGTGGGCGAGCGCACCACCCAGGTGATCAGCGGATCGCCGGTGATGTCGATGCGCTGGACGATCGGTTCCTGCATGTCCTGCGGCAGGTCCGAGCGCACGATGCTCATCGCGTTGCGCACGTCGTTGGTGGCCTTCTCCACGTCCGTGGAGAGCTCGAATTCGATGACCGTGACCGAGACCCCGTCGGTTACGGTCGAGCGCATGTGGCGCACGCCGCTGAGCCCGGAGATCTTGTCCTCGATCAGCCGCGTGACCTGGGTCTCCATCTCGCTGGGCGCGGCGCCCGGGCGGGCCGCGTTGACGTAGATCAGCGGGAAGTCGACGTCCGGGTTGTTGTTGATCCGCATGGCGTTGAAGCCGGAGATGCCGGCCAACGTCAGCATGACGAACAGCATGATGACCGGGATGGGGTTCCGGATCGACCAGGAGGAGATGTTGCGCATGGCGGCGGCCTACTTCGCCACGACGCGGACGCGGTCTTTGTCGGCGAGGAAGCCGGCGCCCTGCACGACGATGCTTTCGCCGGCGTTCAGGCCGCTGGAAACCTCGACGCTGTCCTTGGTGCGCGAGCCGATGACGATCGGCCGGAAGGCCACGGTGGACTGGCCGCCCAGCACGAACACGCCGGGCTTGTTGTCGCGATAGACGACCGACACGGAGGGCACGACCACGACGGCCTGGTCGCCCACGTTGATCTCGCCCTTGGCGAACATCCCGGGACGGAAGCCGCCGGGCGAGGCCCGCGTGATGCGGGCGATGCCCACGCGGCTCTGCACGTTGACCTGCGGCGTGACGATGCGGACCGAGCCGCTGGCCTGGCCGAGCTGGTCGGAGGTGACGGTGGCGGGCATGCCGGCGCGGACCAGCGCCAGCTGCGTCTCCGGCACCTCGGCGTTCAGCTCCAGCCGGCCGTCGCGGACCAGGCGGAAGAGTTCGGTTCCGGCGCCGATGATCTGGCCCTTCACCACGCTGCGGGAGGTGATCAGGCCGGCGACGGGCGCGCGCACGACGCTCTGCGCCAGGCGCGTCTGGCTTTCGCCCAGCCCGGCCTGCGCCGCCTGGACCTGGGCGGCGGCGGTGGCCTGGTTGGCGACGGCGGTGTCGAGCCCGGCCTTGGCCAGATAGCCTCGGCCATGCAGTTCGCGGGCGCGGCCGAGCGCGGCCTCCATCTGCGCCAGGGTGGCGCGGGCGGAGGCGACGTTGGCTTCCTGCTGCTTGATCTGGGCGCGCAGCAGCTGGTCGTTCATCCGCACCAGCGGCTGGCCCTGGCGCACCCAGGCGCCTTCGTCGACCAGCACCTCGACCGCGGTCAGGCCGCCGGTCTCGGCGCCGACCACGACCTCGTTCCAGGCCGCGATGTTGCCGCTGGCGGTCACCCGGCGCGGCAGGTTGGCGGTCGCCGCCGGCTGGACGGTCACGGTCTGGCTGGCCGGGGCCGCGCCGGCGGCTTTCTCGTCCTTCTTGCCGTCGCATGCGGCGAGCGTCATCGACGCCGCCGCCGCCAGTGCGAGAACCATCAATCGCCGACCTTGTCGGCCCTGCATGTCTCGCACGTGGAACTCCCCTTCTCGCGTACGGCTGTATAACTCCGTCGGCCGCCCGACGGGTTCCCGCGTATCTATGTTCGCGGGGGTGGCGCGCAAGTTAAAGCGCGGCAATGCGCGCGCGCTGTTGCCGCGGCGCCGCAGCGCCCTCGCGTTCCCGCCGCAATATGCTAGACGGGCCCGCATGACGACCCCTCTCGATAAGATCCGCAATTTCAGCATCGTGGCGCACATCGACCACGGCAAGTCGACGCTGTCCGATCGCCTGATCCAGGAGACCGGCGGCCTGACCGCGCGCGAGATGACCGCGCAGGTCCTCGACAACATGGACATCGAGAAGGAACGCGGCATCACCATCAAGGCGCAGACCGTGCGCCTCGACTACAAGGCCGACGACGGCGAGACCTACATCCTCAACCTGATGGACACGCCGGGCCACGTGGACTTCGCCTACGAGGTCAGCCGCTCCCTGGCCGCCTGCGAGGGCTCGATCCTGGTCGTGGACGCCTCGCAGGGCGTCGAGGCCCAGACCCTGGCCAACGTCTACCAGGCCATCGACAACGACCACGAGATCGTCCCGGTCCTCAACAAGATCGACCTGCCGGCCGCCGAGCCGGAGCGCGTGCGCGCCCAGATCGAGGACCTGATCGGCCTGGACGCCAGCGACGCGGTGCTCGCTTCGGCCAAGAGCGGCATCGGCATCCACGACGTGCTGGAGGCCATCGTCACCCGCCTGCCCGCGCCCAAGGGCGACGTGAACGCCCCGCTGAAGGCGCTGCTGGTCGACGCCTGGTACGACGCCTACCTCGGCGTGGTCGTGCTGGTGCGCATCTTCGACGGCACGCTCAAGGCCGGCCAGACGGTCCGCATGATGCAGACCGGCGCCAGCCACCGCATCGACAAGGTCGGCGTCTTCAAGCCGAAGGCCACGGACGTCGCCCTGCTCGGCCCGGGCGAGGTCGGCTTCTTCACCGCCAGCATCAAGGAAGTGGCCGACGCCGCCGTCGGCGACACCATCACCGACGAGCGCAAGCCGAC
>JBIICO010000200.1:0-6470 GCA_044238855.1 Caulobacter sp.
TGACTGCGGCGGCGGCGCGGCCGTGGCCTTCTTCTGGTGGCCGGAGACGCCCGCGGCGGCGCCCGGCATCGCCTCGGTGAAGAAGTTCCCGGGCGACTCGAAGACCGCCATCGGCTCGCTGAACCACCTCGCCTTCGACGTCGACCAGGACGAGCTGAACGCCTGCCTCAAGCGCCTGAAGGAACACGGCGTCGAACACCTGCCGGTGGTGGTGAACCACGACGACGGTCCCACCGGCGTCGCCGCCGAGATGCACGAGGGGGTGTTCGTGCAGTCGGTCTACTTCACCGATCCGAACGGGATCATGATGGAGTTCGCCTCGAGCACGAAGGAATTCACCGCCGAGGACATTCGTCATGAGGCGCAAGGCGCCACGGTGGAGATCTAGCCCATGCCTCGTCTTCGTCAGGTTCCCCGCGCCGAGGTCGATCAGGGCACCGGCCTGCGCATGTACAATCTGCTGTTCGGCGACCGCGACCCGGTGGCCGAACCCGGCACCGCCACCGGCACGCCGGGCGACTGGTGGACCGTCTTCGCCCTGGTGCCGGACGCCCTGCACCACGCCTGCCAGGGCTTCGGCTTCTATCGCAGCCCCAAGCGCCTGATCGATCCGGTCCTGCGCGAGCTCGGCCAGACCCGCGCCGGCTGGAACAAGGGCAGCCAGTTCGTCTTCTCGCAGCACTGCAAGTCGCTGCGCGGTCTGGAAGTGTCGGAAGAGAAGATCGAGTCCGTGGCGCACTGGGAAGTGGCGACCTGCTTCGACGAGAAGGAGCGCGCCGTCCTCGCCTACACCGACTACCTGACCCTGCAGAACGGGCGGGTGCCCGATCCGGTGTTCGACAAGCTGAAGACCTTCCTCTCGGACGAGGAAATCCTCGAGCTCACCTACATCACCTGCCTGTACGACATGCACGCGGTGATGAATCGCGCGCTGCGGCTCGAGTATGACGACGTCGACGAGCGCGTCGTCGAGATCGCCGCGCCGGAAGGCAATGGCGGTGTCGGTCGCGACTTCCTCGACACCGGCCGCGAAGACCCGACCAAGACGGACTGATCATGTCCGTCGAGGCGCTCTTCCGCCCGTTCGCGGCGAAGTCGCTGCGAACCTCGAACAGGATCGCGATGGCCTCCATGGCCCGCTGGGCGACGCCCGGCGGCGATCCCGCTCCGCTGGCGGATTTCTATCGTCGGCGGATCGAGGGCGGCGCCGGCCTGATCCTGACCGAAGGGGTAAACCCCGACCGTCCGGCGGCCGGCAACGACCCCTGCTCGCTGAAGCTTCACGGCCCCGCGCTGGACGGCTGGCCGGCGGTGATCGCCGCTGTGCACGAGGCCGGCGGCGCGATCGTGCCGCAACTCTGGCATTGCGGCGCCACGGCCAAGCCCGGCCAGCGGTGGATGCCCCCTGCCCCGTTCGAAAGCCCCTCGGGCCGCCAGGCCCCGGGCATCGAACGCGGCGTGGTCATGGACGAGGTCGCCATCCTGGAGACCATCGCCGCCTACGTCTCGGCGGCCGAGGACGCCAAGGCGCTGGGCTTCGACGGCATCGAGATCCACGCCGGCCACGGCTACCTGCTGGATCAGTTCCTGTGGGCCGCCACCAACGACCGGATCGACCGCTGGGGCGGAGCGACGCTGGCCGAGCGCAGCCGTTTCGCGCTGGAGGTGGTCAAGGCCGTCCGCGCGGCCGTTGGGCCTGACTTCGCCGTCCTGCTGCGCATCTCGCAGTGGAAGTCGGCGGACCTCTCGGCGCGGCTGGTGACGAGCCCCGCCGAGCTGGAAGCCTGGCTCGCGCCCTTCATCGACGCGGGCGTGGACGTGGTCAGCGTCTCGCAGCTGCGCTGGGACGAGGCGGAGTTCGAAGGCTCGCCGCTCAGCCTCGCCGGCTGGGTGAAGAAGACCCTTGGCGTGCCCACCATCGTCGCCGGCGGCGTCGGCATGAGCGGCGACTTCATCCAGACCTTCACGGGCGTCGCCGGCACGCCCGAACCGGTCGACGAACTGGCCCGCAGGCTGGAGGCCGGCGAGTACGACCTCGTTTCGGTCGGCCGCGCCATGCTGGCCGACGCGGACTGGGCGAACCGGATCCGGGACGGGCGTCCGCGCTCGGACTGCGGCCAGGGAACGTTGCTGGCGGGCGTCGGGACCTAGCCTCGCAGCCGCTCGCCGAGCGCGGCGCCCGCCGCCTTCGCCTCGGCCCACCACTGGCGGACCAGATCGCCCGACGCGCCTTCGCGCGCCAGCGTCGCCGCCTGCCCGGCCCACAGGGACAGCATGTCGGCCTCGCCCGCCTTGGCCGCGGCGGCGCGCAGTTCCTTCGTCAGGCGGTTCTGCACCGGGTAGGCGGGGACCTCATTCTCGACCGGCCGCATCTCGCGCATGAAGCGGTTCTCGATGCCGCGCGCATGGCGGCCGCTGAAGGCGCGCGTCAGGGCGGTGGCGTCGTCGCCGACATGCGCCACGGCGTCACGCCAGGCCGGGCTGATCGCCGTCTCGTCGGCCAGCAGAAAGGCGGTGCCCATCTGGGCCGCCGACGCGCCCAGAGCCAGCGCCGCCGCCACGCCCGCGCCGTCCATGATCCCGCCGGCCGCGATGAGGGGCAGGGCCACCGCGTTCCGCGCCGCTCGCACCAACGCCAGCGTCCCGACCAGGCTGCGCTCGACCGGCGCCAGGAAATGCCCGCGGTGCCCGCCCGCCTCGAAGCCCTGCAGCACCACCGCGTCGGCCCCTGCCGCCTCCCAGGCCCGCGCCTCGGCCACCGTCGTCGCCGTTCCGAACACCAGCGTTCCGACCGCATGCAGCGCGGCGACTTGCGCCACCGACAGGATATCGAAGGCGAAACTGGCCACCGGCGGCGCGGCGCGGATCAGGCCCGCGAACTGCGCCTCGAAGTCCGGTGCGAAGTCGTTCGGCGCCGAGGGTTCCGCCAGGCCGAGCTCGGCCCGCCACGGCGCCAGCCTGGCGATGGCGGCCGTCACCTCGCCCACATCCGGCGCCGCCTTGCCGAGCACGAACAGGTTCATGGCGAACGGCGCGTCGGTCGCCGTCCGCATCCGGGCCGCGTCGGCCACGATCTCCTCGGGGGACGATCCGGCCGACGCGATCGATCCCAGCCCGCCGGCCGCGCTGACGGCCAGGGCCATCCCGAACGACGACGCGCCCAGCATCGGCGCCTGGATGATCGGAATCGGCTGGCGGGCGAGGAAGTCTGCGGCGTTCATGGCGGAAAGCTAGGTCGCCACCGAGGCCGGTGCTAGGCCTTCACCGTCGCGCGCCAGTTTCAGATCATGCAACCGCCGACGTGACCTTGTACCAATCCTGATCGACGGCAACATCGAAGCGCGCCGATCCTGGTGCGTCATATGCACTGAACCCTAGGAGACCGGCGAGGTTAATCCGAACCGAGCCTAGCTTGTCGAGCTCGTATTGCTTGTCACCGAAGTCGTTCAGAAAATCCTCGACTTGATCAATGAAAAGATCGCCAGCGGCATACAGTGCCGCGCGTTCCGAGAGAGTCAGACCTCCGGCCTTGGCAATTGCAATAATCTCATCCAGCGGTTCGGTTCGTAGCTTTGACTTGCTCATTTGACCTCCGAAGCCCAAGCGCAATGTGCGCTAGACGGTACGGCGAGTTAAACATGCTCGCACGATTTCGACAGGCCAATTGGATAGCCTTCCACTCCGCTCCCCCCTCTAAGATTCTCGGGCTGCTGGAAGGCTGATCGGATCGGGCGTCTGCGAGGCCGGCCAGGGCGCGTTCAGCGCCATGATCGCGGCCGTCTCCCGCTCCCAGCGGTCCTTGCCGAACGCCTTGTAGGTCTGGAACGGGTTGCAGTACTCACGCATGCGGAAGGCCTGTCCGTCCCGATTGGTCACCTGCGAGAAGTAGCGCTGGGTGTATTCGCCGCCGTCCACGGTCGGACCGCCGCCGTGGCTCTCGATGATGACGGTGTCCGGCTCGCTGGTCGGCCATGCGCCGACGAGCGTGGTCGAGAACCGCGGCACGACGCTCAGCAGCAGTTCGAAGAACCGCCCGACCGCTTGCTTGCCGACGAAGACGACCGGCGTCTCGAACATCGGCCCCTCCCAGACTGCGTCCTCATGGATCGCATCGGCCCAGATCGCCCGCTGCTCCTCGAGCGTGGTCAGCTGGCCGCCGAAAGCGTCACCGATGGTCTTGCGGGTCATGCGTCCTCCTTGTCGTTGGAGGACAGGGTAGCGGGCGCGACCGTGACGGCTACTCGGATTTGACTGAGGCCGGGGACAGGTACATGTCCCCGGTCAAGGATCAGACCTCCACCACCGGCGGCAGGCGGTAGCGACCGTCCAGCAGTTCGGGTTTCGGCAGGTAGCCGCGCATGAACAGCGCGAACGGCCCGGCCGGCGCGGGAAGCCAGTTGCTCTCGCGGTCAGGACCCGGGTTCTCGTGACCCATCCAGAGGTCCAGCGAGCCGTCGTCGTTCCACTTCAGCCCCGGCGTGCGGTCGCCGATGGCGTAGCGGCCGAGCGGATTGTCGGTGAAGAAGAACTGCCGCTCGGGCGTGATCTCGTACATCGACAGCGACCAGAAGCTGTTCACCGGGATCGCCCTGTCGGCCGGGATATGAAGCCGCCAGGTCTTCAGCCCATCGAACGCCCCGCCGCCGCCCGGCGCGCCGGCCCGCAGGTAGGTCGCCTCGACCAGCGGCAGCGCCGCCAGCCCGCCCAGCGCCACAACGGCGCGGAAGTCGTAGTCCTGGCGGAAATCGCCGAGATTGCTCGCCGGATAGGCCCACCCCTCGATGAAGGCATTGCCCGACAGCCCCCCGCCGCCCCGAACCGAGGCCTTGGCCGCCTGGACGCCGTCCGCGATCTCCGCCTGATCGGCCTCGCTGAAGCGGGACGCGTCGAACCGTCCCTCCCCCAGCCCCAGCGGCGCGATCTTCTCAAGCAGCGCCCCGTCGGTCACCGGCGGCGGGTTCAGCGCCATCAGGGCGTCGGCCGCGGCGAAATAGTCCTGCCAGCTGTCGCCGCGACGGGCGTACTGGCCGAACGGCGGGACCTCGGGGCCCTGCGCGGAAAAGCCGGTCTGGACCTTCTGCGCCGCCTCGAAGTCATGCGGCCCCTCGACCAGGATCCTGGCCAGCGCCCAGACATGCCGCGTCGGTGAGCGGACGACATTGCGCCCTTCGGCCGCCGCCTCCGGCCCGACAAGGGTGTAGACCCCGCCGCCGTTGCCGGTCGTACGCGTGCCCAGCAGGCAGAAGCTGTTGGAATACGCGTCCATCAGCTGCAGCGACACGTAGCGATCGCCGGACGGCGGCACGGTCAGCGTCACCGGCCCGTTCGACAGATCCAGCTGCGCCGTGGCGTAGAGCGTGTCGTTGTTGGGCGTGGTGACAGCCCGGGCCCGGTGGTCGGCCAGCTTGCGCATCATGCCGAAGGTGTTGGGCTGGGTCCCGACCAGCAGGCCGACGCTGCGCACGGCGGCGATCTCGATCAGCGGCAGGGCGTAGAGCCAGGCCTCGCGGGCGGCGGTGCGGAGGTCGCTCATGTCGGTCAGGCCTTCTCGATGGCGGGCAGACGCCAGCGGCCGTCCAGCAGCTCGGCGCGCGGCAGGTAGGTGCGCATGGTCAGCGAGAACGGTCCGGCCTTCGGCGCGGGCAACCAGTTGGCGCTGCGTTCGCCGCCGGGGTCGGCGCGGCCGATCCACAGGTCGACCGACCCGTCCGCGTTCCGCTTCAGCCCGCGGGTGCGGTCGCCGATCGAATAGCGGTTCAGCGGGTTGGCGGTGAAGAACTGCTGGCCGTCGTCGACGACCTCGTACATCGACAGCGACCAGAAGGAGTCGAGCGGCATCCGGGCCGGCAGGCTGAGGCGGTAGAGGTCGTCGCCCCTGAACAGCCCGCCGCTGTCGCCCTCGGCCCGCATGTACATCGCCTCCGCCACCGGCAATGCGCCCAGGCCCAGCAGGGCGATGATGGCGCGGTATAGGTAGTCCTGGTCGTAGTCGCCGAGGTTCGGCCGGGTGTAGCTCCAGCCCTGGACGTAGGCCTGACGCCCCTTGGCCATCTGGGCGATCGCCCGCGCCTGCTGAACGCCGGCGGCGACCTGCGGGCTGTCGGTCTTCAGCGTCTTCAGCCCGGCCAGCATGCGCAGGTCGGTGGCCGGTGGCGGATCGGCCTCCAGCAGCGTCGTCAGCGAGGCGAAGTAGTCCGCCGGCGCCGCCTCGCGCGGTGCGTGGGCGGGCGGCGGCGCGCCGGCCGGGCCGGTCAGGCTGAACCGGTCCTGCAGCGCATGGGTGACCGGCAGGTCATCGCCGCCGTCGGTCAGCAGGCGCAGCAGCAACCAGGCATGCGGCGTCGCGGAACGGACCGTCCCCGGCCCGCCGCCGGCCTGGCCCGGTCCGACGATGGTGAAGGTCCCGCCCTGCCCGCCGACCGTCCGCGTGCCCAGGACGGCGTTGTTGTTGGTGAACATGTACATCAGCG
>JBIICO010000002.1:0-74772 GCA_044238855.1 Caulobacter sp.
AGTTGAGGTCCGCGTACTGCTGGCTGAACCTGATGCCCGACCTGGCCTCGCGGAGAGAGGCGGTGACTTCGTCGGCGTTCGAGCCGATCGAAGAGACGATACCGATACCGGTGACGGCGACGCGCCGCATGCTAGCTCCTTATGTCTTCCCCCGACCCACGCTCCGTCGGGGAGCGTGGTCCGTGCGCTTGCGGGTCTTTCCGCCCGATCTAGCGAACGTACAGTCCGACGCGGAGGTCCTTGGCCTCGTAGATAACCTTCCCGTCGGCTTCCACCACCCCGTCGCCGATCCCGAGGACGAGCTTGCGGTTGATCACCCGCTTCAGTTCGACGCGATAGGTGACCTTCGTGGTCTCCGGCGTGATCTCGCCGGTGAACTTGACCTCGCCCACGCCCAGGGCGCGACCGCGGCCGGGGCCGCCGATCCAGCCGAGGTAGAAGCCGACCATCTGCCACATGGCGTCCAGGCCCAGGCAGCCCGGCATCACCGGATCGCCCTGGAAGTGGCAGGCGAAGAACCAGAGGTCCGGATGGATATCGAGCTCGGCGACGACCTCGCCCTTGCCGAACTGGCCGCCGTCGGCGGTGATGCTGGTGATGCGGTCGAACATCAGCATCGGAGGGAGGGGCAGCTGGGCGTTGCCCGGGCCGAACATCTCCCCACGTCCGCAGGCGAGAAGGTCCTCGTAGCTGTAGCTGGACTGGCCGCTCATGACTCACCGATCTGTCGCCGCGGGTCTCCACGGCCGGAAATTTCGCGAGGGGGTAGCACTTAAGGCCGTGCGTCTCAACGTTCGCGCGGCAGACAGGGGGTCGGCGCCCCCGCGCCCCAGACCTCCGACGCCCTCACCCAGCCCTTGCGGCCGCCCGCCTTGAGCTCTCGCCAGTCGCCTTCGGACTTTTCCAGAACGGCCACCGCGTTGGGCTTCAGCCAGGCCACGACCCTGGCGTCGTCCTTCGGCGCCGACAGCATCGCGACCTGCCCCGGCTTGATCCGCATGACGGTCAGATCGCCGCTGAGGCCGCGCTTGTGCACCCAGGCCGGCACGCCATCGGGCCCGCGGACCCGCCGCCAGTCGCTGGTTTCGGCGATCACCTCGACCGGCATTCCCTTGGCGTGCCAGGTCCAGAGGATGCGGTGATCCTCGCCCGGACCGTTGCGGGCGTTCATTTCGTTGTTCTCGAGCGAGGTAAAGCGTGGCACCGGCAGGCGGGAGGGCGTATCGCATTCCTCCTGCCCCTGCCGGTTGCAACCGGCCGCCACGAACGCCAACGCCAGCGCCGCGAGCAGCGTCGCCGCCTTTGTCGGCGCCAGCATTTCTGAACGTGTCACCGTATCGCCTTCCCTTGGCCCCCCGGCACGCCTTTGCTAAGGGTTCGACGACCCCTTTAGGGGCCCAACGTCCGCACCGAAAGCGTCCATGGCCGCCAAGAAGCCGAAAGTCATCGTCACGCGCAAGCAGCCCGATCCGGTCGAGACCAGGATGCGGGAGCTGTTCGACACCGAACTGAACGTCGACGACACCCCCATGTCGCCCGATCAGCTGGTCGACGCCATGAGCCGCTGCGACGTGCTGGTCCCGACCATCACCGACCGCCTGGACGGCCGTCTGCTGTCTCGGGCCGGCGAGCGGCTGAAGCTGATCGCCAACTTCGGGGCCGGGGTCGACAACATCGACGTCGCCACCGCCAACCAGCGCGGCGTGATCGTCACCAACACCCCCGGCGTCCTGACCGAGGACACCGCCGACCTGACCATGAGCCTGATCATGGCCTCGACCCGCCGCGTGGTCGAGGGCGCCAACGTGGTGCAGAACGGCGGCTTCAACGGCTGGTCGCCGACCTGGATGCTGGGCCGCCGCCTGTGGGGCAAGCGGCTGGGCATCATCGGCATGGGCCGCATCGGCCAGGCCCTGGCGCGCCGCGGCGCGGCCTTCGGCTTGTCGATCCACTATCACAACCGCAAGCCGGTCAGCCCGCGCGTGGCCGAGGAGCTGGGCGCGACCTACTGGGAGAGCCTCGACCAGATGCTGGCCCGGATGGACATCGTCTCGGTCAACTGCCCGCACACCCCGGCCACCTACCATCTGCTGTCCGCCCGGCGGCTGAAGCTGCTGCAGCCGCATGCGGTGGTGGTGAACACCGCCCGTGGCGAGATCATCGACGAAGGCGCCCTGGCCAACATGCTGGCGCGCGGCGAGATCGGCGGCGCCGGCCTGGACGTCTACGAGCACGAGCCGGCGGTGAACCCCAAGCTGCTCAAGCTGCCCAACGTCGTGCTGCTGCCCCACATGGGCTCGGCCACGGTCGAGGGCCGCATCGACATGGGCGAGAAGGTCATCGTCAACATCAAGACCTTCATGGACGGCCACCGCCCGCCCGACCGCGTCATTCCGTCGATGCTGTAGGGGGACACGTACCGGCTACGCCGGAACATGTCCCCGCCGCACCTCACGGCTTCGCGACAAACACCTTCGCCTTGAGCCAGGCGTCGAGGTCGGCGGCGGATTTGTCGGCGACCTGCTCCATCGGAATGTGGCCGGTCTTCTCGTAGATGATCACCGTCGAGCCGGGGATGGCGTCGCCGAACTTCGCCGCCGCGTCGACCGGGATCAGCTTGTCGGTGTCGCCGTGCATCACCAGCGTCGGGACCTTGATCGCCGCCAGCTTTTCCTTCGTGGCCGCGTCGGCCGGGTCGAAGCCGCTCATCAGGCCCAGGATGATGTCCTTGTGGCCGGGCGCGCGGGCCATCTCGACATAGCGGGCGACCATCTCGGGCGTGGCCAGGTCGGGCTGGGGCTCGAAGGCGTCGCGCAGACCGGCTCGGGTCATGGCGCTGGCGTCCAGGTCGCGGACCAGGGCGCGGCCGACCGGATTGCGCAGGATCTTGAAGGCCACCGGCCCGTCGTCCTTCGCGTCCCCGTCGCGCGGCCAGCCGGCGGCGTCGACGAGCACGATGCCCTGCACGCGGTCGGGATGGACGAGGGCGTAGTTCCAGGTCACCCCGCCGCCCATCGAGTTGCCGATCAGCACGAACCTGGTCAGGCCGAGCTTGCGGGTGGTCTCGTCGACGATGTCGACGAAGCCGGTGCGCTTGAGCGTGTAGCCCTCCGGCGCGCGGGTCAGGCCGTGGCCGGGCAGGTCGAGCGAGATGATGCGGTACTCCGACCCGAGCCGCTGGACCCAGGGTTCCCAGGTCTCGAGGTTGGCCGAGAAGCCGTGAACCATGACCAGCACCGGCCCGTCGCGCTTCCCCTGGTCGCGGTAGTGGACGCGAACGCCGTCGCTCAGGGTCACATACTGCGAGGCGGCGTTGGCGTATTTGGCCTCGAGCGTGGCGTAGGGAACGTCCGGCCGCCGCAGCATCAGCCAGCCGCCCACCAGCACCACGGCCACGAGCACCACGAGTCCGACCAGGACCCGAACCAGCGTCTTCATCGGCTTTCCCCCTGCCTTTGTTTGTTGCCGGGGATTGAGACGCCGCTACCGCCGCTCGGTCAAGCGGCGGCGCAGGCCGGGCAGTCGGGGTCAGCTCCGATGCGGACCGTGCGGGTCTCGGCGGCCAGGGCGTCGTAGATCAGCAGCCGGCCGGACAGCGGCTCGCCGGCGCCGGCGATGAGCTTCACGGCCTCCAGCGCCATCATCGAGCCGATCACCCCGCCGAGCGCGCCGATGACGCCGACCGAGACGCAGGTCTCCGCCTCCGGGGGGACCTCCGGCACCAGGCAGCGATAGCAGGGCTTGCCGGAGAAGACGCCGACCTGGCCGGTCCAGCGGGCGATGGCGCCGCTGACCAGGGTCTTGCCGTTGTGCAAGCAGGCGTCGGAGACGGCGAAGCGGGTGGCGAAGTCGTCGGTGCCGTCGAGCACCAGGTCGTAGCCGGCGACCAGCGCGGCCGCGTTGTCCGGTGTCACCGCCACCGGATGGGTCTCGACGACGATCTCGGGATTGAGGGCGCGGAGATGTTCAGCGGCCGCCTCGACCTTGGGCCGGCCGACGTCGGCGGTGGCGTAGATCACCTGGCGCTGAAGGTTGGAGAGGGCCGCCGTATCGGGGTCCGCCAGGCCGACGCGACCCACGCCCGCCGCCGCCAGGTACAGAGCCGCCGGCGCGCCGAGCCCTCCGGCGCCGACCATCAGCACGCTGGCGGCCTTCAGCTTCTGCTGTCCCGGACCGCCGATCTCGCGCAGCACCAGATGGCGGGCGTACCGTTCGACCTCGCTGTCAGAAAACGCCATGCGCTTGACCTCAAACCCTCGCGCCGCCACATCGCAAGCCATGCAGAACGCGACGAACTTCCCCGACTGGCACGGCACCACCATCCTGGCGGTGCGCAAGAACGGCAAGACCGTGGTGGCCGGCGACGGCCAGGTCTCCATGGGCCAGACCGTGGTCAAGGGCAACGCCCGAAAGGTCCGCACCCTGGCCGGCGGCAAGGTGATCGCGGGCTTCGCGGGCGCCACCGCCGACGCCTTCACCCTGATCGAGCGGCTGGAGGCCAAGCTGGAGCAGTTCCCCGGCCAGCTGGCCCGGGCCTGTGTGGAGCTGGCCAAGGACTGGCGGACCGACCGCTACCTGCGCCGGCTGGAGGCGATGCTGCTCGTGGCCGACGCTGACAACATCTACACCGTCACCGGCGTCGGCGACGTGCTGGAGCCGGAGACCGGTGTGGCCGCGATCGGCTCGGGCGGCAACTACGCCCTCGCCGCCGCTCGCGCCCTGGCCGAGAATACCGACTTCTCCGCGGAGGAAGTCGCCCGCCGCGCCATGGCCATCGCGGCCGAGATCTGCGTCTACACCAACGGATCGCTGACGGTGGAAACGCTGTAGAACCCGGGTGGCCGTCAGCCTCGCGCCCGACGCGGGCGGCGTCCGGCGTCAGGCCGCCAGCGGAACCCTGGACATCTCCTCGGCGATGCGCAGCGCCGCTTCGCGCGGGTCGGCGGCGGCGGTGATCGGACGGCCGCAGACCAGGTGGCTGGCGCCGTTGGCCAGGGCTTCCGCCGGGGTCGCGGCGCGGGCCTGGTCGTCCTTGCCGGCCCAGTCCGGACGCACGCCCGGCGTCACCACCAGGAAGTCGGGCCCGCCGATCCTGCGCGCCAGGGCCGCCTCGTGCGGGCTGGCGACCACGCCGTCGGCGCCGGCGTCGATCACCTGGCGGATGCGGCGCTCGACCAGCTGCTCCACGCCCATGCCGTAGCCGATCTCGGCCAGGTCCTGGCCGCTCAGGCTGGTCAGCACGGTGACGCCCAGAATCCTGGCCGAGGTCACGCCGCCCCGGCCCTTCACGGCGGCGGCCAGCACCTGAGGCTGGGCGTGGACGGTCAGCAGGTCGCAGGCCCCCGTGCCGACGATGGCGGCGGTCGCCTTTTCCACGGTCGCGCCGATGTCGTGCAGCTTCCAGTCCAGGAACACCTGCCGGCCGCGCTGCTTGAGGTCACGGGCCATGTCCATGCCGCCGACCGCCAGCATCTGCAGGCCGATCTTGTAGAAGTTGACGCTGTCGCCAAGCTGCTCGACCATCGCCTCCGCTTCGGCGCGGCTGGGGAGGTCGAGCGGAATGATCAGGCGCGGATCTGCGGACATGGGTTCTCCCGGCGCTCGGGTGGCGCGGACGGCGTCGATTTGGGCTAAGAGCCGTCCATGAACCTCACCGAATACGCCGTCAACTTCTTCGTCGCCCTGTTCGCGCTGCTCGATCCGATTGGCAACGTGCCGGTGTTCGCCGCGGCGACGGCCGGCGCCGTGGCCGCGGGCCGCCGCTGGGTGGCGGTCTACGTCTCGCTGTTCGCCTTCGTGTTCATGACCTTCTTCTTCTTCAGCGGCCTGGCGTTGCTGGAGTTCTTCGGCATCTCGCTGCCGGCCTTCCGCATCGCCGGCGGGGTGATCCTGTTCCTGATGGGGCTGGAGATGGCGCGGGACGACTTCACCGCCATGTTCGCCGACGCCGCCGAGGGCGCCGAGACCGAGGCCCCGCGCGCCTATGCCCGTCGCCGCTTCGAGCGGCTGGTGGTGCCGTTCGCCATGCCGCTGCTGATCGGTCCGGGCGCGATCTCCAGCGTGGTCATCTTCGCCAGCGAGGCCAAGCAGTTCGGGCTTAAGGGCATGGCCGTCGGTATCGGGGTGATGGCGGCGATCAGCGTGGTGACCATGCTGTGCTTCTGGCTGACCCCCGTGATCAGCAAGCTTCTGGGCCGCATCGGCCTGACCATCATCGTGCGGGTGCTGGGTCTGATCCTCTGCGCCATGGCGGTGCAGTTCGTGATCATCGGCATCGCTGACACCGCGCGCACGGTGATCATCAAGAAGGACGTCGTGACGCCCTACTCGGCCAACAAGTAGGGCGTTGCGCGGTTCGACACGCGCCCGCGGCGCGCCGGCCGCCTAAACCTTACGGAACCGGCTGCCCTGGCTGGCCATCAGGGCCAGGCCCCAGTCGTCCGGCAGCAGCTTGGCGACGGCGGCGATGGCCTTGTTCGGCACGCCGGTGACGCAGACCGGACGGTTGGCCTCGGCGGCCTCGTAGCCGGCGGCGGCGACCTCGTCCGCGCCCAGCCACAGCCATTCGGGCGTCGACTGGCTGATCTGCGCCCGGGTGGCGTTGACGTCGTGGAATTCCGAGAAGGTGAAGCCCGGGCACAGGGCGCTGACGTGCACCCCGGTCGCCAGGTTCTCCAGGTGGAGGCTCTGTGACAGCTTCACCAGATAGCTCTTGATCGCCGCGTACTGGGTGTGGCCGGCGGCGCCGGGGACCAGGCCCGCCAGCGAGGCGACGTTGACGATGCGGCCGAACTTCCGCTCGATCATCCCGGGCAGCGCGCGGTGGATCAGCTCGCTCGGCGCGGTCAGCATCACCTGCAGCATGTCGCGCTGGTCGGCCCAGCGGGTCTCGGCATAGGCGCCCGGCAGGCCGTAGCCGGCGTTGTTGATCAGGGCGTCGACGGTGCGGCCGTGGGCCGACAGCTCGTTCAGCAGGGTCTGGGGGGCGTCCGGGTCGACCAGGTCGGCGCTGACCGCCAGGGCCTCGACGCCGAAGCGCAGCCGGATTTCGCCGGCCAGGCTCTCCAGCCGTTCGGCGCGACGCGCGGTCAGGGCCACGTCGTAGCCGTGGCTGGCGTAGATGCGGGCGAAGGCGGCGCCGATCCCGGCGGAAGCGCCGGTCACCAGCGCAAGGCGGCGGGCCATGCGGACCTCTCGTTGGACAGGTCGCCGAGAGTGGCGTGCGCCGCCAACCCGTTCAAGCTCAGAGCTTCTCGAGCGCCGTTTCGAGCAGGTCGGCGACGGTGATGCGGGCCAGCCGCTCGTGGGCGGCGAGGTCGGCGGCGGTGATGGCCGCCTGCACGGCCTCGGGGATTCGCTCGCCGACCGGGCAGCCCTTGGCCCCCGCCGGCGGGACGCCCAGGTGGGTGCAGCCGCCGACCGCCTTCAGAACGACGTCCAGGCGGATGTCGCCCGGGGCCTTCTTCAGCCAGGCGCCGCCGCCGGCCCCGGCCCGCGTGTCGATGAGTCCGGCCCGCGCCAGCATCGCGGTGACCCGGCGCACAACGACCGGATTGGTCGGCATGGAGGCCGCCAGCTGGGCGCTGGAAACCGCGCGCTCGGCATCCATCGCCTCCTTGTGGGCAAGGTAGGCGAGGGCGTGCGCGGCGACTGGAAACTTCTGGCTGTCGGACATGATCCAGCGAAAGGTAGGAACGACGAGGCCCCGGCGCTATTAAATTCGAAGACAGGTGTTATGCGAGCGCCTGATTGAATGCGGCCGGGATTGGGTGTATCGCGCCCGCCGCACTCGCTTGGGGACTACGGCGCGGACCTCTCCGCGACCCTCCCGGAGGGATTTGATGGCTTCCGAGGCCCCCGACGCACCCGCCGCCGACCAGGGCGGCGCCGTACCCGCTCCCACACAGCATGGCGATGGCCATAAGGCGCAGGGCTTCTGGGCCCTGGCGCTCGGCTCGATCGGCGTCGTGTTCGGCGACATCGGCACCAGCCCGCTCTACGCGATGCGCGAGGCGCTGCACCACACCCGCTCGACCGTGGCGACCGAGCTTTCGGTGCTGGGCGTCGTCTCGCTGGTGATCTGGGCGCTGATGCTGGTCGTCACCGTCAAGTACGTCGTCCTTCTGATGCGGGCCGACAACAAGGGCGAGGGCGGTACGCTGGCGCTGATGGCCCTGGCCCGGCGGACACTGACCAAGTCGACCGGCAAGCGGTCGGCGACGGTGTTCTTCCTCGGTGTGGTCGGCGCGGCGCTGTTCTACGGCGACGGCATCATCACGCCGGCCATCTCGGTGCTCTCGGCCATGGAAGGCCTGAAGGACGCGCCGGGCATGGGAACCCGCGTCGATCCCTTCATCCTGCCGATTTCGGCCGGCATCCTGATCGCCCTGTTCGCCGTCCAGTCGCGCGGCACCCACCGGGTCGCGGCCTTCTTCGGTCCGATCACCCTGCTGTGGTTCTTCGTGCTCGGCGCGCTGGGCCTGTACCATCTGGTCCAGGACGTGGCGCACAGCAGCGGCCGGTCGATCTTCTGGGCCCTGAACCCCTATTTCGGCGTTCGCTTCCTGGTCGAGAACGGCTTCCTCGGCTTCGTCATCCTGGGCAGCGTCTTCCTGGCCGTGACCGGGGCCGAGGCGCTCTACGCGGACATGGGCCACTTCGGGAAGAAGCCGATCCGCGCCTCCTGGCTGGTGGTGATCTTCCCCTGCCTGATCCTGAACTACCTCGGCCAGGGCGCGATGATCCTCGCCCACCCCGAGACCCGCGAGAATCCGTTCTGGGACATGGTCCCGCAGTTCGCCTACTGGCCGATCCTGATCCTGGGGGCCTGCGCCACCGTCATCGCCAGCCAGGCGGTGATCACCGGCGCCTTCTCGGTCACCCAGCAGGCCGTGCAGCTGGGCCTGTTGCCGCGTATCGACATCCGCCGCACCAGCGAGACCCAGGCCGGCCAGATCTTCGTGCCGCAGGTCAACACCATGCTGCTGGTCGGCGTTCTGGTGCTGCTGTTCAGCTTCCAGACCTCCAGCGCCCTGGCCTCGGCCTACGGCATCGCGGTCACCGGCTCGATGTTCGTCGACACCCTGCTGGCCTTCGTCATCGTCAAGGCGCTGTGGAAATGGAGCTGGCCGGCGACGCTGGCGGTCCTGCTGCCGATGGTAGCGCTGGACCTGACCTTCATCTCCTCGAACCTGCTGAAGATTCCCGACGGGGCCTGGATGCCGCTGGTGTTCGGCGCCCTTCTGGTGCTGATCATGTGGACCTGGACGCGCGGCGCCCAGATCCTGACCGAGAAGACGCGGCGCGACTCCGTCCCGCTCGTCGACCTGATCGACATCCTCAAGGCCCGCGCGCCGCACCGCGCGCCCGGCACGGCGATCTTCCTGACCAGCGACCCGGACATGACCCCGGTCGCCCTCATGCACAATCTCAAGCACAACAAGGTGCTGCACGAGAAGAACGTCATCGCCACCGTCCGCACCGCCGAGACGCCGCGCGTGCCCGACAGCGAGCGGGTCAAGATCGAGCCGGTCAACGACGACTTCAAGAAGCTGACCATCACCTACGGCTTCATGGAGAGCCCGAACGTGCCCAAGGCGCTGGCGGTCTGCCGCAAGCAGGGGCTGAAGTTCGACATCATGGCGACCAGCTTCTTCCTCGGCCGCCGGTCGGTGATCGCCTCGGCGCACAGCGGCATGCCGCTCTGGCAGGACAAGCTGTTCATCTTCCTGATGCGCAACGCCGCCAACCCGACCGACTTCTTCAAGATCCCCCCGGGCCGGGTGGTGGAGCTCGGCGCGCAGGTCACGGTGTAGGCCCGAATGATCCACGGACTTTCCATCGCGGGCGACATCTTCTGGATTCTCGCCCTGGCCCTCATGGCCTCCTACACCCTGGCCGCCTGGCGGCGCATTCCCGCCGACGCCGGGGTGCCGGTGCTGTGGAGCGGCCCGGCGGTCACCCGTCGCGCGCCGCGATGGGCGGCCCTGCTGACCCTGCCGGTGGTCGCCTTCCTGCTCGGCGCCTGGCTCCAGATCGTCAGCCGGTCGCCGAACCTCGACCTGGTCGGCGCGGTGATCGGCCTCGGCGTGCGGGCCACCCTGGCGCCGGTGCTGGCGCTGCTGCATCTGGGCCGCGTCCAGAAGGCGCTCCAGTTCCTGGAAGCCGAGAACGGCCTCAAGCCGCCCCGATAAGGCCGCAAACCGGCCGTCTCGATGGCGGCATGATCGACCGCCGCGCCCTGCTCGCCGCCGTGCCCCTGATCGCGCTGCCGTGCGCCGCCTCGGCGACGCCCGACTGGCCCGCCCGGCTGGTCGCCGCCGCCCGGGGGCAGGTCGGCCGCACGGTGCTCTACGATCCCGCCTACGTCCGCCTCGCCTATCCCGGCGGCGACGTGCCGGACGACCGCGGAGTCTGCACCGACGTCGTGATCCGCGCCTACCGCACCGCCTTCGGGCTCGACCTGCAGACGCTGGTGCACGAGGACATGGCCCGGAGCTTCGCGGCCTATCCGAAGACCTGGGGCCTGCGCGCTCCGGACCGCAACATCGACCACCGGCGGGTGCCGAACCTGGAGACCTTCCTGCGCCGGCGGGGCGCCGCCCTGCCGCTGGAAGGCGTCTGGAAGGCCGGCGACCTGGTGACCCAGCGGCTGCCCGGAAACCTGCCCCATATCGTCGTCGCGGCGCAGGACGGGCCGGCCTCGGCCTCGCCCCGGGTGGTGCACAACATCGGCGCGGGCGCCCGGCTGGAGCCGCTGCCGGCGGCGACGAACGTCGGTCGGTTCCGTTTCGCTCCCTCCGGGGGTTGACCCCGGCCCCGGAACGCCGTTGAACGCCCGCGACTTTATCCACCCCGCGCCAGGGAAGCCCGCCCGTGTCCGACAAGAAGTCCGTCAAGAAGGTCGTCCTCGCCTACTCCGGCGGCCTCGACACCTCGATCATCCTCAAGTGGCTGCAGACCGAATACGGCGCGGAGGTCATCACCTTCACCGCCGACCTGGGCCAGGGCGAGGAAATCGAGCCGGCGCGCGCCAAGGCGCTGGCCGCCGGCGTGAAGCCCGAGAACATCTTCATCGAGGACGTGCGCGAGGAGTTCGTGCGCGACTTCGTGTTCCCGATGTTCCGCGCCAACACGGTCTACGAGGGCCAGTACCTGCTCGGGACCTCGATCGCCCGCCCGCTGATCGCCAAGAAGCAGATCGAGATCGCCCGCAAGATGGGCGCGGACGCCGTCAGCCACGGCGCCACCGGCAAGGGCAACGACCAGGTCCGCTTCGAGCTCGGCTACTACGGCCTGGAGCCCGACATCACCGTGATCGCCCCCTGGCGCGAGTGGGACTTCAAGTCCCGCGAGGCGCTGCTGGAGTTCGCCGAGCAGCACCAGATCCAGATCACCAAGGACAAGCGCGGCGAGGCGCCGTTCAGCGTCGACGCCAACCTGCTGCACAGCTCCTCGGAAGGTAAGGTCCTCGAGGATCCGGCCGTCGAGGCGCCCGAGTTCGTCCACATGCGCACGATCGCGCCCGAGGATGCGCCGGACAAGCCGACCGTCATCACCATCGACTTCGAGAACGGCGACCCGGTCGCCGTCGACGGCGTCAAGCTGTCGCCGGCCGCCCTGCTGACGAAGCTGAACGAGCTGGGCCGCGACAACGGCATCGGCCGCCTCGACCTGGTCGAGAACCGCTTCGTCGGCATGAAGTCGCGCGGCGTCTACGAGACCCCGGGCGGCACGATCCTGCTGGCCGCCCACCGCGGCATCGAGTCGATCACGCTCGACCGCGGGGCCATGCACCTGAAGGACGAGCTGATGCCGAAGTACGCATCGCTGGTCTACAACGGCTTCTGGTTCGCGCCCGAGCGCGAGATGCTGCAGGCGGCCATCGACTACAGCCAGAAGAACGTCGCCGGCCAGGTGCGGGTGAAGCTCTACAAGGGCAACGTCACCGTCATCGGCCGCACCAGCCCCTACAGCCTGTACGATCAGGACCTCGTCACCTTCGAGGAGGGCAAGGTCGCCTACGACCACCGCGACGCCGGCGGCTTCATCAAGCTCAACGCCCTGCGTCTGCGCGTGCTGGCCAAGCGGGACAAGCGCGGCTAGGGCCGGTCCGCCGCGATCCGAAGCACATGCCCGTTGCGGTCGTCGGCGACCCAGATCGCGCCGTCGCTCGCCACGGCCAGCCCGACCGGCGCGCCCATCGGGCGTTTGCCGGCGAGCGCGTTCCAGCCCGGGGTCAGCTCCAGCGGCTCCGCGCCCGGCCCGGCGTAGGGCCGGGGCGCCGAACCGTAGGACAGCCACCGCGCCCCGGTCTTCGCCACCGGCAGCCCTTCACGGTCCAGCTCGAACGCCACCACCCGGCCGCCCGTGGCGCGATAGCCGTGGTAGCTGACCAGCAGCCGGCCCTTCAGCGCCGGGAACATCTCGCCGTCGTAGACGGTCATGCCCAGCGGGGCCGCGTGCGGCGGCAGCAGCAGCGCTGGCCTGGCATGGGCCGGCGAGCGGCAGTCGAGCGGCGTCATCCCCTTCCAGACCGCCGTCGTCGCCGTCATGTCGAAGCAGTAGGGCCAGCCGAAGTCGGCGCCGGGCCGCAGCAGATTCAGCTCCTCGAACGGCGCGTCGGCGGCGGGTGAGAAGTCGTAGCTGTTCTCGGCCTGCAGGATCGTCCCGGCCGGCGTCCGCGCCAGCGCCAGGCTGTTGCGCAGGCCTTTCGAGTACAGCTCGAACCTGGCGTCCCACCGTCCATCGCCGAGATAGCGATAGCGTCGCACGCCGGCCTTGGCGTCCGGCCCCTCGCGCTCGGGGCAGGGGACGGCGATCGGCTTGCCCTTGACCGCGCACTGGTCGCTGGGCGCGCCGACATTGACCAGCAGGCTCCAGTCCTTGTCGAAGATGAAGTTGGACAACGGGTGGCGGTTGTCGTGCAGCCGGTTGTCCGGCAGGCCGGAGACGACCACTTCGACGGTCGTCGCTGGATCGGTCGCGTCGGGGTCGAAGCGGATGATCCGGCTCATCTCGCCGATGTAGACCCGGCCGTCGGGGCCGATGCCCAGGCCGTGCGGCATGGTCAGCCTGCGCAGCAGCGGGGTCAGCGCCGGCGCCTTGCCGCGCTCGGCCTTCATCCGCCAGACCGAGCCCTTCTCCGGGTCCCAGCCGCCCAGGTCGACGACGATCCAGTCGCCGTCCTTCAGTTGGACCAGCGTGCGGGGCATGCGCAGCGTCCGGATCGACAGTCCCCGCCCCGGCGGCGGGGCGACCACGACGCCCGCGCAGAAGCCCGGCGCCATACCGATCGGCGCACGGGGCCAGCCGTCGCAGGTCTTTCCCGCCTCGACCGCATAGGGCGCGGCGACAGCCGCCGTCGGGGCCAGAAGCAGCGCGAGCGCCAGCACGAAGCGTTTCATGGGAGGTCCAGCCGAAGGGTTCGGCGGGGAGCCTAAGTCAGGAGTCGAGCTTGTTGTAGGGGTACACGTCGCGGATTTCCTCGGCGAAGAAACCGCCCTTGGAGTCCGCGTCCAGGAAGCTCCGGTGCACCTCGCCGGGGACGCCGACGTAGACGTAGCGATCCCCGTCATGGAAGCGCACGTACAGCTTGCCGTGCTCGTCCTCGTACTCGATGTCGGTGATGGCTTCCGACGTCACGCGCATGGCCGTCCTCCGATCCTCGTTGCTTCCCCTGTTCCGCTAAACCCCTGCTGGCCGGTGGAGTTCCGATCCGGGGCGAAGCATGACAGGGTCCTGGCCAAGGGGAGGACGGCGCGGACCGTCCGGCAAAGAGGACGTTTCCATGCAGGCTCACGCCTATGTCGCCATCGTTACGCTGCTGGCGCTGCTCACCTACTTCTGGATGATCATGCGGGTCGGAGGCGCGCGCCGGAAGTGCGGCATCTGGGCTCCGCAGATGACCGGCGACCCGGTCCTGGAGCGCCATATCCGGGTCCAGGCCAACACGCTGGAGTGGCTGCCGATCTTCCTGCCGTCGTTGTGGCTGTTCGCGCTGTTCTGGCGGCCGCAGGACCCGACGGGCGTGATCACGGCCGCCATCGGCGCGGTCTGGATCGTCGGTCGCGTGCTCTACGCGCTCGGCTATGTCGCCGATCCCAAGAAGCGCGAGATCGGCTTCATGGTCCAGGCCCTGTCGGTCGCCGTCCTGCTGTTCGGCGCGCTCGGCAAGGCGGTGTGGATCCTGATCGCCTAGCCGACCTTCGGCAGGAACAGCATCACGCCCTGCCAGACGGCCAGGCCGGTCACCAGGACGCCGACGATCCAGGTCAGGGCGCGGACGGGCAGGACCTTGGTCATCCAGCCGGCCAGCGGCGCGGCCAGGACGCCGCCGGCGATCAGGCCGCCGACGGACCAGACGTGCTCGCGCAGGCCGGTGGCCTCCCAGTGCCCGCTCAGGATCGAGCCGACGAAGGCGGCCGAGATGGCGCTGGCGACGAAGAACTCCGCCGCGTTGGTGGTGCCGATCGCCTGGCGCGGATCGGCGCCGCTGCCCATCAGGGTCGAGGTGACGACCGGACCCCAGCCGCCGCCGCCGATGGCGTCGAAGAAGCCGCCGACCAGGCCCAGCGGCGCGGGGCGTTTCCAGTTCAGGACCCGCGGCCGCGTGCCCCGCCAGGCGCGCCACAGGATCACCAGTCCCATCAGGCCGAGCCAGGCGACGACCCACGGCTTGACCACGTTGCCGTCGATCGAGGTGAGGACGAAGGTCCCGAGCACTCCGCCGACCACCCCGCCGGCCGACAGCAGTCCGAGCAGCCGCCAGTTCACGTTCCTGTAGGCGATGTGGCTGGCCGCCGAGGCCGCGCCGGTGAAGACCTTGGCCGCGTGCACGCTGGCCGAGGCGTTGGCCGGCGGCACCCCGAGCGCGAGCAGCACGGTCGACGAAACGACCCCATAGGCCATGCCGAGCGCGCCATCGACGAGCTGGGCGGCGACGCCGACAGCGAAGAAGATCCAGAAATCAGGGTCCATGTGGGCCGGCAAGGACAACGGGACTGCCGACTTCGCAGGGATCGGCGTTCGGGTCATCCCGGAATCGCTGCGACGACCTTGAGGATTTCTGCGACGCGGTGCAAAGGGCGCCGCATGGAGCTTCCCGTCGACCCCGCCCGCTATGCGGCCTTCCTGGCGATCATGGCGGTGATGGCGATCACCCCCGGGCCGGCCAACATCTTCGCCATCGCCACCGGCATGCAGCGCGGCAAGCGCCAGGCCCTGATCGGCGTGGCCGGAATGAACCTGGCCTCGCTGGTCTGGTTCGTCGGCGCGGCGCTCGGCCTGGGCGCGCTGGTGGCTGCCTTCCCCAAGGCCTTCCACCTGCTGGCCGTGGCCGGGGCGATCTATGTCGCCTGGCTGGGGCTGAAGTCGATCTGGTCGGGCATCAAGGGCGGCGGCGGGCCCATCGACGCGCCGAAGGTGCACGGCGAGCGGTCGGCGCTGATCGACGGCTTCTCGGTCCAGATCGCCAATCCCAAGGCGCTGCTGTTCTTCACCGCGGTCCTGCCGCCGTTCGTGGACGTGAGCCGACCGATCCTGCCCCAGCTGGTGCTGTTCGCCGTCGCCATGCTCAGCTTCGACATCCTGTCGATGAGCGCCTACGGGCTGGGCGGCGCGGCGCTGTCGAACGTGATGACCAGGCCGGCCTTCCGGCGCGGCTTCGCCTTTCTGGTGGGCGGGCTGCTGATCGCCGCGGCCATCCTGATCTTCCTGCGCGGCTAGCTCTTGGCGCAACCCGCGCGGGGCGCCATCTGTTGTGCCGACAGGGACGAACAAGGGGCTGGACGTCGAGGACGGCGCGCGGCCCCGCGCTGGAGTGAACGACCATGAAGATAAAGGCGACCGCGCTCGCGGGTCTGCTCCTCGCGGCGACGGCGTTGACCGCCTGCGCGACGGCGACGCCATACCAGCCGAACATCCCGGGGCAGCAGGCCTCGGGCGGCTTCTCGGACATGCGGATCGAAAGCGACCGCTACCGCGTCAACTTCGCCGGCAACAGCCTGACCTCGCGCGACACCGTCGAGCGCTACCTGCTCTACCGCGCCGCCGAGCTGACGGTGCAGGAAGGCTACGACTGGTTCAGCGTCGTCGAGCGCGACACCGACAAGAAGGTGCGGACCTATACCGATCCCGCGCCCTACGGCGGCTACGGCTACTGGCGGCCTCACTGGCGCTACTACGGCGCCGGCTACGGCTGGCGGGGCTGGAACCCCTGGTACGGCGATCCCTTCTGGGCCGACCGCGTGGACGTGCGCACGGTCGAGAAGTTCGAGGCCTCGGCCGAGATCCAGGTCAACAAGGGCCCCAAGCCCGCCGGCGACCCCCGCGCCTTCGACGCGCGGGAAGTGATGGCCAACCTCGGTCCGACCATCGTCCGCCCGACGCCGGGCTGACCGCCAAAGAAAAAGGGCGGCCCCCGCAAGGAGCCGCCCTTCGTCTTTCGTCGATGGATCGCGGTTTAGCGCGGCGCCATCCGGATCGAGCCGTCCAGACGGACGTCTTCGCCGTTGAAGTATCCGTTGCTGAGCATTTCCAGCGCCAGCGAGGCGTATTCTTCCGGCAGGCCGAGGCGCTTGGGGAACGGAACCGAGGCAGCCAGGGCGGCCTTCACCGCTTCCGGCGCGCCGTTCATCAGCGGGGTCGCGAAGATGCCCGGCAGGATGGTGTTGACGCGGATGCCTTCGCTGGCGAGGTCGCGCGCGATCGGCAGGGTCATGCCGACGACGCCGCCCTTCGACGCCGAGTAGGCGGCCTGGCCCATCTGGCCGTCCTCGGCCGCGACCGAGGCGGTGTTGACGATCGCGCCGCGTTCGCCGTCGATGGGCTCCAGGTCCAGCATGCCCTTCGCCGACTTGGCGATGCAGCGGAAGGTGCCGACCAGGTTGATCTGGATGATCATGTTGAAGGCGTCGAGCGCGAAGTGCTTGGTCTCGCCGGTGGCCTTGTCGCGGCCCGCGGTCTTCTGGGCGTTGCCGGTGCCGGCGCAGTTGACCAGCAGACGCTCCTGGCCATGGGCGGCGCGGGCCTTTTCGAAGCCGGCGTCGACGTCTTCGTCCGACGTGACGTTGACCTTGCAGAAGACGCCGCCGATTTCGGCGGCAACGGCTTCGCCCTTGGTTTCGTTCATGTCGAAGATGGCGACTTTCACGCCCTTGGCGGCCAGCGCGCGGGCGGTGGCTTCACCGAGGCCGGAGGCGCCGCCCGTGACGACGGCGGCGATGGAGGAATCAAGCTTCATGGACGGCTCCCCGTTCGTTGTGTGTAATGAACTTCGAAGAGCGGTTTAGACCCATGAGCGCCAAATCCAAGCCGTCACCCGACGTCAACGCGGTGATTGATCCGTCGAAAGCCCTCGTTCCGGAGACGGTGCGGGTCAACGAGGCGCGCGTGGCCCGGGGCTTCTGGCCCAAGATTCGCCGCGTCGCCTCGAAGATTCCGTTCGCCGCCGACGCCCTGTCGGTCTGGTGGTGCGCCAAGGACCCCGAAACCCCGACGGCGGCCAAGGGCATGATGCTGGCCGCGCTGGCCTATTTCGTCATGCCGGCGGACGTGATTCCCGACGTGATCGCCGGCCTCGGCTTCACCGACGATGCGGCGGTGTTCGCCGCCCTGATGGCGGTGGTCGGCAAGAACCTGAAGCCGAAACACAAGGAATCGGCCCAGGCGTTCCTGAGGAAACTCGGCGAGGAATGATGAACCTGCTCTGGGGGGCGAGCGGACTGGCGGCGCTGGTCTACGGCCTGGCGTTGGCGGGGCGCGATCCGTCGTGGCTGAAGACCTTGGTCAAGGTGACGGCCACCGCGCTGCTGGCGGTGATCGCCATCCTGCAGGGCGCGCCGTGGCAGCTGACCGGCGGCCTGGCCCTTTGCGCCCTGGGCGACGCCTTCCTGGCCGGAAATCCCAGGCGCTGGCTGCCGGCGGGGATGGCGGCCTTCCTGCTCGGCCACCTGTTCTACATCCTGCTGTTCACCCAATTGCGCGATCCGGGGCTGGAGCCGAACGCGCTTCAACTCGGCGGGCTGGTCGCCGCCGGCCTGGCGGACGTCGCCATGCTGGCCTTCCTGTGGAAGCACCTGGGGCCGTTGCGGCCGGCGGTGGTGCTGTACGTCATCGCGATCGCGGTGATGGCGGGAACCAGCTTCCTGCTCGACGGATGGTTCTGGCCCGCCATGGTCGGCTCGGTGGCCTTCATGGCCTCCGACGCGGTGCTGGCGATCAGCCTGTTCCGCGAGGAGAAGCTGTTCGGCTCGTCCAACGCCACCCACTGGGCGGTGTGGTTCCTCTACTACGGCGCCCAGGTCGGCATCGCCTGGCCGTTCGTGTCCGGCGGCTACTGAGCCGCGGTCCGGGCCTTCTTCGCGAGCTGCTGCTCACGCAGGGTGATGAACAGGGTCGAGGCCACGACGATCGCCGCTCCGGCCACCACGGCCATGGTCGGCACCTCGTTGAACAGCGCGAAGCCGATGATCGCGGTGAACACCAGCCGCGTGTAGTCGATCGGGGCCATGGCGGCGGCGTCGCCGATCTGCATGCCCTTGATGTAGCAGCCCTGGGTGATGGTCCCGAACACCCCCATCGCCGCCAGCAGCGCCAGGTCGACCGGCTCGGGCCATCGCCAGACGAACAGCGCCGGCGGGATCGAGAACACCAGCCCCAGCACGGCCGACCAGACCAGCAGCACGAACGGGCTGTGGTCGCGGGTCATCACCTTCATGCCGGTGATGGTCATGGCGAACAGCGCCGCCGCGCCCAGCGCCGCCGCTTGGCCCCAGCCGAAGCCGTGCCCCGGCGCGCCGGGCTGCAGCATCACCAGCACGCCGACGAAGCCGGCCAAGGCGGCGGCGATCCGCATCGGCCCCATCTTCTCGTGCAGCACGAACAGCGCCAGCGGCACCATCCACAGCGTGCGGGTGAACGACAGGGCGTTGGCCTCGGCCAGCGGCAGCACCTGGAAGGCGTAGAAGCTCATGATCATGGCGATCGTGCCCGCCGCCGACCGGAAGAAGAGAATCCCCGGCCGCGTGGCGTGGAAGGCGCCGCGCACGTCCCGCAGGATCAGCGGCAGCAGCACGATCAGGCCCGCCGCCTGACGGTAGAAGGTCTGCAGCGCGGCGGGATAGTCGTCCCCGAGGAACTTGATGAGGGTCGTCATCACCGTGAAGCCGAGGGCGGAGGCCAGCATCCACAGCGCGCCCCGGACGTTCGGGGCGAGCTTCGGGCGCTCGGGCAGGGCTTCGACGGGGGGAAGTTCCTCGGGCACTACACTCAGCTTTGGGCGTTCTGGGCCGCCATGGCCACCCGCATCTGTTCGGCCTGCTCCGGCGTGATGCCGAGCGCCTGGAGGATCGGGCTGCCGACCTCCGGATCCCAGCTGCCGCGTCCGCCGATGGTGATGCCGCCGTCGACCACGATGTGGGTGCCGGTCACGAACACCGAGTCGTCGCTGGCCAGGTAGAGGGCGGCGCGGGCGATGTCCTCGGGCATGCCGGCCTTGGGCACCGGCTGGATCTTCGGACCGATCTCCTCGACGCGGGCGGCCATCTGGTCGGCCACTTCACGCGACAGCCCCATCGAGGCGCCGAAGATCGAGGTGGCGATCAGGCCCGGGCAGATGGCGTTGACGCGGATTTTCTGCGGCGACAGCTCGGCGGCCGCGCAGCGCGACATGTGGATCACCGCGCACTTGGCCGAGGAATAGGCCAGCGGACCGAAGCCCGCCTGCAGACCGGCGATCGAGGCGGTGTTGATGATCGAGCCGCCGCCACGCTTCAGCATGTGCGGGATGGCGTGCTTCATGCCGGTGACCGGCCCGCGCACCAGCAGGGCGAAGGTCGCGTCCCAGCCTTCGACCGTCATGTCGGCCGCGCCGCCGTAGGCGCCGCCGTGGCCGGCGTTGTTGAACAGGATGTCGAGCCCGCCGAACGCCTCGACCGCGGTGTTCACGGCCTTGGCCACATCGGCCTCGACCGTCACGTCGCAGCGCACGTAGCGCACCTTGTCGGGGAAGCGCTTCTCGAGGATCACGCCCTTGTCGTCCTGCAGGTCGGCGGCGACGACATGCGCGCCTTCGGCCACGAACAGTTCGACGGTTCCCAGGCCGATGCCCGAGGCGCCGCCGGTAATCAGGGCGATCTTGCCCTCCAGACGTCCAGCCATGTTCTGTCCCTCCCTTTGTTGTTCCTCATGACCCGCGAGGGTCAGCCGGGCCGGCCGCTTCTGTGGCGGTCCGGGCCCGGCGTCCGTCGGCGAAGCCCCCTACGGGAGCACCACCACCTTGCCCATGGCCTTGCGGCTGGCGAGGTGGGCGATGGCGTCGCCGGCCTTGTCCAGCGGGAAGGTCTCCGACACGTGCGGCTTGATCTTGCCCTCGTCGTACATCTGCATCAGCTGGCGGACGTTCTCCTGGTGCGCCTTGGGATCGCGCGCCACGGCCGCGCCCCAGAAGACGCCGACGATGTCGCACGACTTCAGCAGCGTCAGGTTCAGCGGCACCTTCGGGATGCCGGCCGGGAAGCCGATGACCAGGAAGCGCCCGCCCCAGCCGGCGGCGCGGATGGTCGCCTCGGCGTAGTCGCCGCCGACGGCGTCATAGGCGACGTCCCAGCCGTCCGGGCCACAGGCTTCCTTGAACAGGTTGGCCAGCTGCTTCTGGCCGTCCTTGTCGAACGGGCCGGTCGGATAGACCACGCCGCTGTCGGCGCCGCGCGCGATGGCGAGGTCGACCTTCTCCTGGCTGGAGGCGGCCGCGATCACCTTCGCGCCCATGGCCTTGCCCAGTTCCACGGCCGCCAGGCCGACGCCGCCGGCCGCGCCGAGCACCAGCAGGGTCTGGCCGGCCTTGAGGTAGCCCCGGTCCTTCAGGCCGTACCAGCTGGTGCCGTAGGTCATCATGAAGGCCGCCGCCTCGTCGAACGGCATGCTGTCGGGGATCGGGGTGACGCGATGGGCGTCCAGCGCCACTTCCTCGGCCATGCCGCCCCAGCCGGTCGAGGCCAGCACGCGCTGGCCGACCTGCAGGTGGGTGACGCCCTCGCCCAGACTCTTGATCACGCCGGCGACCTCGCCACCAGGCGCGAACGGCCGGTTCGGCTTGAACTGGTACTTGTCCTCGATGATCAGAACGTCAGGGTAATTGACGCCACACGCCTTCACCGAAAGGACGACCTGGCCCGGACCGGCTTCGGGGCTGGGCAGCTCCTCGATCACCAGGGTCTCGGGTCCGCCCACGCTCTTGCTCAGCACCGCCTTCATGCCGTCTCTCCCGCGCTCTTTCATTGGATGGCCCGCAGGAGTATCGCGGGCCCTGGATGACGTTATAGGGCGGAGCCCTCGCTTGGCGAACAATTGTTTGAGTCTCGTCGTGCACGGCGGCGCCGGCGCGAAGAAGGGCCGCGACTACGGCCGCGAGATCGCCCACATGCGCGAACTGGTCGAGGCCGGTCGCGATCGGCTGAAGGCCGGCGCCCTGGCGCTGGACGTCGCCGAGGAGACGGTGCGCGAGCTGGAGGCCTCCGGTCTCTACGTCGCCGGCCGGGGCGCCTCGCCCAACACCGCGGGGGCCTACGAGCTGGACGCCTGCCTGATGGACGGCCGCACGGGCCGCGCCGGCTCGGTCGCCGCCTTGCAGGGCTTCGAGAGCCCGGTCGCCGTGGCTCGCGCGATCATGGACTGGACGCCGCACGTGATGCTGGCCGGGGGCGGAGCCGCCCGCTTCGCCGAGGCGCATGACCAGCTCGCCCGCATCGTCGACCCGGCCGCCTGGTTCACCCACGCCGGTCTCGATGAGTCCAACCACCCGCCAGGCACGCTGGCCCACGGCACGGTCGGCTGCGTGGTGCGTGACGCGGAGGGACGGCTGGCCGCCGCGACCTCGACCGGCGGCGTGTTCGGCAAGCTGCCCGGCCGCATCGGCGACTCTCCGCTGATCGGCGCCGGCGGCTGGGCCGACGACACCGTCGCGGTCAGCTGCACCGGCCAGGGCGAGTATTTCATCCGCGTGGCGGCCGCCGTTCAGCTGGCGCATCGCATGAAGTTCGGCGGTGAAGGGATCGCCGCGGCCGCCGACGCGGTGCTGGCCCAGATCCGCGCCTTGGGCGGAGAGGGCGGCCTGATCGCGGTCGACAAGGACGGCAATGTCGCCATGCCGTTCGTCTCGGCGGGCATGAAGCGCGCGGCCCTGACGCCCGACGGCGACATCGTCTCGGCGGCGTTCTGACGCGCGACGTTGCCGGATTGGGCTTCGGCTCCCATTTCTGTTATAGAACCAGCCTTCCACACCTGTCCGGACACGTACCGCCTTGGGCGCGACCCTCGATCTTGCTCGCGCGACGCCCGTCGTCGCCCCCGTGAACCTTGCCGGCCTGACCCGCAAGCAGCTGGCGGCCACCCTGGTCGACGCCGGCGTGGTGCCCGAGAACAAGGCCAAGATGCGCTCCGGCCAGCTGTTCCGCTGGATCCACTTCCGGGGCGTCACCGACTTCGACCAGATGACCGATGTCGCCAAGGAGACCCGGGCGGCGCTGGCGGAGCGCTTCACCCTGGCGCGGCCGGAGATCGTCGAGCGCCAGATCTCGCGCGACGGCACCCGAAAGTACCTGATCCGCACCGCGCCGGGCATCGAGATCGAGGCGGTCTACATTCCCGACGTCGGCCGGGTCGGCGCCCTGTGCGTGTCGAGCCAGGTGGGCTGCACCCTGAACTGCACGTTCTGCCACACCGGCACCCAGGCGCTGGTCCGCAACCTGACCGCCGCCGAGATCGTCGCCCAGGTCCAGGTGGCCAAGGACGACCTCGAGGAGTGGTCGGTCGACGGCGAGGACCGCAAGCTCTCGAACATCGTCTTCATGGGCATGGGCGAGCCGCTCTACAATCTCGACAACGTCTCCGACGCCATCGAGATCATCAGCGACAACGAGGGCATCGGCATCTCGCGCCGGCGCATCACCGTCTCGACCAGCGGCGTGACCCCGCAGCTCCAGGCCTTGGGCGAGAAGACCCAGGCCATGCTGGCGATCAGCCTGCACGCCACCAACGATCCGCTGCGCGACGTGCTGGTGCCGATCAACAAGAAGTACGACATCGCCGCCCTGATGGAGGCGATCCGCAACTACCCCGGCATCTCCAACGCCCGCCGCGTGACCTTCGAGTACGTGATGCTGAAGGGCGTCAACGACAGCGCCGACGAGGCCCGCGCGCTCGTGCAGCTCCTCAAGGGAATTCCGGCCAAGATCAATCTGATCCCGTTTAACCCGTGGCCGGGAACCGACTACGAATGCTCCGACTGGGGCACGATCGAGCGCTTCGCGGCGATCCTGAACCGCGCCGGCTACTCCAGCCCGATCCGCACGCCGCGCGGCCGCGACATCCTCGCCGCCTGCGGCCAGCTGAAGAGCGAGAGCGAGAAGGTCCGGGCCTCCGCCCGCCGCCGGGAAGAAGCGGCGCTCGCGCAAGGCTAGAAGCTTGCCCTCGCGGCCTCGCGACGTGCTAACCGTGGGCCAGCGTCCTTCTGTCGGAAATCTCGATGCCTCCGCAGCTTCAGTCTCCTGAGATCCAGGCCTTCGCCACCGGCATTCCCGTGGCCCTCGGCGACGCGGGGATCACCCTCGCCATTCTGGTCCTCGGGGCCGCCATCTATGCCCTGCTGACGCCCCATCGCGAGATCCAGCTGATCCGCGACGGCAACACCGCCGCGGCCATGTCGCTGGGCGGCGTTCTCATCGGCCTCGCCATTCCGCTGTCCGCCTCGCTCAGCGCCTCGAACTCCAAGCTGGAGATCGCCATCTGGGGGGTGATGATCATCGCCGTCCAGCTGCTGGTGTTCCGCGTCATCGACCTGCTGCTGCACGGCCTGCCGCAGCGGATCCAGGACGGCGAGATATCGGCCGCGACCCTGCTGGTCGGGGCCAAGATCGGCAGCGCCCTGATCCTCGCCGCGGCCATGCGCTAGGCGCCGGCCGGCATGCATTTTCCCCGCCTTCCCGACTGGGTCGTCTACGTCGCCATCGTGGCGGCGCTGCTGATCGCGTCGGTCAGTCGGCGGGAACGCGCGGACGCGCCGCCGCCGCCGCCGCCCGTGCCCGGCGAGGAAGGCGTGCCGCTGGGCCCGTCGTCGCCCTTCGATCCGGCCGTGGTCGTCGAGGTGCCCGGCCAACAGAAGCCCGCCTCCGGCACCGCCTTCTCCGTCGCCGACACCGGCGTCTGGCTGACCGCCCGTCACGTCGTCGACGGTTGTCGCCAGACGGCGCTGGTCGTGGCCGAGGGCCGGGGCGTGGCGGCCAGGGTCGAGATCGACCCCAACGGCGAAGCGGCCGTCCTCACCACCGAGGGCGGGGCGCCGGCGCTGCCGTTGCTGGTCGACGACAGCAAGCTCAAGCGCGGCGATCTCGGCTACCACACCGGATTCCCGCAGGGAAAACCGGGTGAGGCCGTCTCGCGCCTGCTGGGCCGGGAGAACCTCGTCGTGCGCGGCCGCGGCGCGCGCACCGAGCCGGTGCTGGTCTGGGCCGAGGTCGGCCGCACCGACAACCTGAAAGGCACGCTCGCCGGCCTCTCGGGCGCGCCGGCGCTCGACTCGGCCGGCCGGGTGATCGGCGTGACGGTGGCCGAGGCGCCGCGTCGCGGCCGGATCTACACCACCTCGTCGGCGACCATGGCCAACGCCCTCAGCTACTCCCGTCGCAGGCCGTCGGGCTTCGCGGCGGGCGAGCCGGTCAATGTCGAGAACTACGGCCGCGTCGCCGACGGCCTGCGCCGCGACCTGCGCGTGGCGCAGGTCGTCTGCCTGGCCACCTAGCCGGCGGCGGCCGCCGTCGCCGTCTTCCGCGACCGGATGCGCGCCCCGAGCATCAGGCACAGCACCACCGCCGGAATGCCCACCGCGGCCGTGCCCGCGAAGAAGATCGCATAGGCCGGCATCAGGCCGTAGGTCGTCTCCAGCGACTGCACGATTTCGCCCGAGAAGCCCTTCAGGAACTTGCCGAGCAGCGCATAGAAGCTCGACAGCAGGGCGTACTGGGTCGCCGTGTAGCCAAGGCTGGTCAGGCTCGACATGTAGGCGACGAGCGCCGCGCCGGCGAAGCCGGTGGCGATGTTGTCGACCACCATCGCGGCCGAGAAGGCCGTCAGGTTGCCGTCCGTGAACGCCAGCGCCGAGAAGGCCAGGTTCGAGGCCGGCCCGAGGATGGCGCCGAGCACCAGCGTCGTGGTGAAGCCGAGCCTGACGGCGCTGAGGCCGCCGAGCGCGATGCCGACGAAGGAGGCGACCAGCCCGATCGAGGCCCGCACGCTGCCGACCGTTTCCTTGCTCAGGCCGAGATCGACGTAGAACGGGTTGGCCATTGGCCCCATCACGAAGTCAGGCAGACGGTAGAGGCTGATTGCCAGCAGCATCAGCAGAGCCATCTGGCCGTGCTGTTTGAAGAAGGCGACGAACGGCCCAACGATGGCGTCGAAGAGGCCGCGGGGCGTCCAAAGCGCCGGCCCCGAGTCCTGGACCGAGTCGAGCGCGGCCTTGATCCGGGCGGGCTCGGTCGCGGCAAGGGTGGCGATGATGCCGATCACCGCGCCCAGCGCGTAGAGCGCGTAGGACGGCGGCCAGCCGATCTTCGCCGCCGCCAGCAGAATCAGGGCGTCGGTGGCCAGCAGGGCGATGCGGTAGCCAAGCTGGAAGGCGGCCGTGAGCAGACCCAGGTCCTCCGCGTCCTCGGCGCGCTCGATCCGCCAGGCGTCGACGACGATGTCCTGGGTCGCCGAAGCGAAGGCGACCACCAGGGCGATCAATGCGAAGGTCCCGAGGTTGCCCTCCGGACCGACGACGGCCATGCCGAGCAGGCCGAGGCCGATCAGGATCTGCGACAGGATCATCCAGCCGCGCCGCCGGCCGAGCAGCTTTCCCAGGATCGGCACGTCGACCTTGTCGACGATCGGCGCCCAGAGGAACTTCAGGGAATAGGCCAGGCCGACCCAGGTCAGGAAGCCGATCGTCGCCAGCTCCATGCCCTCCTCGCGCAGCCAGAAGCCGAGCGTGTTGCCGGTGAGCATGAAGGGCAGGCCCGACGAGAAGCCCAGCATCAGGGTCACCAGGACCCGGGGCTGGCGCAGCGAACTGACCACCTCGCGCCAGCCGTGCGCCTTCTTCGGCGCGGGCGGCACGGCGGGTTCGGGATTGCTCGCGGCTTCCGTGGTCATGGCGGTCTTTCCCCCGATCACTGGCGGGGCTGCCGCCCCGCAAATCAGGAGGCGACCTTGGCCTCTCGCGCGTCCGGCGTCCAGCCGACCCAGCGGGTCAGGACGGCGCGCAGGGCGGTCTCGGTCAGCGGCTTGACCAGGAAGTCGTTCATGCCGGCCGCGAGGCAGGCGTGGCGGTCGTCCTCGAAGGCGTCGGCGGTCAGGGCGACGATCGGAGTCGTCACTCCGGCCGCGCGGACGGTCCGGGCCGCCTCGACGCCGGACATGCCCGGCATGCGGACGTCCATCAGCACCAGATCGTAGGTCGCGGCCCGAAGCGCGGCCACCGCCTCGTCGCCGCTGGCCGCGCGGTCGACCTTCGCGCCCTCTCGCTGGAGCAGGGTGCGGGCCAGCAGAGCGTTGATCGGGTTGTCCTCGGCCAGCAGGACGCGGGCTCCCGGCGCGGTCGCCTCGGCGATACGGTCGTCTTCCTGGGGCCGCGCGGCGGCGGTCGGGGCGCCCGAGGCGGCGAGCACGCGGGCCGCGATCGACGCCGCGCGAAGGGGCTTGATCAGGTAGCCGGCGAACCCGGCCGAGCGGCTGCGTGGAATGCGCGCGCGTTCGTCGGGGCGCAGCAGGATCAGCGAGGCCCGGCCCTCCGGCGCGCGCAGGGCCTTGCGGCCCGTCGCCAGCGCGTTGTCGATCAGCAGAACCGCCTCGGCCGGCGCGCTCGCCAGCAGCGCGGCGAGCGTCTCGGCGACCACGGCGCGGCCGCCCATGGCCTCGATCTGGCGGGCGGCGGCTTCGCGCAGCACGGCGCTCGGCGAGGCGACTCCGACGGTGCGGCGGGCCAGCGGCCGCTCGCGCACGGCCGGGCCGGCGGCGGGCAGCGGCGCCTCGAACCAGAACTCGGCCCCACCGGCGGGCGCGTCCTCGACGCCGACCTGACCCTGCATGGCTTCGGCCAGCCGCCGGACGATGGCCAGGCCCAGCCCGGCACCGTTCAGCGCCATGCCGCCGTGAGCCGGATCGGCATGCACGAAGGGCTCGAAGATCCGGGCGCGGGCGGCGGCGGGCACGCCGGGGCCGGTGTCGCGGACCACGAGGCGGACGCGGCCTTCCGGCGCCGCCTCGGCCGACAGCAGCACGCCGCCGGTTTCGGTGAACTTGATGGCGTTGCCGGTGAAGTTCAGCAGCACCTGCCGCAACCGGCCCTCGTCGGCCATCACCGGCGGAAGGCCGGGCGCGACCGTCCAGGCGATCTCCAGCCCCTTCTCGTGGGCGCGCGGACTGAGCAGCTCGGCCACCTGCCGCAGCAGGTCGGCCGTCTCCATGCGCGCCGGGCGCAGCTCGATCTTGCCTTCGCCCAGCCGGGCCAGGTCGAGGACATCGTTGACCAGGGCCAGCAGGTGATCGCCGCTTTCGCGCAGGGCGGCGACATAGGCCTTCTGCTCGGCGGTCAGCCGAGTGCCGTCCAGCAGCCGGGCCATGCCCAGCACGCCGTTCAGGGGCGTGCGGAACTCGTGGCTCAGGGTGGCGAGCTGCTCGGGCGTGATGGCGCGGCCGGCGGTGGACATCGGGCGATGGTAGCCGGCGCGGCTTAACGGCCGGTCAAGCGCGCGGGACCGGTCGGATGACCTCACCCGCCGCTCAGCGCGCCGAAGATCAGCAGCTCATCGCCCTCGGCCAGCGGGCCGTCGAGGTCGAAAGCCCGCTCGGGTCCGACGAACAACCGCATGTGGCGGCGAATACGGCCCTGCTCGTCGATCACCCGGAAGCGGATGCCCGGCCACAGCCGGTCGAGCGCGTCCAGCGCCTGTGCGACGGTCGTCGCCTCGACGGCCACCCGCGACAGCCCGCCCGAATAGGACTGCAGTTGCGAGGGCAGGGAGACGTGAATCCTGGTCACAGCGGCGCGGCGACCACGGAATAGATCTCCGGCAGATGGGCGGCGATCTGGCGCCAGGACCCACCCTCGTCGTCGCTCATCCAGAGCTCGCCGCCGGTGGTGCCGAGGTAGAGGCCGACCGGGTCGTTCGCATCGGCGCAGAAGGCCTGCCGCTTGACGGTGAACCAGCCCTGCTCGGCCGGAAAGCCGGCGTCCTGCCGCTCCCAGGAGCCGCCGCCGTCACGGGTGCGATAGACGGCGGGCCGCCCGCCGGGGCTGACGCGCGGCCAGACCTCCGTGCCGTCCATCGGAAACACCCAGGCGGTGTCGCGGTCGCGGGGATGGGGGATGATGGTGAAGCCGATGTCGCCGATCCCGGGCGGCATGGCCTCGCCGATCCGCTCCCAGCGGTCCGACGGTCGATCCAGGCGGTAGATGCCGCAGTGGTTCTGCTGCCAGATCCGGTCCGGATCGGTCGGGGCCAGGGCGATGTAGTGGGCGTCCTGGCCGTACTCGGGATAGGGGTCGGGGAAGAAGCCGGCCTCCACGTTCTGGTTCAGCGGCGCCCAGGACGCGCCGCGATCGAGGCTCTCGAACACCCCGCCGGTCGAGGTGGCGATGTACATATGGGCGGCGTCGCGCGGGTCGATCTGGATCTGGTTCAGCAGGGCCCCGTCAGGCGTGCCGCCGTCGGCCGGACACCAGTTCCAGTACATCGGGTTGTCGTTGAAGCCGCTCACGCCCTCCCAGTTCGCGCCGCCGTCGGTGCTGACGAACAGGCCGGGCGGCGAGGTTCCCGCCCACCAGACGCCGGGTTCCGAGGCGTGGCCGGGCTCCAGCCAGAAGCTGTGGTCGACCGCCCGTGGCTCCTCGCTCCCGGTCGCGACCGGGAAGGCCGGCGGCCGCGCCGCCTCCGCCCAGGTCGCGCCGCCATCCGTCGAGCGGAAGACGGTGGGTCCTAGGTGCCCGGTGCTGGCGGCCATGAGCAGGGTGTGGCCGTCGCGCGGGTCGAGCACCAGATGGTTGACGATGCTGCCCAGGAAACGGGGGCCGTCGACCGACCAGCTCCGCCGGGTCGCGTCGCCGCGATAGATCCAGGCCCCCTTGCGGGTTCCGACGAGAAGCTGGACGCCGGTCATGGGCGCTCTCCCGTGTTCGGCGGCAGGCTACACCCGGCCGGCGGCGGGCGTCAGCCCTGGGAATCGAAGAAGGCGTCGGGATCATCGATCTCCACCAGTCGGCCGCGCCGGATCTCCAGGAACCGCGTCGCCGCCGTGCGGGTGAAGTAGCGGTCGTGCGAGACGAAGACGCACGACACCTCCGACTCCTCCAGCTGGGCCTCCAGCGCTTCCTGGCCCTCGATGTCGAGATGGTTGGTGGGCTCGTCGAGCAGGTAGAGGTTCGGTCGCTCCAGCCGCATGCGCAGGAACATCAGCCGCGACCGCTCGCCGTAGCTGAGCAGGCCGATCGGCTGCTGCGCGCGCAGGAACGGGAACCCCGCCTGCGCCAGCAGCCGGGCGGCGTCCTTGTCGGTCGCTTCCGGCGCGGCGGCGACATAGTCGAGCAGGCTGCTCCCGAGCGGCAGGCCGCGCATCGACTGGTCGAACACCGCCAGCCGCGTGGCGGGGTTGAAGCGGATCGCCGCCAGGCCGTCGTAGTGTTCCCGCGCCGGGTCGAACGCCGCCGCCAGCGCCGACAGCAGCGTCGACTTGCCCGCGCCGTTGACGCCCAGCAGCGCCACGCGGTCGCCGGCGGCCAGGGCCATGCGGTCGATCTTCAGCAGCGTCCGCGCGCCGTCCGGCGTGGTCACCGTCAGGTCGTGCAGTCGCAGGGCCACCTTGGCGTCGATCTCCGCGTCCGACAGTTCCAGCCGCCGCTCGCGGCCGACATAGCTGTCGGTGCGGTCGGCCTCGATCCGTGCGATGCGGGTCTCGATCGCCGCCTTGCGCTTGTTGAGGTCCGGGTTCTTGACCGCCCAGACCTTGTAGCGGGCGGCGGCCGCCTCCAGCCGGCGGATTTCCTTCTCCTCCAGCTTCCGGTGGGCGGCCGCGACCGCGTCGCGGCGCAGCAGCTCCTCCCGGGCGACCGAGAATGGCGTGCGGAAGGCATGCACCCCGTCGCGGCGCAGGAACAGGGTGCGGTCGGTGACCCGGTTCAGGAACTCCCGGTCGTGGGAGACGATCAGCATCGGGATGTCGAACTCGGCGACCAGCCAGCGCTCCAGCGTGGCGATGTTGCCGAGGTCCAGGTGGTTGGTCGGCTCGTCGAGCAGCAGGATGTCCGGCTCCTCCAGCCGGGCCGCGCCCGCGATCAGCATCAGTCGCTGCCAGCCGCCCGACAGCGCGCCGAAGCGCCGCTCCGCCATCTCGGCGGCCAGGCCCAGCTCGTCCAGCAGCACGTCGATGCGCCAGTCGTCGTCGCCCGCGCCGATCTTCTCCAGTGAGCGGCGCAGCGCCTCGCGCACCGTCAGCTCGGCCAGTTCGGGCGGCGTGTCCTGCGGCAGGAAGCCCACGCGCAGGCCCCGCGAACGCACGACCTGGCCATGGTCCAGTTCGAGCTCGCCGGTCAGGCAGCGCAGCAGGGTCGACTTGCCGGCGCCGTTCTCGCCGACCAGCGCGGTGCGGTCGCCGTCGAGCAGGAACGACAGCCGGTCGAACACGGGCGTCGACCCGTGGTGGAAACTCGCCTGATCCATGCCGAGAACGGCTTGCCGGGACGCCATGATCCTGCCTGTCGAAACCGGGACGCGACGCCCCCGCACCGCAGGTAGCGGAAGATCGATGGTCGACCAACCGGTCAGCCGGCCATCGCCGACGCCATCCCCACCCGCCGGTAGATCAGCGCCTCGGCGACATGGAGGCGTTTGACGCTGTCCGCGCCGTCGAGGTCGGCGATGGTTCGGGCCAGGCGCAGGGCCCGGGTCCAGCCTCTGGCCGTCAGATGGCCCGCCTCCGCGGCGCGGCTCATCAGGGCGCGGGCCGCCTCGTCCAGGCTCGCCGCCTTCTCCAGGAAGTCGCCGTCGGCGCGGGCGTTGATGGCCGGCGCGCCCTCGCCCCAGGCCAGCGCCCGTTCAGTCTGGGCCGCGCGGGCGGCCGCCACGCGGGCGGCGACCTCGGCCGACCCTTCCGAGGGCGGGGGCAGGGCCAGGTCGGCGGCGCTGACTGGCGGCACGTCGATCTGCAGGTCGATGCGGTCGATCAGCGGCCCCGAGACGCGGCCCTGATAGTCGCGCTGGCAGCGCGGAGCCTTGCCGCAGTAGCCTTTCCCCGGCCCGCCATGGCCGCAGCGGCAGGGATTCTGCGCCGCGACGAGCTGCACGCGCGCGGGGTAGCGGATGTGCGCGTTGGCGCGGGCGACCATCACCTCGCCGGTCTCCAGCGGCGCGCGGAGGCTGTCCAGGGCCTGGGCGCTGAACTCCGGAATCCGGTAGCAAACACACCCAAACACGCGAAGTTAAGATGATCGCCGCACGGTTGTGCGATGGGTGGGCAGCGTCAGACCAAATTCCTTACGGATGAATACAGGCGCGTCATGGGCGATCTGGAGGCCGTGGCGCATCGCGTGGATGAACTTAGGCCGGCCGCCGACGAGTTTCGGCGGCGACAACAAGAAGCGATCGTCTTGCGCCAGAAGCTCGAAGCAATGGCGATCACTCTTCGCGTGCTTGATGGCTCTTGGGTGGAACCAGAAGTTCCGATGAAGCGAAGGAAGCGGCCTTGGGGCGATCTTCCTACGGGCGCGTTTATTCGCACCGCTTTGAGGGTGCTTGGCACCTCAACAGAACCATTAAGCGCGGCTGAGATCGCCGAAATTGTAGCGCCGCGCGTCATGCCGGGCCGGGAGTTTTCATCCCATGAGATGGCTCATATCGCTACCGTGATCAGATGCTCTCTTCGAAGACGAAGAAGCCTCATCCGCGTGACCGGCACCCATCCTCTGCGGTTCGCGCTAAACCTCTCTAGCCGGGGCGCCCCGCATAGTCCCAATAGTTCGTCCACCGGCGCGACTGCGGGCTGTGACTGACGGCGTCCAAGAGCTTGGTGAACAGTTCGCCGTTGCCGATCCGGTTATGAGTCTCTCGCCACGCCATCTCGACCGCGTAGGGTGACAGGTGCTTTCCTGCCAGACGATGGTGGATACCGATCGCGGACCGACGCATTCGCGAGAAGAAGCTCTCAGCTTGGTTGGTGTTCGCTTCAGCGGTGGCGTAGCCGAACTTCGAGTGATTGATCCGCGACATTTCGTGCGTCGCTTCTAGATCATTCCAGGCGCTGGCCTCATCCGCGAAAACGTGGGCCGTCTTGCTAATGTTGGCGAGAAGCGTGTTGTAGGCATCTACTTCCCTCGGCACGACAAACGCTCGGGTCTCGCCCTTGCGCTGCTTCATAACCACGACGGTCCGCCGATCTTTTTCCACCACCATCGAGTGGCGTCGTTTCGCCACCTCGTTCTTCTTCCGGCGCTTGCCGCCAAACCCGGCGCCGTCGATCTCGACTTCCCCGGTGAGCAGATGGGCGCGCACCACAAAGGACAAAGATTCTCGCATTTTGTGCTGTTGGACGAAGATCGACTTCGCTTGGACATCCAGCGTTCGGGACATCTCCAGTGCAGCCCGCCCCTTCGCTCCGTTGACGAAGTGGCCCATAGCATAGAGGTAGTCTCGGAGTTCTAGTTTGTGGTGACCGAAAGGGGTCCCAGACGTAGGCGAGAACTGACGCCGGCAGGCGGCACACTTGAAGATTCGGACCTTCTTCACGCCGCTCTTAAGTCGGCGGTTGATAGTCATCTCGTAGATGCGGTCGCCTCCGCAGCCCTTGTGCGGGCAAGTCGGCTTGCCGCCGTTTTCCTTCCAGCGACTGGCGATGAAGAGGTCAACCGCTTCGTCTTCCGACATCCGTCGGAGCCATTTCATATCGAGCGTGCGCGCAGCAGCGGATTCCAGGAAGTGTCCACCGACACTTCCATCTGGCCTCCTCTTCCTGCGACGCGCTGAAGGCACGCGATTGCTCCGCCGTCGCCGGATGTGGCGACGTCGGGGCTAGTGCAGGAGTTGGACCCGCGTTTCGTGACTCAAGTGGCTGATTTTGCGCCAGATGTTGGCGTTCGACCGTCCGAAACGTGACTCCTTAGCCCACCTTCTGGCGGACCGAATCCGTGTCTCAAAAAGGAACGGTCAGAAGAGGCTATTGCGAAGCTCGGGCCACGCCCTTGCGCTTAGGCGGCTCCTCGAAATCGAACACATAATCGCCGCCCTGCACCTTCGCTTGCGCTTTCTTGAAGGCCCACTCGGGTGAAGGAGGAGAAGACATCCTGACGGCATCCATCCGATCCATCAGTGCCTCGAACTCCGCCTGGAATTCTTCGTATGGCGCCTGTGAGCGGATTTCGGCCGCTTGGCGGAAGCGGTCCCGAAGGTTGGTGAACTCTCCGGCAGATCGGGCTATCTCGACCACCTTCATGTCCATGTTCAGCGACACATAGATCGCTGGGAAGAACCCCGCCAACATGCCGCAGAATGCGCCGGCGAGCTTTCCGGCGTCTGAGCCAAATTCGAGAAGAATCTGTGAGCTAGCGAGGCCGCCCAGGATCACCGGCGCTATTAGGAACATGGCCCGCCAAGTGGTCGCGTGCTTCTGCCAGATGTAGAGCGCCGCGCTCGTATAGGTGCAGGACTCGGCTTGCCGTTTGCACTCTGCGATGAGGGGTTCGGTTCGAGGGTCGGTCATGGGTACTTCGGGATGTAGGTTCCGAATATCTTCTGCCATTCGTCGCCGGCGCTACTCCAGTGCGAATTGGACTCGTAAGAGCAGGCCTTCTTAGCGCGTTCTAGAGCCGATTTTGCCTTCGATTCCCAGCCGCTCCCAACGCTCATGCCCTCACTGGTGCCAGGGGCGAAGACCCACCCACCCACGTTGTTCACCATGTACTGGAGGAAGTCGCGCACCATCCAGTCGTAGTAAAGTTTGCCTTTCCCTCGGTGCTCCCAGCCGTTCAAGAACGTGACGGCCATAAGCTCGATGTGGAATGACTTTATTGGCACCGAACATTCGCTTTGCCAGCATTTCATCATGCGGACTAATTCGCGCGTGTTGCCCGACGTATTGGTGTTCGAAGTAGATATGTTTGTCGCCTCTGCGGCGTAATCCGCCTTCTTGTAGTGTCCGCCGCTGTCGGTCATGCAAACCCAATGACCGCCCCCTTCCAAGGCGAACGCGGGAATCACCTCGACGTTGAAGGCGGTGAACGGCACAACGACGACCGGTCCATCCCCTCGGATCGCAGTGTTGGGGTAGGCGGCTGAAAGAACATTCCTGACCTCCTGAAGGAGTTGGGACTGCTTGTTGCCGAGGCGTAGCTGGTACCGATCGTACACAGCCCTTGGGAGCGAAAAGAGGATGTCGACATCCCGAGGCGGCCGTATCCGGGTCAGCTTCGCCCAAGACCCCACGAAGACGGAGTTCGCCGTCCTGTTGGTTGACGACCAGTAGTTCCAGTTCAGCGTGCCGACGACGCTTTCACGCCTTTCGCCGCCTTTTGTAACTTGGTCAGGCGTCAAGGCGATGTTTTCCAGGAATGTTTCGAAGCGCGCCTTCACGCTCATGGTGTTTTCTCGCTGCGAGGGAAGAAAGCGAATCGGCATCACTCGATTTTACCTCAACACAACCTACCGGCGCGAATCCGCACAGACTCGCACAGATAGAAGGGGCTGCTGGTGACGTGATCGTCGCCAGGAGGACCGTCTAGGAATCAGTCGAACCCGGCACGTACAATTTGGCGAGCTTGGCGACCTCCTCGACGCTGATAACGGCGCCTGGGTCTCGCTGAGAAAACATCGTGTCGAAGAGCGCGTGGATCACAGGCTCGATATCCGGGATCGGCGTGTCGAGATTACGCGCGAACGCGGTTCTGATCCGCTGACCCGGCTCCACCTGCCGCACTAACATTTGAAACTCATGCCGGGGCGGCAACACGGTATCGCTGTAGTCGGAAGGCAGCGTCTCCGCCTCCCCAGGGAACGCTGGCCTGAGACGATGCGACCGGTCTCGGTTCTCAGCGAACCATGCCGCATCATCGGATTTCCATAGTGAAGGCAGCACGTTGACAGAGGACCGGGCCGTGGAAATGCCTGCTCGGTTTGACGCATCATCGGCCACGGCGTCGACGTTGGCGAAGAAGGTTTGGAACGCATCGACGGCGCCTTCGATATCTTCTGGCTTCTTCCGCTTCTTGCTTACCGGCTGGGCAATTCCCGACAGAACGTCGTACGTGCGGCCCACGTAGAGGCCTTGTCCGACGCCGTACTCCAGCCTTGGAAGGCAGCACTCACCAAGGACGACGGCCGTCCCTGCGGTGCTCCGTCCGTAGAAAGTCTTCTCGTTGTGCTGGAAAGGCCGGCGACAGATGTTGCAGTTGTCGCCATCCGACTGGATGACCTTTTTGATCTCGCGATCAATCCGACGACGCTCCGCTCGGTTCATGAAGCAAGCCTCCGAAGAATGGGCGACCCAGCTAGAGGCCGGGTCGCCCACATGTTATTCCGGTTGAGCGTAAGACCCGACTCTTCCCCGATGCGCTGTTTTTCAACGCTACAAGGAAAAAAGCCATGTCTTACACCTTCCAGATCGGACGAGATGCCGAGACGGGGGAATTTATTCCCCTCTCTGAAGCCCGTCGTCGCAAGACGACGGCGGTAGTCGAAACGATCAAGGTGACGAAGCCGAAGCGCAAGCGCTAAGGCGGGACGCACGGCGGCAGCCAGCTACACCTGGCTGTCGCCACTTGACTCCCCAGAGTGGCAGATTTCCCTTAAAAGTCAAGAAATTAGGTGAATTCCGGTCGCTGTAGAAGCGCCAGTGGATCAACTCCTAGAACCTGGGCGAACCGTTCCACGACATCCAGGGTCGGGTTTCGAGTGCCCCGCTCGATCTGACCGACATAGGTGACGGCAAGCTCGACCTCGTCGGCCAACGCCTCTTGGCTCAGCCCGCGTTCCTTACGCAGCCGGCGGACATTGGTCCCGAAAATCTGCCCCAATCGCATCAGGGCAGGCGCAACGAATCCTCAACTCACAGCCAGTCACTATAGTGACTATTCAATCTGGGGTGAGGGTTTGGGATGCCAACGGCGAGACGAGGCGATTGGGCCGGGAAAATCCTAGGCTTCTTCTTCGGCGCCACGATCCTCGTGGTCGTCTCAATCTTCGTCATCGATCGTGCGACCGCGATCCTGACACCGAAGCAGTACGCAGCCTCAAAGGCGATGGAGAATGCGGAGGCGGCAGCAGCCAGCGCGCAACAGGCCGAGGTGCAGCGGAAGGCGGACGCCGCGCAAGCCAAGCGAGACGAAGCCCAACGGAAAGAGGAACTCGTCTTCAACCTCGCATCGGACGCGTTCTCGAACTTCAAGAGTTCGCTGCGTGATCCGAGAGGGGCGCAGTTCCGGGATGTCTGGGCGGTAAGGGGTCAGCTAAACGGCACGGAGATCATCGCGGCCTGCGGCGTGGTCAACGCGCAGAACGCCTTCGGTGGCTATACCGGTGAGACGCCCTTCATGGCCGCTGGCAGCTTCATCTACACGCCTGACCATCCGAGTTTCGAGGCCCGGTTTCAGACCATTTGTCTGGACGGCAAGAAAGTCATGAAGTTGAAGTAGCGCGTCGAAGGCCTTCCGTTTGAGCGCAGTCGCGATGAAACCAGATCGGCTCGCAGACGATAAGGCGGCGGCGCAATACCTGCGCATGTCCACGACAAACCAGCGCTACTCAATTGCGAACCAAGCACGCGCCATCGCTGCCTACGCGGAAGAGCACGGCTATCGGATCGTCCGCACGTACAAAGACGCGGGAAAGAGCGGCCTAACTCTGAAAGGGCGAGATGGCCTAAAGGCGCTTATCCAAGACGTCGTGAGCGGGAAGGCCCCGTACTCCTCGATCCTCGTGCTCGACGTCAGTCGGTGGGGGCGCTTTCAGGACCCCGATCAGGCCGCGCACTATGAATTCCTATGCCGTGAGGCCGGCGTTCGAGTCAGGTATTGCGCTGAACCGTTCGACGATTCGAACGCACCCATGACGTCGATCATCAAACACATGAAGAGGGTCATGGCTGGAGAGTACAGCCGTGAACTTTCGGAGAAAGTGGGGGCGGGCCGTCGACGTATCGCCAGGATGGGGTTCGTCGCTGGTGGGACCGCCTGCTACGGCTTTCGCCGCCTGCTCATCGACCAGGATGGAAAGCCTCGCTTCATGCTCGATACCGGACAACGCAAGGCATTGAGTTCGGACAGGGTGATCTTTGTCCACGGGCCACCCGAGGAGATCGCTGTAATTCGCCGAATCTTCCGGATGTACATCACCGATCGATTGCGGATGACCGCCATATCGCGCCGCCTCAATGACGGCGGAATCCCCTCAAGTTTGGGACATGCCTGGACCGCCGCGAGGGTGAAAACCGTCCTCACAAGCGAACTATGCATCGGCAACTACGTGTTCAACCGAACGGCTATGCGCTTGAAGGGGAAGCGCAAGACGCTGCCCGAACGAGATTGGATACGGGTCAAGATGATGGACCCGATCATCTCACGCCATCAGTTCAACGCGACCGCGAAGCTTCTCAAGCTGGGGCAGGTCGGAAAGGTGCTTCGGTCCAACGCCGAGCTTCTCGATCTCCTCCGGCGGCTACTGAAAGAGAAGGGAAGGCTATCCGCCGGAATCCTGTCGGCCTGCCCTTACACACCGTCGGCAGGCGGCTATCGTGAGCGGTTTGGATCACTCTCCAGGGCCTATGGGTTGATCGGCTACCAGAAGGAATGGGGCATGTCGTTCAGGACCAAGGAGGGACGCGTAGCCTCCAATGAGGACCTTCTTGATGCGATGAAACGCCTGTGGAGCCGGCGCGGCTATCTTTCGACAGCGGTCATTCGCGATGACCCCGACCTTCCAGGGATTAGCTGTATTCAGAAGCGTTTCGGGTCGCTTCGTGATGTCTACGCCCTAATCGGACACCCCGTCTCGCACAGCGAAATCATCACGGCGACACATGCCCGGAACCGAGCCATCCGTGCGGCGGCTGCCCGATAAGCGCCTGGGCCACCGACGCCGTCGTACTGCCGGTCGTCACCACTCAGCCATCGCAAAGGAAGCAATCGACAACATGGTTCGGGAACGGGTTGCAGCCGTCGCCGCCCGCCCGGCGTGAAACGCCTCGGGCCGAATGTCGTTACTTTGCGGATTCACAGGAAGAATCGACTGCGCTACTGAAAGGGCGGCGCCCCGGCTGCACACCAAAGACGCCGCCCCCGTGACCACTAGCTCTTACGCTTTGTGGGCACCTTCACAGTCTGGACGTAAGCCGTCGCCTTGCGGCGGTTAGCTTCCGCAACCGGAATGATCTTCCCGGTCTTGGCGTCCTTCCCGATCTGACGGGTAGCCATTTGCACATCACCTCCAATCCGGGGCCGTTGCCCCTCGTCACAGGCTCAGACCTGTGGATTGAGTGATCGCGTCCAGCGACTCGCCAGACGCGTCTTTTAGCGACCTTCGTCGGAAAAGTTGAGTCGGAGCAAAACCTTGGTCCTCATCGACCTTTGGTGCACCTACCCCACGAGATTGATTAGGCGCCGAGCAACTTCGCCCCGCTCGATGCCCCGGACAACGACCTGACCGTCGCGAATACCGACGTAGCCCTCCCCACCCGCGTAGGCCGGTGCGATCAGATAAGTCCGCCGGCCGCGCGTGAAGCGGATCGGTTCCGGGAGTCGGGGCCGGATCATTGGTCCAACTCCCAGCCCTGAAGGTTGCCCAGGTTCTCCGCGTTTCGGACCAAACCCTTCTGCTTCTGGACCCTCAGGCAGGCGCAGATTCGCCTCACCATGATCACCGACAACTCCCTGTCATCGGGGTTCAGGCCGCGCTCCTTCATCAGCCGCAACGCGATGTCGCGGGAAGTGAGAGGCTCCTTTGCCTCCCGAAGCGCCTTGAAGACGATCCGCGTCACCTCACCCTTAAAGGCGGCGTGCCTGGGCGGCACCGGCTTCGAGCGGATCGCTTGGATGTCGATGTCGGGATTGAAGATGCGGATCGCTGCGTCGATGTGATCGAGTTCGGCGATCAGATGCCGGAGCGCGAGTTGGTTGTGCTCGATCTGGCCGGCGATCTCAGCACGCTTTCTTGTGAGGGCGTACAGGACGTTTGGCTGCTCGGTACCGGGCGGGACAATGTCGATGTTCATTCCCAAAAACGTAACGGGAACAAACGATTAGGCTAGATGCCCTTTGGGTGTGTTTGCTACCGGATTCCGCTGAACTCGGGAAGTTCGTCCAGGAAGAGCACGCCGTTGTGCGCGAGAGAGACCTCGCCCGGCTTAACCTTCAGCCCGCCGCCGGTCAGGGCGGCCATGCTGGCCGAATGGTGCGGCGCGCGGAACGGCCGGGCGCGGGTCAGCTCGCCGCGGGCGATCAGCCCGGCCACCGAATGGACCATCGATGTTTCCAGCAGCTCCGCCGCCGACAGCGGCGGCAGGATGCCGGGCAGGCGCTGGGCCATCATCGACTTGCCCGAGCCGGGAGGACCCGAGAACAACAGGTTGTGGCCGCCGGCCGCGGCGATCTCCAGCGCCCGCTTGGCCTGCTCCTGGCCCTTCACCTCGCGCAGGTCGGGGATGCGACCGTCTTCGCGCAGCTGCCCGGGCCTGGGCTCCGACAGCAGCTGGCTGCCCCGGAAGTGGTTCACCAACCCGATCAGCGAGCGCGGCGCCAAGACCCGCGTGCCGCCGGCCCAGGCCGCCTCCGGGCCCGAGGGCTCCGGGCAGATCAGGCCCAGCTCCATCGCCCCGGCCGCCACCGCCGCCGGCAACACCCCGGCCACCGGCGCGATCGTGCCGTCCAGCGACAGCTCGCCCACCGCGGCCCAGCCGTTCAGGCCGTCCGGCGGGATCACGCCCATCGCCGCCATGATCGCCAGCGCGATCGGCAGGTCGTAATGGCTGCCCTCCTTGGGCAGGTCCGCCGGGGCCAGGTTCACGATTACCCGCTTCGCCGGCATGGACAGGCCGAGGCCCATGAAGGCCCCGCGCACCCGTTCGCGGCTCTCGCCGACCGCCTTGTCGCCGAGCCCGACCAGGACGAAGGCGGTGTCGCCGCCCGTCAGCTGAACCTCGACGTCTACCCGCCGCGCTTCCACGCCCTGGAAGGCCACGGTCACCATCCGCGCGACCATGCCCCTCCGGCTACAGCGACTGTGACTTATCCACACTCAACCATGAAGGGTGGTAAAGATCAAGAACGAACAGTGAACCAAAAAAGAAAACGAAACTATTCAGTCATCTATCCGACATAGTTCAACTAACGCGTTCAGCGTGCGGACCGAATGGCCTCGATGCGGTCCCAGAGGATGGCGGCGGCGTCGATGCCGCTAAACCGCTTCAGTTGCTGGGCGCCGGTCGGGGAGGTGACGTTGATCTCGGTCAGGTAGTCGCCGATCACGTCGATGCCGACGAACAGCAGGCCACGCCGCTTGAGCTCCGGCCCGATGATGGCGCAGAGCTCCAGATCGCGGGGCGTCAGCTCGACCGCCGCCGCCCGGCCGCCGCGGGCGAGGTTCGAGCGGACCTGGCCTTCGGCCGGGATGCGGTTGATCGCCCCGACCGGCTCGCCGTCCACCAGCAGGATGCGCTTGTCGCCCTTGCTGACGGCCGGGATGAACTTCTGGGCGATGACCTGGTCGCGCCCGATCAGGGCGTGCAGCTCCAGCAGCGCGTCGAGGTTGGGGTCGTCCGCCTTCAGCCGCACCACGCCCGAGCCGCCGCCGCCGTGCAGCGGCTTGAGCACCATGTCGCCATGCCGTTCGCGGAAGTCGTAGATCGCCTCGACGTCGCTGGTGATCAGGGTCGGCGGCTGGACGCCCGGGAAGTCGGTGACGAACAGCTTCTCCGGCGCGTTGCGCACCTCGGTCGGGTTGTTCACCACCAGCACCTTGGGGTGGACCTTGTCCAGGAAGTGGGTGGCCGTGATGTAGGCCATGTCGAACGGCGGATCCTGGCGCATCAGCACCACGTCGATCTCGCTCTCCAGGTCCAGGACGACCGTCTCGCCGAACGTGGCGTGGTCGCCCTTGACGGCCTTCAGGGTCAGCGGCCGGGCGCGAGCCGTCACGCGGCCCTCTTCCAGCGACAGCTTGTCGGGCGTGTAGACCCACAGCCGGTGGCCGCGCTGCTGGGCCTCCATCATCATCAGGAAGGTGGTGTCGGTCTCGATGTTGATCCCTTCGACGGGATCCATCTGCACGGCGACCTTCAGCGACATGGGCGAGTTCCTCAGAGCCGACGACCGGCGGCCTTCGACTTAGACACTCGGGCGCGGCTTCGCCAGAGGCGGGAAGGAAGGGCGAAGCAGCGGGAGCGGATTGGGGACGTGATATCGTGTCCCTTGGGACATGATTTCATGTCCCCGCAACAGCGTCGGCCAATCTTCGTACGGTGTTGGGGGGACAGCTAATGATGTCCCAAGAGGGACACCAAAAGCTGTCCCCGACTTGCCGCCGCAGCCCGTTAGTTCAGCCTCAACCTCACCCGCTCCCGCGCCGCCCGGGCGGCGATGGCCGCGCCGCCGTCGAGTTGCTGGGCGGTGCCGAGCGCCTGGAGCGCGCCGGCCAGCGCGCCCTGGCCTTCACGGGCGGCGGCGACGTCGAGCCAGGGGCGGTGGTCGGAGGGGTCCAGCAGCGCGCGGCGAAGGGCCGAGCGTTCGGCCCTGGGCCAGTCGCCGGCCGCCTGGGCGCGGGCGAAGATGTTGTTCTGCAGCCGGATCAGCACCTGGCGCTCGGTGACGCCGGTCATCAGAAGGTCCAGCCGCCCGGCGACGTCCGGCGTCAGGCCGGTGCGCAGGGCGCGGCGCGACAGTTCCGAGGGCAGCACGATGCGCCCTTCGCTGAACGGGTCCAGCGCCAGCGGCCCCTCCACCGTCTCGATCCGCAGCAGGAAGTGGCCGGGGAAGTCCACGCCGCGCACGTCCAGTCCGGTCCGCCGGGCGGCGTCGAGGTAGAAGATCCCCAGCGACACCGGCAGGCCCTTGCGGCGTTCGCAAACGTCGATGATGTCGGCGTTGACCGGGTCGTCGTAGGTGAACAGGTCGCCCGCCAGCCGCAGGTCGCCGGCCATGGCCTCGGCGATCGCTTCCTCGGGCGACTCGTTCTCCAGCCGTCTGGACAGGTGTTCAGCGCCGGCCGTGGCGACGTCGCGGGCGGGCTGCGGATCGCGCGAGTCGTCCTCGTGGATGGCGCAGGCGATGGCGGCCTCGAACAGCGGGAAGGCTTCGTCGCCGCCCCGGCCCACCTCGGTGAGGAAAAGCTCCGCCTCGTCGCGTGTCATCGTGCCGCTCAGGTCCCCTGCCAGGCGTCCGGAATATGGCGGGGCAACCGCCCCGGGGCGAGGGCGATGAGGTCCAGGCGGATCGTCGCGTCCTTCAGGGCCGGGCGACCGGCGGCGATGGCGCGGGCGGCCCGGCGCAACCGCTCCCGCTGGTCGGAATGCACCGCCTCCAGGGCGGTTTCGAGATCGCGGCGGCGCTTGACCTCGACCGCGGCCAGCACGCGGCCGCGAATGGCCAGGATGTCGATCTCGCCCTGCGGCGCGGCCAGGCGGAAGCCGAGGATGCGGTAGCCCTTCGCCATCAGCAGCAGCGCGGCCAGCACCTCGCCGCGCCGGCCGGAGACGCGGCCGGCGCGACCCCGCGCGCTGCGAGCGGACGGGCGGACGGCGCTCATCCGTCTTCCTTCAGGGCCAGCGCCCGGCGGTAGAGTTCACGGCGGTTCACGCCAAGGGCCCGGGCGACCTCGGACGCCGCCTCGCCGGGCGGCAGGCGGGTCAGCGCTTCGGCCAGCGCCTTGTCGGCGTCCGCCTCGCTGGCGACTTCCGCCTCGCCGGGACCGACCAGCACGACGATCTCGCCCCGGGGCTCGTCCAGCGCGGGATCGGTCGCCAACTGGTCCAGCGTGCCGCGCACGGCCGTTTCGTAGAGCTTGGTCAGCTCGCGGGTCACGGCGGCCTCGCGCGGGCCGAAGACGGCCAGCATGTCCTCCAGGCTGGCGCGCAGGCGGGGGCCGGTCTCGTAGAAGATCAGGGTCGCCCTGGCCGCCGCGAACTCGTTCAGGAAGGTGCGCCGCGCGGCGCTCCTGGGCGGGGTGAAGCCGGCGAACAGGAAGCGGTCGGTCGGCAGGCCCGCCAGGGTCAGCGCGGCCAGCGCCGCCGAGGGACCGGGAATCGGGAACACGCGATGGCCGGCCTCGACCACCTCCTTCACCAGCCGGTAGCCGGGATCCGACACCAGCGGCGTGCCGGCGTCCGAGACCAGCGCCACCCGCTGGCCGGCCTCCAGGGCGGCCATGATCTTCGGCCGGGCCCGCTCGGCGGCGTGCTCGTCATAGCGCTGCATGGTCTTCGACAGGCCGTAGGCGGCCAGCAGCTTGCCGGTGACGCGCGTGTCCTCGGCCAGCAGCAGGTCGCAGCCGTTCAGGACGTCCAGCGCCCGCAGGGTGATGTCGCGCAGATTGCCGATCGGCGTCGCCACGATATAGAGCCCCGGCTCCAGCGGGACGTCGGACAGCTGTGGCGGCGGCGGATGGCGGGACAAGACAGGCTCCGGTTCGAACCGGGGAGAGCGCCTTGTGCCGGCCGGAACGTCAAGAGGGCTTCGCCGGCAGCCGCGCCAGCAGCGCCTCGCGATAGGAACGGCTGACCAGCGCCTCGGCGCCGCTCTCGAGCTCCAGCCGCCAAGCGCCGTCGGCCAGCGGGGCGGCGCGGCGCACCTTGGCCAGATTGACGATCGCCGAGCGGTGGATGCGCAGGAAGACGGTCGGGTCCAGCCGCTCGGCAAGGCCGGAGAGGGTCTCGCGCACCAGCCCCTCGCGGTCGGCCCATCGGACGGCGGCGTAGTTGCCGGCCCCGGTGATCTGCTCGATCTCCGACAGCGGCACCAGAGTCTTGCCGCGCGCGCCCGTGGCGACCGCGAGACGTTCCTCGCCCGCCGACGGCGCGGCGCGGGCGGCGTCCAGGGCGTCGCGGAGCTGGGCCGTCTGGCGGGCGGCGGCCTCGGCCCGACGGGCCATCGCGACGGCGATCAGAGCGGCGCCGATCGCCGTATGGATCAGCAGGTCGACCGGCAGGCGGTCGACGAAGCGATCCATGAAGTCACGCGGCGCCGAAGACATGACCTCGTCCAGCCGGGCGATCAGCGCGGCGTGGGCGGCGATGGCGAACGGGGCGGTGGCGAAGTACATCGCCTCGCGCCGTGGCGTCCCGAGACCACGGCCAAGCCGCCAGCCCAGCCAGCACAGCGGCGTCCAGGCGGCGTAGGCGAGTCCCTGCCACAGCAGGGCGTGACCGTATCCGACGTCGGTGCGCGCGCTCAGCACCGCGGCCGCGCAGAGGCTGGTCGTGACATAGGCCCAGACCGCCAGCAGCAGCGGCCAGCGTCGGGCCACGACCTCCTTCACGCCACCGCCTTCGGCCGCCGGGTCGCGTACCAGACGATCATCGCCACGATGAGGATCTGGAACAGGATGATCGGCCAAAGCTGTCTCCACGGATCGGGCAGGAACCGCAGGATATTACCCGACGCGGCCGAGACGGCGGCCCCCAGCACGCCGGTCATCTTGGTCAGATGCTCATAGAACCAGAGGCGCGGGAAGAACGGCCAGCCGGTCGGCGCGGCGAACCGCAGCAGGTCCCAGAGGCCGAAGACGAACACGCCGCCGACGGCCGCCCAGGTCGCGACGGCGCTGTAGCCGCCGCCTCCGTTCAGCACCCATACGGCCGTGACGCCCGCACCGGCCAGGATGCCCAGCGTCACGCCCCAATCCAGCGCGATGGCCCGCTGGGCGGGGTCGAGGTCCGGCCGTTTGCGACCCAGCACGCGGAGACCGGAAAACAGCTGCAGCCCCGCCGACAGGGTCAGGACCACGAAGGCTGGACGCGGCGCCAGCAGGCTGAGCAGCGCCGCCGCCCCCACCACGATTGTCATCGACCAGCCGAACACCCGGCCCCAGCGGCAATGAAAGCCTCCGCCCTTGCGCGAGACGAGCGGCAGCACGCCGACCGTGACGGCGATGGCTCCGGCGGTGATGTGGACGGCCAGCAGCGCAATCCACAGACGGGGGTGTTCGGGGTCGATGAGCATGGTCCGCCATCGCCTTCGTCGGCGATCGTCGCCAGCGCGCGGGGACGAAACCCGGCCGGGCGGGGACGAACGCCGCCTTGCCTGCGACGCCCCGGCCGCGCTAACCGCAACGGTGATGCCCACCTCCGTCCGCGCCGCCTATCGCGAGCGCCTTTCCTCAGGCGACATCCGCCCCGACGCCGCCCAGGAAGCCGCGCTCGGCGCCCTGTCGCGGCTGGAAGGCGACCTGAACGCCCTGTCCGAGCCGGGCTTCTCCTTGTTCCGCAAGCAGCCGAAGGGCGCGCGGGGGGTCTATCTGTGGGGACCGGTGGGGCGCGGCAAGTCCATGCTGATGGACCTGTTCTTCGATTCCGTGCCCGTGCAGCGGAAGCGTCGTGTCCACTTCCACGTCTTCATGGCCGAGGTCCACGGCCACATCGACGCCTGGCGCCGGGGCGACGCCGCCCAACGCAAGGCGCGATTCGGCCAACACAAGGGCGACGACCCGATCGCCCCGACCGCCGACCTGATCGCCGAGGAGGCGCGGCTGCTCTGCTTCGACGAGCTGCAGGTCACCGACATCGCCGACGCGATGATCCTGGGCCGGCTGTTCGAGAGCCTGTTCGCCCTGGGCGTGACGCTGGTGGCGACCTCCAACCGTCCGCCCGACGACCTCTACAAGGACGGCATCAACCGCCAGCTGTTCCTGCCCTTCATCGCCATGCTGAAGGAGAAGCTGGAGGTCGTGGCCGTGCGCGGGCCGGTGGACTTCCGCCTCGACCGGCTGCGCGGGGCGCGGACCTGGCTGTCGCCCAACGACCCCGACCACGAGCGCGAGTTCGACCGGCTGTGGGCCGACATGCTCGACGGCGCCGAGGAGGTCGGGGCGACGCTGGAGGTGCTGGGCCGCAAGCTGCATCTGCCGCGCGCCAGCGGCGGCCTGCTGAGGGCCAGCTTCTCCAGCCTCTGCGACCATGCGCTGGGACCGCAGGACTACCTGGCCGTGGCCGCGCGCTTCCACACCCTGTTCCTGGAAGACGTTCCGCGCCTGGTCCCAGCCAAGCGCGACGCGGCCAAGCGGTTCAACACCCTGATCGACGCCCTCTACGAGGCGGAGGCCAAGCTGGTCGCGCTGGCCGACGTCGAGCCCGAGGCGCTGTATCCGGAAGGCGACGGCGCCTTCGAGTTCGAGCGCACCGTCTCCCGCCTGCAGGAGATGCGCTCGGTCAGCTGGCTGGAGCGGGTGCGGGACTGATCCAGGTCTTCCCCAGCGGCAGTCCGTGGCGGCATTGGCGGCGGTTTCCGTGCGAGTAACTCGCAACAAGGTCCGTTTCGTTGACACCCCCCGTTCGAGGCTTAAAAGCGGCAGCGTTTCCGCCCGCGCAGATACGAGTCCAATATGACCGAAGCCTCGCCGGGGGTCCGTGAACGGCCCCTCTCGCCACACCTCCAGGTCTGGCGCTGGCACATGACCATGGCAGGATCGATCCTGCATCGCGGCTGCCTGATGGGGCTGTACGTCGGTGCGCTGATCCTGGTCGGATGGCTTCTGGCCCTGTCGGCCGGTCCGGACGTCTATGCGGCCTACAAGGGCCTGCTCGGCAGCTGGCTGGGCAAGCTGGTGCTGCTGGGCCTGACCTTCGCGCTGTTCTTCAATCTCAGCAGCGCGGTCCGTCACATGATCTGGGACGTGGGCAAGGGCTTCCAGCCGAAGTTCGCCGACACCATGACCATCGCCAGCCTGGTGTTCGCCGTCGTCGCGACCGCCGTGGTCTGGCTGATCGCCGCCAGCACGGGAGCGCTCTGATGGTCGGCACGCCGAACGGTTTCCGCACCCCGCTGTCCCGCGCCCGCGGCCTCGGCGCCGCCAAGCACGGCGCCGGCCACTTCATCGCCGAGCGCGTCAGCGGCATCGCCCTGATCCCGCTGGTCCTGTGGGCGGCCTTCTCCGGCCCGATGCTCGCCAAGGCCGATTTCGCCACCGTCGCCGTCTGGCTGTCGCAGCCGCTGAACGCGGTGCTGGCCGGCCTGCTGGTCGTGGTCGGCTTCTTCCACCTGCGTCTCCAGATGCAGGTGGTGATCGAGGACTACATCTACGGCTTCGTGTCGAAGACCGCGCTGCTCCTCGCCAACCTGTTCGTCTGTGTCCTGGGCGCCGCCCTGGGCGTCTTCGCCATCCTCAAGGTGGCCCTCCTCTCGGGAGCCGTCTGATGGCCGCCTACCAGTTCATCGACCACAAGTTCGACGTCGTGGTCGTGGGCGCCGGCGGCTCGGGCCTGCGCGCCGCGCTCGGCTGCGCCGCCGCCGGTCTGAAGACCGCCTGCATCACCAAGGTGTTCCCGACCCGCTCGCACACCGTCGCGGCCCAGGGCGGCATCTCCGCCTCGCTCGGCAACATGGGCGAGGACGACTGGCGCTGGCACATGTACGACACCGTCAAGGGGTCGGACTGGCTGGGCGACCAGGACGCCATCGAGTACCTGACCCGCAACGCCCCGGCGGCGGTCTACGAACTCGAGCACTGGGGCGTGCCCTTCTCGCGCACCTCGGAAGGCAAGATCTACCAGCGCGCTTTCGGCGGCATGACCAGGAACTACGGCGAGGCCCCGATCCAGCGCACCTGCGCGGCGGCCGACCGCACCGGCCACGCCATGCTGCACACCATGTACGGCCAGGCGCTGTCGAAGGAGACCGAGTTCTTCATCGAGTACTTCGCCCTCGACCTGATCATGGAAAACGGCGAGTGCCGGGGCGTGACAGCCTGGAAACTCGACGACGGCACCCTGCACCGTTTCCAGGCCCAGCGGACCATCCTAGCCACCGGCGGCTACGGCCGCGCCTACCTGTCGGCGACCTCGGCCCACACCTGCACCGGCGACGGCGGCGGCATGGCCCTGCGCGCCGGCCTGCCGATGCAGGACATGGAGTTCGTGCAGTTCCACCCGACCGGCATCTTCCCGGCCGGCTGCCTGATCACCGAAGGCGCCCGGGGCGAAGGCGGCTACCTGACCAACTCCGAGGGCGAGCGCTTCATGGAGCGCTACGCCCCGAGCGTGAAGGACCTGGCGCCGCGCGACATGGTCAGCCGCGCCATGACCATCGAGATCCGCGAGGGGCGCGGGGTGGGTCCGAACAAGGACCACATCTTCCTGCACCTGGATCATCTGGATCCGAAGATCCTGCACGAGCGCCTGCCGGGCATCTCCGAGACGGCCAAGGTCTTCGCCGGCGTCGACGTGACCAAGGCGCCGATCCCCGTCCTGCCGACCGTGCACTACAACATGGGCGGCCTGCAGACGAACTATCACGGCGAGGTCGTGATCAAGAACGGCGACAACCCCGACCAGATCGTCCCCGGCCTGATGGCCGTCGGCGAGGCGGCCTGCGTGTCGGTGCACGGCGCCAACCGCCTGGGCTCCAACAGCCTGATCGACCTGGTGGTGTTCGGCCGCGCGGTCGGCCTGCGCTGCGCCGAGACGTTGAAGGCCGGCGCGACCCAGCCGGAGCTGAAAGCCTCGATGACCGACGGCCACCTGGCCCGCCTCGATCGCCTGCGCAACGCCAACGGCGCCCGCCCGACCGCCGACCTGCGTCTCGAGATGCAGCGCGCCATGCAGGAAGACGCCGCCGTGTTCCGCACCGGCGAGTCGCTGCAGAGCGGCGTGAACCGCATTCAGGCCGTTCATGACGCCCGCAAGGACATCAAGGTCAGCGACCGCGGCATGATCTGGAACAGCGACCTCATGGAGACGCTGGAGTTCGACAACCTGATCGGCCAGGCGGCCGTGACGGTGAACGGGGCCCTGAACCGCACCGAGAGCCGCGGCGCCCATGCCCGCGAGGACTTCTCGGACCGCAACGACGACCAGTGGATGAAGCACACCCTGGCCTGGTTCGACGACGCCACCGGCAAGGTGACGATCGACTACCGCCCGGTCCACAGCTACACCATGAGCAACGACGTCAGCTACATCCCGCCCAAGGCGCGGGTGTACTAGAGCCTTACGCCACAAGGCGTTTCGCGCGGCGCGCCGTCCATCCGGACGGCGCGCCGTTCGCGTTTCAGGACCACATCACGACCCCCTCTCCACACCCTCTGCACGGGGGCGCCGTCTGCTGCGTCACGAGGGGATGTGAGCAAGCGCTTGCATTCTGGCGCGAGATATGTGAGCGTTTGCTCACATTCATGGAGAGGGACGATGTCCGACCCGACGACCTATCAACCCAAGCCGTACCAGCCACACATCAAGTCCAGGTCCGCCGACTGGGGCGGAAAGGCGCTTCTGGTCTGTCTGCTGGCGCTGCTCATGACCATCCCGGGCTTGTTCGTCTGGGCGCTGATCAAGGACCGCTCCGACCGGTCCGAGGGCGTGGTCCGCGCCGTTTCCACCCAGCAGGGCGGGGCGCAGCAGGTGCTCGGCCCGCTGCTCGTCGTTCCCTGGCAGGTGGTCGAGGCCAACAAGGAGGTCACCACCGGCTGGTACGTGGTCTCCGCCGAGACCGGATCGGCCAATGTGAAGGTGAAGACCGACACCCTGCGGCGCGGCATCTTCGACGTGCCCGTCTATCACGCGACCGCCGACGTGGCGGCGACCTTCGGGCCGCAGCAGGCGCCGACCGGCCTGCCCGGCGGCGCGACGGTCGACTGGAGCCAGGCCCGTCTGGTGGTGGGCTTCTCCGACCTGCGCGGGGCCAAGGACGTCAAGGCGACCCTGAAGACCAGCGCCGGCGAGACCGTCCTGGCCTTCACCCCGGCCTCCGACGTCTCGCTGGGGGCCAGCGCCATGGGCCGGTCGGTGTCCGACTCCGACGCGGCGGCGGCGATGGAGGCGGCGGTCCGCGAAAGCGGCGACAACGGTCGCTTCGGCCTCGTCTCCGCCCCGGCCGCCGCGCTTCTGGCCGTCCCGGACGGCGGCAGCCTGAAGGCGACGCTGGTGTTCACCGGGGCCCAGCGGCTGAGCGTCGTGCCGTTCGCCAAGTCGACAAGCGTCAACATCGACGGCGACTGGCGCGCGCCGAGTTTCGACGGCGGCTTCCTGCCCGAGGCGCGCGACACGGCGGGCAGCGGGTTCAAGGCGTCCTGGCGTGTGCCCTTCGTGGCGCGCGGCCTGGTCGAACAGGGACCGACCTCGGTCCTGTCGCTGAGCGATCTGGGCGAGCGCGACCTGGGCGTGACCTTCAAGCGGACCAACAACCCGTACCAGAACGTCATGCGCGCCCTGAAGTACGCGGTGATGTTCGTCGGCCTGGTGTTCCTGACCTTCTTCGTCTTCGAGGCCCTGTCCGGCAGCCGCCTGCACCCCGCGCAGTACGTGCTGATCGGCCTGGCGCAGATGACCTTCTACCTGCTGCTGCTCAGCCTGTCGGAGTACATCGGCTTCGATCTCGGCTTCGCCATCGCCGCCGTGGCCACGGTGGCCCTGATCGGCCTCTATGCCGGCGCGGCGTTCAAGGCGAAGCGATACGCGGTCCAGGCGCTGGTGATCTTCTCGATCGTCTACGGCCTGATCTATCTGCTGATGCGGCTCGAGGACTTCGCCCTGCTGGCCGGCTCCATCGCCGCCTTCGCGGGCCTCTCGGTGGCCATGTGGCTGACCCGGAATATCGACTGGTACGGGGGCAAGGCGGAGGTAGTTGCTAGCGGCTCGCAACAACCTCAATAACAAGGGAAATAACGTAGCGGAACGGCCCCTGTCCGACGTGGACAGGGGCCTTTTCGCGCACTAGGACGTACCGCGTACGGAAACCTACGGAACGAAGCGGCGTCATGGTTCAACTCACGCTCCCGAAGAACTCCCGCGTCGGCAAGGGCAAGCATTTCGCGGCGCCCGCCGGCGCCAAGCGCGTGAAGACCTTCAAGATCTACCGCTACGATCCGGAAGGCAGCGAGAACCCTCGTTGGGACACCTACGACGTCGACGTCGACCAGTGCGGCCCGATGCTTCTCGACGTCCTGATCCACATCAAGAACGAGATCGACCCGACCCTGACGTTCCGGCGGTCGTGCCGTGAAGGCGTCTGCGGCTCCTGTGCGATGAACATCGGCGGCCGCAACACCCTGGCCTGCACCCACGGCTGGGAAGAGGTTCCGGGCAAGGAAATCCAGATCGCGCCGCTGCCGAGCCAGCCGGTGGTCAAGGACCTGGTCCCCGACCTGACCCTGTTCTACGCCCAGTACGCCTCCATCGAGCCCTGGCTGCACACCGAGACGCCGGAGCCCCAGACCGAGTGGAAGCAGTCGCCGGAAGACCGCTCCAAGCTGGACGGCCTCTACGAGTGCATCCTCTGCGCCTGCTGCTCGACCTCCTGCCCGAGCTACTGGTGGAACGGCGAGAAGTACCTCGGCCCGGCCACGCTGCTGCACGCCTACCGCTGGCTGATCGACAGCCGCGACGAGGCCACCGGCGAGCGCCTGGACGCGCTGGAGGATCCCTTCAAGCTCTACCGCTGCCACACCATCATGAACTGCGCCCAGGTCTGTCCCAAGGGGCTGAACCCGGCCAAGGCGATCGCCGAGATCAAGAAGCTGATGGTCGAGCGCGTCGCCTGATGAAGGCGCTGGGCCTCGCCGCGATACTGCTTCTGGCGGTGGCGGGCGAGGCTCGGGCCCAGGCGATACAGCTGTCGCCGCGCGTCTCGGACGCGCTCCAGATGCTGCGGACGGGCGACCGCCGGGGCGGCGCCGAGCTGGAACGGCTCGCGGCGGCGGGAGACGCCGACGCCGAGTTCATCCTCGGCACCCTGCTGTTCGAAGGCCACGAAGGCTTTCCCGTCGACAAGGCGAGAGCCTGCGGGCTGTGGAAGTCCGCCGGACTGGTCCGGGGCGACGCCGCCCACCTCCATGGCGAATGCCTGCAGAACGCCTATGCGGGCGGCCCGCGCGATCCGGTCGCGGCCCGCGCCCAGTACGAGAAGGCGATCACGCTGGGCTCTCCGAAGTCCAGGTGCGCGCTGGGCAACATGATCGCCGCTGGGGAGGGGGCGCCCGCCGATCCCGCGCGGGGCCTGGCCCTCTGCAAGGAGGCCGCCGACGCCGGCGATCCCGACGCCCAGACCGACGTCGCCAACATCTACCTGACCGGCAAGGGCGCGCCGCGCGATCCGGTCGCGGCGGCGCGCTACTATGAGATGGCCGTGCGGAAGGAAGAGGCCAACGCGGCCCTGACGCTGGGCCAGATGTACTGGAACGGCGACGGCGTGCCGAAGGACCGGGCCCGGGCGGCCCAGCTCTGGCGGCTGGCCTATCGCAAGGGCCGCAAGGAAGCCGCCAAGCTGCTCGGCGACGAGGCGTTCGTGCGGGTGCTGCCGCCCGCCGAGGCCGGCAAGGCCCGCACGGTCGACCGGGCCGCGCTGGACGAGTCGACCGACTGGTTCGAGCGGGCCCTGAAGGAAGACCCTTCGGCGAAGGCCGTGGCGACCGAGCGGCTGGAGCTGCTGCGCGGTCTGAAGGCGTCGCTGCGCTGAGGGCGATCCCGCCGCGCGCCCTCGCCCTGGCCGCCCTGCTGTGGGGCGCGGCCGAGGGCTTTCTGTTCTTTGTCGTGCCGGATGTCCTGATCAGCTGGATCGCCATGAGGCGTGGGCTGAAGGCTGGGGCGCTGGCCGCGGTGCTGGCGGCGGCGGGCGCCATGGTCGGCGGCTCGCTGATGTATGGCTGGAGCGTGGCGCGCCCGGAGGCGGCGTATCGCGCGGTCGAGGCCGTGCCGGCCGTGTCGGGCCCGATGATCGCCGACGCGGCCGCCGACATGCGCGACGAAGGCTGGCTTGCGGCCGCGCTGAAGGGGCCGCTGACCAGCACGCCCTACAAGGTCTACGCCATGCTCGCGCCGGGGCAGCGGGCGGGACCGGTCGCCTGGGCGGCGGCGGCGCTGCCGATCCGGCTGCCCCGGTTCCTGCTGGTGACGGCCGCCTTCGCCCTGATCGGCATGCTGGCGCGCGGGCGGGTTTCGCCGCGGGTCCTGACTGGGGCCTTCACCCTGGGCTGGGTCCTGTTCTATGGCTGGTTCTGGTTCAGCCATCCCGGGTAAGGCTGTGCTTGCAAAAAGATGACGCTGGCGTCATTTTCCCGCGCGACAGGGAGACAGTGCGTGGCCGACCTCAAGGCGAAAGTCGTCATTCTCGGAGCGGGCCATGCGGCGGGCGCGGCGGCGGGTTTTCTGCGGCAGGCGGGTCATGAGGGTCCGATCGTGCTGGTGGGGGACGAGCCGATCGCGCCGTACCAGCGGCCGCCGCTGAGCAAGGCCTGGCTGAAGGGCGAGGCGGACGCGGACTCGCTGGCCCTGAAGGAGACCGCCTGGTACGCGGAGAACGGCTGCGACCTGCGCCTGGGCGTGCGGGCGGTGAGCCTGAACCGGGGTTCGAAGACGGTCGCGCTGTCCACCGGCGAGACCATTTCCTACGACATCCTGATCATCGCCACCGGCGCGCGGGCCCGGCGGCTGCCCGTGCCGGGCGCGGACCTGGCCGGGGTGCTGGAGCTGCGCACGGCGGCCGACGCCGAGCGGCTGAAGGCGGCGCTGGGCGAGGGCAAGAAGCTGGCGGTGATCGGGGGCGGCTATGTGGGGCTGGAGGCGGCCGCCTCGGCCCGGGCCCTGGGCGCCCATGCGCTGGTGATCGAGCGCGAGGCGCGGATCCTGGCCCGGGTGGCCTGCCCGGCGCTGTCGGACTTCTTCACCGCCTACCACGAGCGGCGCGGGGTGAAATTCGAGCTCGGCGTCGAGGTGAAGGCCTTCGAGGGCGAGGACGGCGTGCTGAAGCGGGTGGTGCTGTCCGACGACCGGGTCGTCGCGTGCGACGCGGCCCTGGTCGGGATCGGGGCCATCCCCAACGACGAGATCGCCCGCGACGCGGGGCTGGAGTGCGTGGGCGGCATCGTCGTCGACCTGGAAGCCCGCACGGCCGATTCGAGCATCTTCGCGATCGGCGACGTCACCCACCGGCCGCTGCCCCACTACGACCGCCGGTTCCGGCTGGAGAGCGTGCCCAACGCCCTGGAGCAGGCCAAGGTCGCGGCCGGCGAGATCGTCGGCAAGCCGCCGCTGACGCCGGAGGTGCCGTGGTTCTGGTCCGACCAGTACGACCTCAAGCTCCAGATCGCCGGCATGCCGTTCGACGCCGACACCGTGCTGGTGCGCGGCGACCCGGCGACGGCGAAGTTCGCCGTCTTCCACCTCAAGGGCGACCAGGTCCAGGCCGTCGAGGCCGTCAACAGCCCGCCCGAGTTCATGATGGGCCGACAGCTCATCGCAAACCGCAAGCCCGTCTCGCGCGAGAGGCTTGCGGATTCGACGATTTCCATGAAAGAGGTCATCGCCTGATCGGCGATAACCAGAAGAACACGAGAGAAGAGGCGTCAGGGGAGCGTATGGCCAAGATCACTTACATCGAACACGACGGCACTGAGCATGTGGTCGATGTGAAGACCGGACTGTCGGTCATGGAAGGCGCGATCAAGAACAACGTGCCGGGCATCGACGCCGACTGCGGCGGCGCCTGCGCCTGCGCGACCTGCCACGTCTATGTGGACGCCGGCTGGGAAGACAAGACCGGCGAGAAGTCGGCCATGGAGGAGTCGATGCTCGACTTCGCCGAGAACGTCGAACCCAACAGCCGCCTGTCCTGCCAGATCAAGGTCACCGACGATCTGGAAGGCCTGGTCGTCCGCATGCCGGAAAGCCAGCACTAGCAACAGCCTCCCTCCCCGCATGGGGAGGGTGCTCCCGAAGGGAGCGGGTGGGGCGAAGGCTGGCCGGGGTCGGCGCCGACCGGCGCCCAGACGTTTTCCCGCCCGCCGGCCCGCGGCCGTCCCCCCTCCCTGTGCGGGGAGGGTCCGGCGTCAGAACCCCAGTTCCCGCTGGCCGCTTTCGATCTGCGCGGCCTCCGGCAGGTGGCAGGTGAAGGTGGCGCCCTGGTTCGGTTCGCTCTCCAGGGCGACCCAGCCGCCGTGCAGCTCGACCAGCGCCTTGACCAGCGCCAGGCCCAGGCCCGGCCCGCCGCGCTCGCGACCGACGAAGCGGTCGAAGATGTGCGCCTGCACGTGGAAGGGCACGCCGCGGCCGGTGTTGCTGACCGCCAGCCGGACCTCGCCCGCCGCGCGGATCGCCGACAGCGTCACGCCGCCCTCCGGAGGGGTCTGGCGCAGGGCGTTCTCGACCAGGTGATCCAGCGTCTGGCCGAGTCGCTTCCAGTCGCCGCGGATCAGGCCGATGTCCTCTCCGATCTCCACCTTCAGCTCGACCTTCTGGGCCTCGGCCTGATGCCTCCAGCGGCCGGCCGTCTCGGTGATCAGCTCGTCCACGCGGACGTCGCCGGTGTCCAGCGCCATCTCGCCGGCGTCGATGGCGGCGATGTCGAGCACGTCGTCGATCGAGCGGCCCAGCTGCGTCGCCGCCTGGCGCACGGCCGATAGGTGGGCCTGCCCACGCTCGGGGATGGCGTCGCCCATGCGGTCCAGCAGCTCCGAGTAGCCGATGATCGTCGTCAGCGGCGTGCGCAGTTCGTAGGAGACGTTGCCGACGAACTCGCGCTTCAGCCGCTCGGCGCTGTCCAGCGCCGCCTCTCGGTCGGCCAGGGCGCCCTCCAGCTGGCGGGCGTCGGTGATGTCGGCGAAGGCGATCAGGGTTGCGCCGTCCGGCAGCGGCCGCGACTGCCAGGAGACCACGCGGTCGTCGGAGGTCTTCACCTCGCCCGAGGTCGGGGCGCGAGCTTCCGGGTCCGGGTCGGCGACGCGACCCTTCAGCTCGCGCCAGAACGCCATGTCGTGCAGACGCGGCACGCAGAGCTCGACGACATGTTCGAAGTCGCCGGCCGCCTCGAGCTCGGCGGCGGTGACGTTCCAGAAGGTCTCGAAGGCTTCGTTGTGCAGGCGCAACCGGGTGTCGGAGCCGAACACGACGACGGCGTCGTTCAACTTGTCGAGCGTGGCCTGCTGGACCTGGAGCTGGGCGTTGTACTGGGCCTTCAGCTTCAGCTCGCCGGTGATGTCCGAGAACAGGAGCAGCAGGCCGCCCATCGGGTGCGGCTGGCGCACCAGGCGCAAGGTGCGGCCGTCGGGCAGGGTCCAGAGGTCGTCCGCCTGCGGGCCCAGGGTCTCGTAGCGGGCCAGCTCGGCCGCCTTCCACTTCGCGTACTCGGCCGTCTCCGGCAGGCGCTGGCGCTGGCGCAAGCGGTCGAGGATCTCGCCGTGCGTCGGCCGCTCGCCCAGCCAGGCCGGCTCCAGTCCCCAGAGGGAGGCGAAGGCGGCGTTGTGGAACACCAGCCGCCGGGTGGCGCCGAAGATCGCCACCGCCTCGGCGATGTGGTTGAGGGTCTCGTCGTGGGCCTCGACGTGGCGCTTGAGGGCGTCCTGGGTTTCCTCGGCGCCGGTGACGTCGGTGGTGCGCACGCCCACGCCGCCGCCGTTCAGCGGCTGCGCGGTGATCCGCATCGCGCGGCGGCGGCCGCCCAGCGAGATCCAGCGGATCGCCTCGCGCCGCTCGCCGAGATTGGCGGCCTCGGCGGCCAGCATGTCCGAGCCCTTGTCCAGCGACAGGCCGCGGGCGACGGCGTCCGGCACGCCCTCGGCGCCGACCGCGTCCAGCCAGGCTTGATTGGCCCACTGCACCGCGCCGTCGGCGCTGGCGATCCAGGCCGGGTCGGCCGAGCCGTCGATGAAGGCGGCCAGGCGCGCGGCGCTGGGCAGGGCGGTCTCGTCGCGGTCCACGGCCGTCAGCCGCAGCCAGGTCAGCACCCCGGCGGCGCGACCCTCCACCGACACCACGCCCCTGGTCCCGCGAGCCTCGAAGGCGCAGGTTTCGCCGCGCTCGAACAGGGCGCGCAGGCGGGCGGCGTGGTCGGGGTCGGCCCGCATCAGGGCGTTCAGCACCGCCTGCGGATCGGCGCTGTCCAGGGCGAAGGCGGCGGCGCAGGCGGCCAGGCTTTCCTCGCCCGAGGCCAGATGCGCGCGGCCGTCGTCGACCACCAGCAGGGCGCTGTCGAAGGCCTCGGCCGAGGCCTGCGCGGCCTCGGCGCTGACCTGGGCCGCTTCCAGCCGGTCCTGCATCAGCCGCAGGCGGCGATCCATGGCGCGCTTCTGGGCCAGGCTCCACAGCGCCGCGCAAAGCGCGAGGCAGACCGCCCCGGCCGCCGCCGCCGCGATCAGGTCCATCTGCGTCATTGGGTTCCCGCCCGAATCATGACTCGGCACGATAAGCGACGGAAGTCGTTGGGGCGACTGGCGAAACCCCGATCCGGGCGCCATGTTTCGCCCATGAGCTTTCCTCCCGGCGCCGTCGCGCCCTCTCTCGACGATTTCGCGGCCATCGCCGAGCGCGCTTTCGCCGAACTTCCCGAGCCCTTTCGGAGCATGGCCGCCGAGGCCATCGTCCGCATCGCCGACTTCGCCGACGAGGACATCCTCGACGAGATGGGCATCGAGGACGCGTTCGAGCTGACCGGACTGTATCAGGGCGTCGACCTGGCCCACCGCTCGGTGTTCGACCCCAGCCCGCAGCCGCCGCTGGTCTTCCTCTATCGCCGGCCGATCCTCGACGAATGGGCCGAACGGGGGAACGTCACGCTCCAGGAGCTGATCGCGCACGTGCTGGTGCACGAGATCGGCCACCACTTCGGCCTCTCCGACGACGACATCGACCGCATCGAAGACAAAGCGTGAACGAATCTGCTAGGCGATCGCGCATAGACCGAGGATCGCCCATGCACGCGCCCGCCTTCGACTTCGACGCCGTCATCGACGGCATGCCCGAGGCCCGTGTCGGCCGCGGCCTGAATTACGCGTCCAAGGGCTGGGTCAGCCTGGTGGAGTGCGGGGCGGCCGGCGTGCTGGCCCATGTGCTGGGCGAGCAGGGCATCGCCTACGTCGTCGAGGTCTCCGCGCCCGACGCCTCCGACGCCCGCTGCACCTGCAGGGATTTCGAAGACACCGGCCTGCGCTGCAAGCATGTGGTGGCCACCGTGCGCACGGTGCTCGACGCCGCCGACGAGACCCTGCAGGACGCCGGCGAGCGGCTGCCCCGCCTGCTCGACATGCTGGAGATGGAAGAGCGAGACGACGCCTTCACCCTGGTGGAAAAGGCCCGGCGCGACCCCCCTCTGCTGCGCGAACTGGAAGGCGAGGCGGCGGACGACGCCTCCTAGCCTTACCGATCGCCTCCCGCGAAGCGGGGTCCAGGCGGCCCTGCGACTTCCTGAATTCAGCCTGGGTCCCCGCCTCGCCCGGACCAATGGGCGGCGGTAACACTCCGTTCAGAAGATGACGCCCCCGTCACTTTTCTGTTGACCTTCGGTCGGCGAAAGTGGACGGTGTTCACATTGGCAAGAGGCCCGATCAACGGGTCCTGCTTTCCCATGGGCCGGAGGATCAAGCCGTGGCGGACAAGAACATCACCAAGGACGCGATGTACGACGCGGTGGCGCCGGACGATTTCGAGTCCATGCTCGAGCTCGATCGGTACAACAACCGCTCGACGGCCTTCGACAAGATCATCTCGGCGACCCACGATCACTTCTGGGATCCGCTGGACAAGAACTACATCGACTTCGACGAGCCGTTCGACATGGAGAACCAGGCCCTGGTTCCCGAGGAGATGGTCGTGGCCCTGTCCACGGACTACGTCTCCAACCACCTGTCGGACCCCAAGACCCGCATCGCCTTCATCAATCAGTCGACGCTGCGGATGTTCTCCTCGATCCTGCACGGCGAGCAGGGCGCGCTGAACCTGTCGGCCAGCCTCTGCCACGTGCTGAAGGACCAGGGCGCGCAGGAATACGCCGCCAACCAGACCCGTGAGGAAGCCCGTCACGTCACGGCCTTCGCCAAGTACATCAAGGCCCGCTGGGGCCGTCCGGTGGAATGCGGCCCGACCCTGAAGGCGCTGCTGGTCGAGATCATCGACGCGCCGGAGGTCTACAAGAAGATCATCGGCATGCAGATGCTGGTCGAAGGCCTGGCCATGGGCGCCTTCGCCACCCTGTTCACCCACATCAACGACCCGCTGGGCAAGAAGCTGCTGCAGCTGGTGATGACGGACGAGGCCTTCCACCACAAGTTCGGGAAGATCTGGGCCGACCGCACCGTGCCGCGGCTGTCGCCGGAAGAGCACGCGATCATCGAGGACTGGGCCGCCCACTGTTTCCAGGCGGTGCTGTTCAACCTCGTGGGCCCGAACCAGCAGCGCGACCTGTACGAGTCGTTCGGCCTCGACCCGGACAAGGTGATCGCCGAGTTCGCGATGATCATGACCGACGAGACCCGTCGCGAGAACATGAAGGAGCAGACCAACATCTTCCGGGTGCTGGTCAAGACGCTGCTCAACGCCGGCATCATCACCGACCGCACCAAGGCCTTCTACGGCATGTACGTCGACCTGGAAGAGCTGCGGCTCGAGGGCGACCGCATGGTCGGCGACGACATCGCCGAGGACGGCATCCGCTATCTGCAGGCGATCAACTTCAAGGACCGCGAGAACAAGCCGGTCTCGATCGCCGCCGAGTAGGACTTCCCGGGACCTCAGTCCCCGGATCGGGCGCCCCGTCGCAACCGCGGCGGGGCGTTTCGCGTCCTGAGGCGTTCGCCTAGAATGACCTCCATGAAAATCACATCCGCCCTCGCCTTCACGGCGACGCTGGCGGCCGCGACCGCCGCCTTCGCCGCCGCGCCCCAGCCCACCAAGCCGGTCGCCTCCGGTTTCTATTCGGGCCGCTGGTACGAGGTCGCCCGCATCCCCAATGCCGGACAGCGCGATTGCGAGGCGCCGACGACCCAGTTCGTCGGCGGCGCGGCCGGCGCCTTCCAGGTGACCCAGGTCTGCCGCTCCGGCACGGCCTCGGGCAAGGCCAGGACCTTCAACACCAAGGGCCGCGTCCTGCCGTCGACCAACAACGCCAAGTTCGAGATGAGCTTCCTGGGCGGCATGAAGAAGCAGGAATACTGGGTGCTCGACTGCGCCGCCGACGGCTCCTGGGCGATCATGGCGACGCCCGGCGGCAACTACGTCTGGCTGCTGTCGCGCAAAGCGGTGATGAGCGACGCCGCGAAGACGGCGGCGGTGAGCCGCATCCGCGCTCTGGGCTACAAGCAGAAGCTGGAATTCCCGGCGCAGCCGCCGGGGTGAGCGCGCTCGGCCAATAGCCATAACGGCTGTTGCGGTAAGCCTTGGCCGCTCGGGCGGTCGAGTGCTACTGCCGTGCTGCCCCCCAAGGCTGGCGTTCTCGCCCGGCCGGCGAGAAAGACGTCCATGACCAGTACCCCCGCCACGCCGCATCCCGGCATGGGCTTCAAGCAGTTCGTCGCCCTGATCGCCGCGTTGATGGCGGTGAACGCGCTGGCGATCGACTCCATGCTTCCGGCGCTGCCGCAGATCGGCCATGCGTTCGGCGTCGCCGACCCGAACCAGAACCAGCTGATCCTGACCGCCTATCTGCTCGGTTTCGGCGTCGCGCAACTGGTCTACGGCGTGCTGGCCGACCGCTACGGCCGCAAGCCGGTGATCCTGGCCGGACTCGCCATCTATGTCGTCACCTGCGGGCTCTGCGCGCTGTCGACCTCGTTCGAGATGATGCTGGTCGCCCGGGCGCTGACCGGGGTCGGGGCGGCGGCGACGCGTGTGCTGACGGTCTCCATCGTGCGCGACAGTTACTCCGGCCGCCAGATGGCGCGGGTCATGTCGCTGTCGTTCATCGTCTTCCTGGCCGTGCCGATCATCGCCCCGTCGCTGGGCCAGGCGATCATGCTGGTGGCGCCGTGGCGCTGGATCTTCGGGGTGCTGGCGCTGTTCGGCATGGCCGTGGCCGTCTGGATGTGGATCAAGCTGCCCGAGACGCTGCATCCCGAGGACCGGCGGGCGATCTCCGTCACCTCCGTGCTGGCGGCGTTCAAGGTCGTGCTCACCGACAAGGTCGCCATGGGCTACACCCTGGCCATGACGGTGATCATCGGCAGCCTGTTCGGCTTCCTGAACTCCGCCCAGCAGGTGTTCACCGACGTGTTCGACGCCGGGGCGACGTTCCCGATCATCTTCGCCGGAATCGCCGGCGGGATGGCCGTGTCCTCGCTGCTCAACGCCCAGATCGTCGACCGGCTGGGTATGCGCAAGGTGTCCCACACCGCTCTGATCGGCTTCATCGCCATCGCCGCCGTCCACGCGGGGGTCGCCTTGGCCGGGCTGGAGACGATCTGGACCTTCGCCATCCTGCAGGCGGCGATGATGTTCTGCTTCGGCATGGTCGCCTCCAACTTCGGGGCCATGGCGATGGAGCCGCTCGGCCACCTGGCCGGGATGGCGGCGTCGGTCCAGGGCTTCGTCAGCACGGTCGGCGGGGCCGTGCTCGGCTGGGCCATCGGCCAGCAGTTCAACGGCAGCACCGTGCCGTTGACGCTCGGGTTCGCTCTGCTGGGGCTGGGCGCCTTGCTGATCGTGCTGTTCGTCGAGAACGGCCGGCTTTTCCGGTCGTCGGTCGCGGCGGCGTGAGATCGCGGGTCACGGCCCGCGCGGCTTGACATCGAACGAAACCGGAACATCAATGCGCCGGTGGATACCGTCGACCTCACCATCGTCACCGTCACCCGGCCCGAGACCACGCTCGCCGTCACGCGGGGCGCCTATCGGCTGCTGGCCGAGATGAAGTACGCGCCCCTGGCCGAGGTCTGCCTGCCCAACGGGCGGCGGGCCGACCTGATGGCGCTGGGGCCGCGCGGCGAAATCGTCATCGTCGAGGTGAAGTCCTCGGCCGAGGACTATCTGACCGACCGCAAGTGGGGGGAGTACGCGCCCTACTGCGACGCCTTCTTCTTCGCCGTGGCGCCGGAGTTTCCGATGTCGCTGCTGCCCGAGGAGCCGGGCCTGATCGTCGCCGACGGGTTCGGCGGAGCGGTGGTCCGGGACGCGCCGCGTTTCCCGCTGGTCGCGGCGCGGCGCAAGGCGCTGACCCTGGCTTTCGCCCGGCTGGCGGCGTTCCGGTACTGAAGCCCTCAGCGCGGCGCGCGCTTGGCCAGGATGCGCTGGAGCGTGCGGCGGTGCATGGACAGGCGTCGCGCGGTTTCCGAGACGTTGTGGCCGCAGAGCTCGTAGACGCGCTGGATATGCTCCCAGCGCACCCGGTCGGCGCTCATCGGGTTCTCCGGCGGGGCCGGCGAGGCGCCCATGGCCAGCAGGGCGCGGGCCACATCGTCGGCGTCCGCGGGCTTTGCGAGATAATCGACAGCGCCGGCTTTGACGGCGGCCACCGCCGTGGCGATGTTGCCGTACCCGGTCAGCATCACGACCCGCGCCTCCGGCCGGGCGTCGCGCACCGCCTGCACGACCTTCAGGCCCGTGCCGTCGTCCAGTCGCATGTCCAGAACGGCGTGCGCCGGGGCGCTGGATTTCACCGCCTCGAGCGCCTCGGACACGCTGCCCGCGAGGCGAACCTCGAAGCCGCGTTGCTCCAGCGCCCGGCCCAATCGCGTTCGAAGCGCCGCGTCGTCATCGAGGACGAGAAGGCTTCGATCCGCAAGACCGGCGACGACGTCGGCGATTTCCGTCATGTGTCCCTGCTCCGTTCCCGGCAGACTCGAAGTATAACAACGCACGAGCGCGTCATTCTGTCGCGCCTTGGGGTCCATCATCAAGCCCCGCGAACGGATCGGCCGCCAACGGAGCTTCCAGCGCGTCCCGACGCCAGCGCGCGGTGATCATCGCGCCGCCCCCGCGACCGTTCCTGAAATCCACCGACGCGCCCGTCCGCTCGAGCAGGGTCTTGGCGATGAAGAAGCCCAGACCCATGCCCACATGGCCGCTGCGGTTGCTGTCGCCGGTCGGCCGGCTGGTCACGTAGGGCTCGCCCAGCTTGGCCAGCACGTCCGGCGAGAAGCCCGGGCCGTCGTCGCGCACCTCGATGATGATCTGACGCGCGTCGAAGCGCGCGGTGACCAGAATTTCCGACCTGGCGAAGTCGACCGCGTTGTCGACGAAGGAGGTCAGCGCGTGAAGCACCTCGGGCAGGCGCCAGATCTCCGGCGGCGAGGCGTCCGGCGGGCCGGAGACCACGGCCTCGACCCTGACGTCCGGACGCCGGGCGTGAGGACCGATGGCGTCCTGCACGACCTGCAGCAGGCTCATCCGCTCGTGGACCGCGTCGCCGGTGTCCGGCTCGCGGGTCAGGCGGCGCAGGATGTCGCGGCATCGCTCCGCCTGGCTGACCAGAAGGTCGGCGTCTTCCTTCAGCTCGCCCTTGGGGGCGCCGCGGGCCATTTCCTTGGCGACGATGCTGATGGTGGCCAGCGGCGTTCCCAGCTCGTGCGCGGCGGCGGCGGCCAGCGCGCCGAGGGCCGAAAGGCGTTGCTCGCGCGCCAGAACGGTATGGGCGGTGTCCAGCGCCAGCTCCATCCGCGCGGCTTCCTGGGCCGCTTGCCAGGCGTAGGCCGCGCAGAAGGCGATGCCGAGGATGCGGGCGACCACGCCGCCGGCCCGGTTGATCAGCGGCGGATCGAACGGCGCGGCGTTCGGCGAGGGCAGGGGCAGGGCGTGGATCGACACGGCGATGTTCACGGCGATGGCCAGCAGGCAGAGCAGGATCACCGGCCGCAGCGACAGGCTGGTCGCCGCCAGCACGCAGGGCCCGATCAGCAGCAGCGAAAAGGGATTGAGCACCCCGCCGGTCAGGTAGAGCATCCCCGCCAGCTGCAGGATGTCGAAGGCGATATGGGCGGTGGCCTCGTTCTCGGTCGCCAGCCGCTGGCCTGACGAGGCCAATCCGACCAGCACGTTCAGCCAGGCCGACAGGGCGATCAGCGCGAAGCAGGGCGCGTAGGGCACCGGCAGGTCCAGGCCGAAGCCGACCACCACCACGGTGATGGTCTGGCCCGCCACCGCCAGCCAGCGCAGGGTCGTGAGAGTGCGGATGCGCAGGCGGCCGCGACGCGGCACGCCGGTGGGCCACAGGGCGTCCCACCCTTGCGCGGTCGGCGGCTCGGGCCTATCGAGGCCCGGCCCGTCTCTTGACCCCGCGAACGGGTTTGGTGCGAACGCCATACGCCACTCTGGCCCCAAATCGCCGTTCGTGGCGAGCCCCCTGTGGAGACCTGCCTTGCCTCGTCATCGCCTGATCCTTCTCGCGGCCTGCCTCGTCGGCGTTTTCGTGGCCGGCGGACTGGCCTGGAAGGCGGGCGTGTTCCGCGGACAGGAATCGGCCGGGGCGATCGGCGGTTCCTTCCAGCTCGTCGATCAGGACGGCAGGCGCGTCGACGAGACGGCGCTGAAGGGCAAGTGGAACCTGGTGTTCTTCGGCTTTACCTGGTGTCCGGACATCTGCCCGGGAACGCTCCAGGGCCTGAACGCCGCCGTCGACCAGCTGGGCCCCAAGGGCAAGGACGTGCGGATCGTCTTCATCTCGGTCGATCCCGAGCGCGACACCCCGGCCAAGGTCAAGGAATGGCTGGACGCCAACCGTCCGCCCGCCGGGACCCTGGGTCTGACCGGCACGCCCGAAGAGGTCGCCACGGCCGCGCGCGCCTATCGCGTCGTCTACTCCAAGGCCGGTGAGGGCGAGGGCTATCTCGTCAACCATTCGACCGCGATCTACGTCATGGACCCCAAGGGCCGGTTTGTCCGGGTGATGGCGTTCGGCATGACCCCCGAGCAGATGGCCGACCAGATCCGGTCGGCGATGCGCGGCGACCGCTGATTCACGGATTCGGAACTGGACTTTGCTGTACTGCGCCATGCTATGTTGCGGTGCACAATGAGGTCTGTGTCCGATGCTCTACACCCTGCATGAAGCGGCCTATTACGCGGCTTCGCCGATGCGGGCCGCCGCGCGGATGGCCCGCGACTGGTGGTCGTCTCCGCTGAACCCGGCCGCCAACTCGACGCTGGGCCGCAGCCTGTACGCGGGGGCCGACCTCTACGCCAACGTCACCCGGCGCTACGGCAAGCCCGACTGGCACATCGACGAGATCCAGGTGAACGGCCATCCGGTGCGGGTGCGGCCGACCACGGTCTGGGAAAGCCCCTGGTGCAGGCTGGTCCAGTTCGACCGCGACATGGCCGACATGCGCCACGCCGGAAAGCTTCAGCTCGACCCGGCGGTGCTGATCGTGGCCCCGATGTCCGGCCACTACGCCACCCTGCTGCGTGGCACGGTCGAGGCCTTCGCCCCCGACCACGCGGTGTTCATCACCGACTGGAAGAACGCCCGCGACGTGCCGATGCTCGAGGGCCGCTTCGACTTCGACGACTACATCGACCACATCCAGCAGATGCTGCGCGCCCTGGGCCACCGGGCCCACGTCATCGCCGTCTGCCAGCCGGGCCCGCCCGTCCTGGCCGCCGCGGCGCTGATGGCCGAGGACAACGACCCGCGCCGGCCGCGCTCGATGACCTTCATGGGCTCGCCGATCGATGCGCGCCTTTCGCCGACGGTGACCAACAAGCTGGCCGAGGAGCGGCCCTTCACATGGTTCCAGTCGAGCATGATCTACACCGTGCCGGCGCCCTACCCGGGCGTGGGCCGGCGCGTCTATCCGGGCTTCGTGCAACTCGCCAGCTTCATGTCGATGAACCTGGAGCGGCACAAGGACGCCCATAAGCGCTACTTCGACAACCTCGTCGCCGGCGACGGCGACAGCGCCGACAAGCACCTGACCTTCTACGACGAGTACCTCGCCGTGATGGATCTGACCGAGGAGTTCTACCTCGATACGATCGACAAGGTGTTCCAGTCCTACGCCCTGCCCAAGGGCGAGCTGACGCATCGCGGTCATCTGGTGAAGCCGGCGGCGATCACCGACATCGGCCTGATGACCGTCGAGGGCGAGCTGGACGACATCTCCGGCATCGGCCAGACCCAGGCCGCCCACGACCTGTGCCCGAACATCCCGGCCGAGCTGAAGCTGGACTACATCCAACCCGGCGTCGGCCACTACGGGGTGTTCAACGGCCGCCGTTTCCGGGAGGAAATCTTCCCGAAGGTCAGCGACTTTATCCGGCAGGTCGACCCGGACTTCTGATCGGGCTTTCGCGGTACCCGATCCGGGCCTATCTGAAGGCGCATGAAGTTGTTCGGCGGGCCGGCGTTTTCCCATGGCGATCGTATCGAGGCGGACGGATTGCCCGTGCGCCTGGTCGTGAACGCGCGCGCCCGCCGCGTCAGCCTGCGCATCGACCGCGTCAAGCGCGAGGTGATCGCCACCGCGCCCACCAGCCGACGCCTGGCCGAGGCCGTGGCGTTCGCGCGTGAGAAGGCCGACTGGATCGCCGGGCAGCTGGCCGACATCCCCGACCGTCAGCCGCTCGCGCCCGGCATGACCATCAGCCTGTTCGGCCAGCCCGTGGACCTGATCGAGGGCGTCGGTCGCGCGCGCTACACACGGCCGACCGTGGACGGCAACGCCACCATCGCCGCCCCGGCCGACGCGGCCTATGGCGACCGCGTGCTGCGGCTGATCAAGGCCGAGGCGCGGCGCTGGCTGACCGATCGCACGCACCGCTACGCCGTGAGGCTGAACCGGCCGATGCCGGGGGTGTCGATCGCCGATCCGAAGGGGCGCTGGGGCTCATGCCGTCCGGCCGGCCCCCGCTCCCCGGCGGCGATCCGCTACAGCTGGCGGCTGGCGCTGGCCCCGGCCGAGGTCGCCGACTATGTCGCCGCCCACGAATGCGCCCACCTGATCGAGGCCAACCACGGTCCGCGATTCTGGGCCCTGGTGCACCAGCTGGTCGGGGACCACACGCCCTATCGCGGCTGGCTCAAGGCCGAAGGCGCGCGGCTGCACGCCTTCGGGCGTTAGCAGCCCGGCGCGGTCACCCGGGTCAGTACGGAATATCTTCCGGCACGCGTGGCGGCGGGGCCTTCTGATCCGGCTGCTGCGGCGCGGGTTCGCCGGGCTGGGGCTCGTCGTTTCCGCCGATGCCGAGGCCGGAGAGGATGTCGCCGATGGCGTCCGGCGCCTGCGACGGCGCATATCCGCCCGGGATCGGCTGAGCGCGCAGGCGGGGCAGGGCCTGGGCCATGAAGGTGCGCCAGATGCCGGCCGGCGCGCCGCCGCCGCTGACGCCCTTCATCGGCGTGTTGTCGTCCTTGCCGGTCCAGACGGCGGTGACGAAGCCGCCGGTGTAGCCGACGAACCAGGCGTCTCGGTAATCGCTGGTCGTGCCGGTCTTGCCGGCGATGTCGTAGCCGGCGACGCGGGCCCGTTTGCCGGTGCCTTCGGTCACCACCGACCGCATCATCTGGTTCATGTACTGCAGCGACGGCGAGCCGACGACGGAGCGGCGGGCCCGGCGTTCGAGGTTGTGGTCGTACAGCACCTTGCCGCCGGCGGTCCGGATGCGCTGGATTCCGTAGCCCTGGGCCAGGAAGCCGCCGTTGGCGAACGGGGCGTAGGCCTGGGCCATCTCCAGCGGGCTGACCTCGACCGCGCCGAGCGCCATCGACGGGTCCAGCTGGATCTTCGAGCGGATGCCCAGCCGCTTGGCCGTGGCCGCGACGTTGCCGGTGCCAACTTCGTTGGCCAGCCGCGCGGCGACGGTGTTGACCGACTGGGCCAGCGCCGTCTGCAGGGTGATCTGGCCCAGATAGCGGCCGGTGTAGTTGCGCGGCTCCCAGTTGCCGATTCGGACCGGCTCGTCGGTCACCACCACGTTGGGCGTGCGGCCCGCCTCCATGGCCGTCAGGTAGACGAACGGCTTGAAGGCCGAGCCGGCCTGGCGGCGCGCGGTCGTGGCGCGGTCGAACTGGCTGTCGGAATAGTCCGCTCCGCCGACATAGGCGCGGATGCGGCCCTCGCCGTCGATGGCGACCAGCGCCGCCTGCTGGACGCCCTGCGCCTTGCCCGAGGCGACGCCCGAGCGGATCGCCGACTCCGCCGCGGCCTGGATCGGCAGGTCCAGCGTGGTTTCGACGATCAGGTCCTCGGTCGGCTCGCCCACCAGGGCGCGCACCTGGCCGTCGACCCAGTCGGTGAAGTACTGCGCCCGCTGGTTGGCCAGCACGGCGGAGACGCGGACCGGCGTTCGGATCGCCTCGGCGCGCTGTTCCTCGGTGATCGCCTTGGTGCGCACCATCTCGTCCAGCACGATGGTGGCGCGGCGGGCGGCGCGTTCCTTGGCCGAGACCGGGCTGTAGCGCGACGGGCCCTTCATCATCCCGGCCAGCAGGGCGGCCTCGCCCAGCGTCAGCTTGCTGGCGGGCTTGTTGAAGTAGCGCTGGGCGGCGGCCTCGATGCCGTAGGCGCCGGCGCCGAAGTAGACCCGGTTCAGATAGAGGGCGAGAATCTCCTTCTTGGAGAACTTCATCTCCAGCCACAGCGACAGGATCAGCTCCTGCGCCTTGCGCCGCCAGTTCTGGTCCAGGGTGAGGAACAGGTTGCGGGCCAGCTGCTGGGTGATCGTCGAGCCGCCGGCGGCGACGCACATGCAGGAGACGTTCTTGACCATCGCCCGGCTGATGCCGATCGGATCGAAGCCGGGGTGATAGTAGAAGCGCCGGTCCTCGATGGCGATGAAGGCCTTCGGGACGTAGTCGGGCAGTTTTTCCAGGTCGACCGGCGGCGCGTACTGGCTGCCGCGCACGGCGATCAGCGCGCCCGAGCGGTCGAGGTAGGAGATCGACGGCTGGCGCGTGACGTCGTTCAGCTTCGAGACGTCCGGCAGGTCGGTCGCGAACACGGCGAAGAAGGCGACCACGAAGATCAGGCCCCACACACCGAGCACCGCGCCCCAGTAGGTCAGCGCCTGGAGCGGAGTCCGCCGTGCGCCCTGTTGCTTCGCCATGTCTCTCTACGCTTTGTCCGGAAGTTTCAGGGCGCCCACGCCGCCCGGCCGTCGGGTCCCATGATGATTGACGACATATGAACGCGACGTTTTCACGGCGGTAAAGACGCTCCGTCGTGGAGGTTTGGTGCAGACCGCTGGCAGGGAGGGCCGACGCCCGCCATAACCCTCCGGTGACCGATTCGCTCCAGCCCGCTCGCGAGATCCTTCGCCACGTCTTCGGCCACGACGACTTCCGCGGCCTCCAGGGGCAGGTGATCTCCGAAGTGCTGGCCGGCCGCAGCGCCATGGCCGTGCTGCCGACCGGCGGCGGCAAGAGCATGTGCTACCAGATCCCCAGTATCGTCCGGCCCGGCCTGGGGCTGGTGGTGTCGCCGCTGATCGCCCTGATGGCCGACCAGGTCGAGAGTCTGAAGCAGTCGGGCGTGGCGGCCGATCGGATCGATTCCGGCGCCGACATGGACACGCGCCAGGACATCTGGCGGCGCATCGACGCCGGCGAACTCGACCTGCTCTACATCTCGCCCGAAGGCCTGTCGCAGCCCGCGATGCTGAACCGGCTGTCGCGGACGCCGCTGGCCCTGATCGCCATCGACGAAGCCCACTGCGTCAGCCAGTGGGGCCACGACTTCCGGCCCGACTACCGGATGCTGGGCCGGCTGGCGGACATCTTTCCCGACGTGCCGCGCCTGGCCGTCACCGCCACGGCCGACGCCCGGACCCGCGAGGACATCCGCAACGAGCTGCGGCTCGAGGACGCCGCCGAGTTCGTCGACAGCTTCGCCCGGCCCGAACTGATCCTGTCGGCCGAACGCAAGCGCGGACAGGGCCATGGCCGGGTCGAGGAACTGGTGCTGGCCCGCCCGAACCGCTCGGGCGTGATCTATGCCGGCTCGCGCGAGGGCACCGAGAAGCTGGCCGACCGGCTGGCCGCGGCGGGCGTTCCGGCGGTCGCCTATCACGCGGGTCTCGACAGGAAGCTGCGCAGCGACCGGCTGGAGACCTTCCTCGAGGCCGACGCCGCCGTGATGGTGGCGACCATCGCCTTCGGCATGGGCGTCGACAAGCCGGACGTCCGCTATGTGATCCACGCCGACCCGCCGGCCTCGATCGAGGCTTACTGGCAGGAGATCGGCCGCGCCGGGCGCGACGGCCAGCCGGCCGAGGGCATCACCCTGTACGGCTCCGCCGACATGGCCTGGGCCTTCCGCCGGATCGAGGGGCGCGAGGTCGGCGACGAGGTCCGGGCCGTGCAGATGCGCAAGGTCCGGCAGCTGTACAACATGCTCGGCGGCACGGCCTGCCGCGCCGCCGCCGTGCGCCGCTACTTCGGCGAGGAGGGCGTCGCCCGCTGCGGCCAGTGCGACCTGTGCCTGAACCCGCCGGCCTCTATCGACGCCACGGTCGGCGCCCAGAAGGCGCTGGCGGCCGTGCACCGGCTGGGCGGTCGCTTCGGGCGCGGGCGGCTGGTCGACCACCTGCTCGGCAAGACCAAGGACGTTCACGAGAGCGAGGCGGCGCTGTCGACCTACGGCGTGGGCAAGGAATACAGCGCCGCCGGCTGGCGCGACCTGATCGACCAGCTGCTGTTCGAGGGCCTGCTGCGCGAGGACCCCAACGACGGCCGGCCGCTGATCGGCCTGGGCGACGCCGAGGGGGTGAAGCTGGTCTATCGCGGCGAGCGCAAGCTGGCGGTGCGCCAGCCCCCCGAGGGCGGGGACGCCTCCGGCAAGATGGGCCGCTCGCGCCGCAAGAGCGGCGGCCGCGACGAGCTGGCCGAGCTGTCGGTGGACGGCGCCGCCCTGTTCGAGGCCCTGCGCGCCTGGCGCCGGGACGAGGCTCACGAGCAGCACGTGCCGCCGTACGTGATCTTCTCCGACAAGACCCTGATCGACATCGCCCGCCTGCGGCCGCGCTCGCGGTCGGAGCTGCTGCTCGCCAACGGCGTCGGGGACAGCAAGGTCCAGCGCTACGGCGAGGCGGTGCTGAAGGTGGTGCGCGAGAACTGACGGCCGATGAACGGCGGTTCATCAACGTGACTCAGGTTTAACGCCCAATCTGCTGTCGGCCGGGTTAGCCCTCGAAGCTCTCCAGGGGGAGTTTCGACATGCGCACCTTCCTCGCCGCGCTGGCCGTCCTGTCCATCGCCTCGCCCGCGCTGGCCGATCCCGTCGACGACACCATCCGCGCCCAGATGGAGCGCAGCCATATCCCCGGCGCCGCCGTGGCGGTGGTCGAGCGCGGCAAGGTGGTCAAGCTGGCGGGCTATGGCCTCGCCAACCTCGAGTGGGACGCGGCGGTCGATCCTGACACCACCTTCCAGATCGCTTCGGCGACTAAGCTGTTCACCGGCCTGGTGCTGATGCGGATGGTCGAGCGGGGCGAGTTGTCGCTCGCCGACCCGCTGACCCGGTTCTTCCCCGAAGGACCGGAGAGCTGGCGCGGCGTCACGGTGCTGCATCTGGCCAACCACACCTCCGGGCTGCCGCAGGGCTTCGGCGAGCCCCGCGCCGCCAACCAGGCCGAGGCCCTGGCCATCGCCATGAAGGCCCCGCTCGTGCACGCGCCGGGCGCCAGGGCGCAGTACGGCCTGACCGACTTCGTGGTGCTGCAGGCCATCCTTGAGAAGGTTTCCGGCAAGAGCCTGCCGGAGCTGTTCAAGGCCGAGATCATCACGCCGCTGGGCCTGACGCGAACGGGCTTCAACTTCGCGTCCAACCGGGGCCAAGTCCGCTGGGCGACGCCGCTGCCCGGGCGGGCGTCGGTCTACGCCTGGAAGGACGGCCGCCAGTTCATCAGCGACGGCCTGTACGCGGAGCAGACCTATGCGGCCGGCGGCATGTTCTCCTCCGCGCGCGACCTGGCCACCCTGTTCGCGGCCATCGACGAGGGGCGGCTGGTGAAGCCGGAGAGTCTGATCCTGCTGGAGACGCCTCCGACCCTGCCGGACGGCGGGAAGGGCGGCTTCGGCGTGGGCTGGACCACACGGACCTATCGCGGCGTCCCCGTGGTGGGCCACAGCGGCGGCCCGGCCCTGGCCGACGTGCTACGGTCCGAGGACCGCAAGCTGACGGTGATCGTGCTGACCAACCAGCACCGCTTCTATCCGTTCCTGGCCGAGGAGGTCGCTGATCTCTACCTGCCCCAGGCGCCGCGCGCCAAGCCGATCGCGGACCGCCGCGCCGCGCTGACCGCCTCGGTGCGCACCGTGCTTGTCTCCGCCGCCGCCGGACCCGTGGACGTCGCCCTGTTCACCGAAGCCGGCGCGAAGGAGATGAAGCCCTTCTTCGGCGAGGTCGGCCCGACCCTGCTGGTCGGCGTCGGGCCGCTGGAGCGCCTCGAGCTGCTGTCGGACAAGGTCGAGGACGGTCGGATCGTCCGCACTTATCGCGCCGGCTTCGCGGTCAAGGACCTCTACTGGCGGCTGGTCGCCGACCGGGACGGCAAGATCGTCGAGCTCGTGCCGGCCGGCGAAGAAGGCTAGGCGCGGCGGGCCGCGGGCGGGGTCGCCGGAACCTGGGCCTCGCCGCCCCTCGCCGCGTCGGTCTGAAGGATGCACCCGTACCAGCCCAGACCCTGGTAGGTTTCGTAGCCGGGCGTATGGGCGTAGCCGACCGTCGTGCCGCCCTGGGCGTAGCTGCCCATCGCGCCCTCGCGGGTATCGAGGCTGATGGTCTCCTCCAGCACGCCGACGCCGTCCGAGGCCGCCAGGATGCGGCCGTCGCGGTCGAGCAGCAGGACGCGGGAGCGCTCGCGCTCCTCATCGGTCAGGCGCACCCCCTCGACCACCGCCTGGGCCTGGGGCCGCCAGTCGAAATGAATGCCGAGCACGCCGACCGGCCGGCCGTCGGTCTCGCCGTTCTCGCGGATGGCGGCGGCGTAGGTGGCGACCGGCGCGCCGCCGAGGCGGGGCTGGCGCTCGATGTCGCAGGCGACGAACTCCGCGCCCGAGCGGCTGGCCATGGCCTGGCGGAACCACCCCGTCTCGGCCACCGAGGCGCCACGCGCGTTTGGGTAGCGGTCGGGCCGGCCGTTGGCGATCACCTGTCCCCGCGCGTCGCAGATCCACAGGTCGAGATAGACGGTGTAGGCGTCCAGGATCACGCCCAGCCGGCGGCTGGCGTGGCGCGCCGCCTCGTCCGAGCCGCTTTCCGCGCACAGCACCACGGCCGAGTCGGTCGCCCACCAGCGCACGTCGCAGGTCCGCTCGTAGAGATTGCGGTCGATGATCTCGATGGCGTTCAGCGCCAGGTCGGCCAGCCGCTGGCCGCGCAGATGGCCCAGGATCGCCCCGCCGATACGGCTCAGTTCGTCGAGGTCCGCGCCGACCTCGCTCTTCAGCCCCTCGGCGATCAGGTCGATCTCGTGGGCGATCTTCTTGAATTCCTCGGCGACGATCGCGAAGCCGCGGCCGGCCTCGCCGGCGCGGGCGGCGACGATCAGGGCGTTGATCGACAGCATGCGCGCCGAGCGGTTCACGGCCGCGATCTCGCCGATCTTCGACCCCGCGACCTCGCTGAGGCGCTCGGAGAGTTCGATGATCCTCTCCGGACGAAGCGTATGGGTGTCCGACAAAATGCCCCCGGTGTCAGGACCTGCTGCCCCTGTCTGACCCAGCGGCAGGTGATTCGTCCCGCCGGGGTCGCATGCGAAAACCCCCCGGGAGTCGGTGGCGACTCGCCGAGGGGCTGCTTTGCGCGAAAGTTGAACAGCGGCTGCGCGTCCCGAGGCGCCGCGCCGCGGTGCAGCAGCCTAGACGTCGACTTCGGCGTCCAGGGCGTTCTCCTGGATGAACTCGCGGCGCGGCTCGACCAGGTCGCCCATCAGGCGGCTGAACATGTCGTCCGCGTCGTCGGCGTGGGTCACCTTGACCTGCAAGAGGGTGCGGGCTTCCGAGTCCAGCGTGGTTTCCCACAGCTGCTCGGGATTCATCTCGCCCAGACCCTTGTAGCGCTGGATGGACAGGCCCTTGCGGCCGGCGTCCATCACCGCGTTCACCAGGTCGACCGGACCACGCACGGTGGTCGACTTGTCCTTGCGGCGGAACACCGCGTTCTGTCCGAACAGCTTGGCCAGCTCGGCCGAGCGTTCGGCCAGACGGCGGGCGTCGGCGGCGTGCAGCAGCGCGTCCTCAAGGACGATCTTCTCCGACACGCTGCGTTTCACGCGGCTGAACACGAAGCCGGTCTGGCCACGCTCGCCCGACCACGGGCCGTCGCCTTCCTCGGCGTAGAGGTTCAGGCGCTCGGCGGCGGCGGCGGGATCGGGGTTGTCGCCCATCAGGCCGGCCAGGGCCGACTGCTCGATGGCGAAGGCGGGCGCGCGCGACGACAGGCGATCGATGTTGGCCTTGGCGCCGCGGGCGTCCTTGACCAGCGCCAGCAGGTCCTGGCCGGTGCGGCGCTCGCCGCCCGACAGGTCCAGCTCGGCGCCTTCGACGCCCTCCTCGATCAGGAAGGCCTCGTAGTCGGCGTCGTCCTTCAGGTAGCGCGAGGACTTGCCCTTGGTCGCTTTGTAGAGCGGCGGCTGGGCGATGTAGAGGTAGCCGCGCTCGATCACCTCCGGCATCTGCCGGTAGAAGAAGGTCAGCAGCAGCGTGCGGATGTGGGCGCCGTCGACGTCGGCGTCGGTCATGATGACGATGCGGTGGTAGCGCATCTTCTCGATGTTGAAGTCCTCGCGCCCGATGCCGGCGCCCAGCGCCGTGATCAGGGTGCCGACCTGGTCGGACGACAGCATCTTGTCGAAGCGGGCGCGTTCCACGTTCAGGATCTTGCCGCGCAGGGGCAGGATGGCCTGGTTCTCGCGGTTGCGGGCCTGTTTGGCCGA
>JBIICO010000171.1:0-7665 GCA_044238855.1 Caulobacter sp.
TTCCAGACCACCCGCGAGGGCCTCGGCCAGACCACCGCGGTCGGCATCGGCGGCGACCCGGTCAAGGGCACCGAGTTCATCGACGTCCTGGAAATGTTCCTCGCCGACGAAGCCACCAAGTCGATCGTCATGATCGGCGAGATCGGCGGCTCGGCCGAAGAAGACGCGGCCCAGTTCATCAAGGACGAAGCCAAGCGCGGCCGCAGCAAGCCCATGGTCGGCTTCATCGCCGGCCGCACGGCCCCTCCGGGCCGCCACATGGGCCACGCCGGCGCGATCGTGTCGGGCGGCAAGGGCGGCGCCGAGGACAAGATCGCGGCCATGGAAGCGGCGGGCATCCGTGTCTCGCCGTCCCCGGCCCGGCTCGGCGAGACGCTTCTCGAAGTGCTCAAGGGCTAAGCGGAAGAGACCAGAGCCCGGACGCATACCGTCCGGGCTTCTTTTATGCGGCGCGCGCGACAGCCGAAAGTGGCCGCCGGTTTCGGCGCCCGTCGCGCGCCATCCCTTTAAGCCGGGGCCTTTTTCGCCCTTCGAGCGGAAAAAAGGCGCGGGGGAGCCGGTTTCCTCTAAGAAGCCGGGCGCTAGAGACTATATTTACGGGCCGACGGCTAAGCCGTGGGCACGACAACAGGCGCGAGACCGATGGCGGACGACGCAGGCATCATCAATCAGGTTCTGACCGAGACTTCCTTCCTCTACGGCGCCAACGCCGCGTTCGTTGAGGATCTCTATGCCAGATGGTCGAAAGACCCCGGCTCGGTGGACGCCTCCTGGGCCGGCTTCTTCTCCTCGCTCCACGATCGCGCCGAAGAGGTCCAGAAGGCCGCGACCAAGCCGTCGTGGACCCCGAACCAGGCGCCCGCCGCCCGTCCCGACTGGCTTTCCGCGATCGACGGCCTGTGGCCCGCGGTCGAGGCCAAGCTCGGCAAGTCCATCGAAGCCAAGAAGCCTCAGGCCGCGCCAGCCGACGTCCGCGCCGCCACGCTCGACAGCCTCCGCGCGATCATGATGATCCGCGCCTACCGCATGCGCGGCCACCTGCGCGCCAACCTGGACCCGCTGGGCCTGACGACGCCTCCGGGCGACGCGACCGAGCTGGACCCGGCGACCTACGGCTTCACCGAGGCCGACTACGACCGTCCGATCTTCCTGGACTTCGTGCTCGGCCTCGAGACCTCGACCCTGCGCGAGATCCTCGGCATCCTGCGCCGCACCTACTGCGGGACGATCGGCGTGCAGTACCTGCACATCTCCGATCCGAAGGAGAAGTCGTGGCGGCAGGAGCGGATCGAGGGCCGCGACAAGGAGATTGTGTTCTCCAAGGAGGGCAAGGTCGCCATCCTCAAGAAGCTGATCGAGGCCGAAGGCTTCGAACGCTTCCTGCACAAGCGCTTCCCCGGCACCAAGCGCTTCGGCCTCGACGGCGGCGAAGCCTGCATCCCGGCGCTGGAGCAGATCATCAAGCGCGGCGGCGCGCTGGGCGTGAAGGACATCATCCTGGGCATGCCGCACCGCGGCCGCCTGAACGTGCTCGCCGCCGTGATGGGCAAGCCGTACCACGTGATCTTCCACGAGTTTCAGGGCGGCTCGTCCGTCCCCTCGGACATCGAGGGCTCGGGCGACGTGAAGTATCACATGGGCGCCTCGTCGGACCGCTCGTTCGACGACAACAGCGTCCACCTGTCGCTGACCGCCAACCCGTCGCACCTCGAGATCGTCAACCCGGTCGTGCTGGGCAAGGCCCGCGCCAAGCAGGCGTTCACCCTGCGCGAGACGCCGGACGCCGGCCGCGGCCACGTGCTGCCGCTGCTGCTGCACGGCGACGCCGCCTTCGCGGGCCAGGGCGTCGTGGCCGAGTGCTTCGCCATCTCCGGCGTGAAGGGCTTCCGCGTCGGCGGGACGGTCCACTTCATCGTCAATAACCAGATCGGCTTCACCACCGCTCCGGCCTACAGCCGCACCAGCCCGTATCCCTCGGACGTGGCGCTGATGGTCGAGGCGCCGATCTTCCACGTGAACGGCGACGACCCCGAGGCCGTGGTGTTCGCGGCCAAGGTCGCCACCGAATACCGCCAGCAGTTCGGCAAGGACGTCGTGATCGACATGTTCTGCTACCGCCGGTTCGGTCACAACGAGGGCGACGATCCGACGATGACGTCGCCGCTCATGTACGCGCGCATCAAGGACCAGCCTTCGACCCGCGAGGTCTACTCGACCCGCCTGGTCGGCGAGGGCGTGGTCAACCAGGCCGAGGTGGACGGCTGGGTCGACGAGTTCGCCCAGTTCCTCGACGCCGAGTTCGAGGCCGGCAAGCTCTACAAGGCCAACAAGGCCGACTGGCTGGACGGCAAGTGGAAGGGCCTGGCGCTGCCGGGCGACGAGGAACGCCGCGGCAAGACCGGCGTGCCGATGCAGAAGCTCATCGACCTCGGCAAGAAGATCACCACGATTCCGGAAGGCGTCGAGGCCCACAAGACCGTGCGCCGCGTCATCGAGGCCCGCCGCGCCGCCATCGAGGCGGGCGAGGGACTGGACTGGGGCAACGCCGAGCACCTGGCCTTCGCCACCCTGCTCGACGAAGGCTTCCCGGTGCGCCTGTCCGGCCAGGACAGCGTCCGCGGCACCTTCACCCAGCGCCACTCGGACCTGATCGACCAGCGCACCGAAGAGCACTTCACGCCGCTGAACAACATCCGCCCGGGCCAGGCCAACTACGAGGTCGTCGACTCGGCGCTGTCCGAAGAGGCGGTGCTGGGCTTCGAATACGGCTTCTCGCTGGCCGACCCGAACACCCTGACCCTCTGGGAAGCCCAGTTCGGCGACTTCGTGAACGGCGCCCAGGTGGTCATCGACCAGTTCATCAGCTCGGGCGAGCGCAAGTGGCTGCGGATGAGCGGCCTCGTCATGCTGCTGCCGCACGGCTACGAAGGCCAGGGGCCGGAGCACAGCTCCGCGCGCCTTGAGCGCTTCCTGCAGGCCTGCGCCGAAGACAACATGCAGGTCGTCAACTGCTCGACGCCGGCCAACTACTTCCACGCCCTGCGCCGCCAGGTGCACCGCGAGTTCCGCAAGCCGCTGGTCGTGATGACGCCCAAGAGCCTGCTGCGCCACAAGAAGGCGGTTTCGAACCTGGCCGATCTGGCCGAAGGCTCGAGCTTCCACCGCGTGATGGTGGATGGCGCCGAGGCCGGCTGCGACGTCGGCGGCGTGACGCTGCAGCCCGACGACAAGATCACCCGTGTCATCGCCTGCTCGGGCAAGGTCTACTTCGACCTGGTCGAGGCCCGCGCCAAGGCCGGTCGCGACGACGTCTATATCCTGCGCCTGGAGCAGTTCTATCCGTGGCCGCTGAAGTCGGTCAGCCAGGTGCTGGCCCGCTTCAAGAACGCCGAGCTGGTCTGGTGCCAGGAAGAGCCGAAGAACATGGGCGGCTGGACCTTCGTCGACCCGTGGCTGGAGCTGACGCTCGACCGCATGGACATCAAGGCCAAGCGCGCCCGCTATGTCGGCCGCCCCGCCTCCGCCTCGACCGCCGCCGGCCTGATGAGCCGGCACGTGAAGGAACTCGAGACGTTCCTCGCCCAAGCCTTCGCCTGACCGCGACGAAACGAAAGTAAGAAGAGACCCCCGATGGCCGACATCATGACGCCCGCCCTGGGTGAATCCGTCACCGAAGCGACGGTCGCCCGCTGGACCAAGAAGCCCGGCGAAGCGGTCAAGAAGGACGAAATCCTCGTCGAGCTGGAAACCGACAAGGTCAGCCTCGAAGTGGCCTCGCCGGTCGACGGCGTGCTGGAAAGCATCGCCGCCGCCGACGGCGCGACGGTCGAGCCGGGCGCCGTGCTGGGCAAGGTGAGCGAAGGCGCCGCCGCCTCGGCCGCTCCCGCCGCACCCGCACCCGCGCCCGCGCCCGCCCCGGCCGCCAAGGCCGAGCCCGCTCCGGCTCCGGCTCCGGCTCCGGCTCCGGCTCCCGCGCCGGCCGCCAAGGCGGAGGCCGCGCCGCTGGCCCCGTCGGTGCAGCGCATCGCCACCGAGACCGGCCTCGACACTTCCAAGGTCGCCGGCACCGGCAAGGACGGCCGCATCACCAAGGGCGACGCCCTGGCCGCCCTCGAAACCCGCGCCGCCGCACCGGCTCCGGCCGCCGCCCCGGCCGCGCCGCGTCCGATCCATGAGCGCGAGGAGCGGGTTAAGATGACCCGCCTGCGCCAGACGATCGCGCGCCGCCTGAAGGAAGCCCAGAACAACGCCGCAATGCTGACGACCTTCAACGAGGTCGACATGAGCGCCATCATGGCGCTGCGGAACAGCTACAAGGACCAGTTCGAGAAGCGCCACGGCGTCAAGCTCGGCTTCATGAGCTTCTTCGTGAAGGCCTGCGTCGCGGCCCTGAAGCAGATCCCGGACGTCAACGCCGAGATCGACGGCACGGACCTGATCTACAAGAACCACTACGACATCGGCGTGGCCGTCGGCACCGAGAAGGGCCTGGTCGTTCCGGTCGTGCGCGACGCCGACGACATGGACCTGGCCGGCATCGAGAAGGCCATCGGCGCCCTCGGCAAGAAGGCCCGCGACGGTCAGCTGACCATCGAGGACATGCAGGGCGGCACCTTCACCATCTCGAACGGCGGGGTCTATGGCTCGCTGATGTCGACGCCGATCCTGAACGCCCCGCAGTCGGGCATCCTGGGCATGCACAAGATCCAGGACCGTACGATGGTCGTGAACGGCCAGATCGTCATCCGTCCGATGATGTACCTGGCGCTCAGCTACGACCACCGCGTGGTCGACGGCCAGGGCGCGGTGACCTTCCTGGTCAAGGTCAAGGAAGCCCTGGAAGACCCGCAGCGCCTGCTGCTGGACGTCTAGTCCTTGCGGGACAGGCTCTACCTGCTGGCGGCCGGGTTCGAGGACCCGGCCATCGACAGCGACGGCAAGGGCTGGGTCTGCCCCGCCTGCGCGATGGTCGAGGGCTTCCTCGGTTATTTCCCGCGGGCCCGCGACCAGCTGGACATCATCTATTACCCCTTCCCGCGCCCGCGCGCGGAGATCGTCGCCCTGGTCGGCGAGGAACACCAGGGCATGCCCCTGCTGATCCTGGCCGAACCGGCCGAGGGGCCGGACATACTTCGTGCGAACGGCCTCGGCTTCATCTCGGCCGAGAAGGCGATCCTGCGCTACCTCGCCGACAAGCTCGGCGTCGCCGCGCCGCATCCGTAGGTTCTCCCACGGGAAGAGCGACTGGACGCGCCGCCCCGCCGGCCCCATCCTCATCCTCATGGCCCTTGTCGAAGCCGCGCGGTTCCACACCCTGTCCGAGGCCGAGGTCGCCGCCTCGGTGCTGCGGTCGGCCGGCATCGACGCGGTGATCGCCGATGTCCACTACGGCAGCGTCTTCTGGGTGCAGCAGAGCGCGCTCGGCGGCTATCGGCTCAGCGTGATCGACGAGGACCTCGCCGACGCCCTGGCGCTGCTCGACGCGCCGACGCCGGAACCCGAGGTCGACGACGAGACGGACGAGCCCATCCCGACCGGCCGCCGCGTCGCCGCCGGCATGCTGTCGCTGTGGCCGGAGGCCGGCTGGCTGGTCACGAGGCGCGGGTCGGGCGTCGCCGGGCCGGCGGCGCTGGTGGCGATCGGCGGCGGAGTCATCGTCTTCGTGCTGCTGGTCGTCCTGCGAGGCCTGTTCGGCGGGCCCTAGCTTGCTCGCATAGCAACGTTACACATAAGCTTCCCGTGATCGCGGGGGGCGGCGCATGCAGGACGACTCCCGCCATGGCGGAGCGGACGCCGTTCGAGCAGGAATGAGTTCACGATGGACGACCGCGGCAACAACATCGTCGAGGGGCCGCCCAAGTGGCGCTGGCCGCTGGGCGGCCGCCCGTCGGACCTGCAGATCGGATCGCACGGCGGCTCGCCGGCGGGGGACTCGACGGTCGACCGACCGGAACCGGCGCGGAAGCCCGGCTTGAAGGTCAAGCTTCCGGCCGCCGGCCGCATCCGCCTGGCCGGCGCCCGGCCCGCGCAGTGGAAGACCCTGGCGGTCACCGTCCTGGTCGGCGCGGCCTTCTTCTTCCACGCCCTGCCCCAGCTGGTGCGGATGGGCGGGCTGGTCGGCATCGTCGACGCCAGGGGGATGATCGTCGATCTGCTGGGCGTCATCCCGATCGTCGGCGGAGTGGACGTGGTCCAGACCCTGGTGCCCGCCATTTCCGGCTGGCTGTGGCAGCCGCTGGTCGTCGCCTTCGGCGCCGCCGTGCTCCGGCTCGTGGCGATCAGCACGGCAAGACGCGACCCGCTGTCGGCGCTGTGGATCGCGGGCGCGGCCCTGCTCGTCGACCTCGGGACCTGGCTTTTCATGGGCCTGAAGCTGTGGGGCGTCGCCTTCACCGAGGTCGAGGGCGAGGCGCTGATGACGATGCTTAGGGTCGAGGGCGCGGCGCTGCTGATCCTGTTCTTCATCCTGGCGCCGACGGGGAAGAAACGGCCGGGCAAGACCGACGCCGCGTGAAACGCGACAACTCGCCGACCTGAACCCGTTTTCGGGCTCTCGCCGGTTGACCTAGGGGTCAGGCGCCTTAAACCGCCTCGCGAAAGCGTGCTTGCGCACCCATATATCCGGTCAGCATCGAGACAAGGCGGCTTAACCCATGGCCCAGTACGACGTCGTCATCATCGGGGGCGGCCCCGGCGGCTACAACGCGGCGATCCGCGCCGGCCAGCTGGGCCTGAAGGTCGCCTGCATCGAGGGTCGCGAGACCCTGGGCGGCACCTGCCTGAACGTCGGCTGCATGCCGTCGAAGGCGCTGCTGCACGCCTCGGAGTTCTACCACGCCGCGGCCGGCGGCGAGTTCGCCAAGCTCGGCATCGAGGTGAAGCCGAAGCTCAACCTCGAACAGATGATGGTCCAGAAGCAGGAGAGCGTGAACGCGCTCACCAAGGGCATCGAGTTCCTGTTCAAGAAGAACAAGGTCGAGTGGATCAAGGGTTGGGGCCGCATCGACGGCCCCGGCAAGGTGGTCGTGAAGGCCGCCGACGGCTCGGAGACGACGCTCGAGGCGAAGGACATCGTCATCGCCACCGGCTCGGAGCCGACTCCGCTGCCGGGCGTCGAGATCGACCAGACGCGCATCGTCGACTCCACCGGCGCCCTGTCGCTGCCGGAAGTGCCCAAGTCGCTGGTCGTCATCGGCGCCGGCGTGATCGGGCTGGAGCTCGGTTCGGTGTGGCGCCGCCTGGGCGCCGAGGTCACGGTGGTCGAGTTCCTCGACCGCATCGTGCCCGGCACCGACGAGGAGGTGGCCAAGACCTTCCAGCGCTCGCTGACCAAGCAGGGCTTCCAGTTCAAGCTGGGTTCCAAGGTCACCGGCGCCAAGAACACCGGCAAGGGCGTCGAGCTGACCGTCGAGCCGGTCGCCGGCGGCGCGGCCGAGACGCTGAAGGCTGACTACGTGCTGGTCGCCATCGGCCGCCGTCCCTACACCAAGGGCCTGGGCCTGGAGACGGTCGGCATCGAGCCGGACAAGCGCGGCGTGGTCGCCAACGACCACCACAAGACCACCGCGCCGGGCGTCTGGGTGGTCGGCGACGTCACCACCGGCCCGATGCTGGCCCACAAGGCCGAGGACGAGGCCGTGGCCGCCATCGAGCTGATCGCGGGCA
>JBIICO010000083.1:0-13315 GCA_044238855.1 Caulobacter sp.
CGCCCCGGAAGTGGCCACGGTCGGCCAGACCGAGGAGGAGCTGAAGGCCGCGGGCGTCGCCTACAAGGTCGGCAAGTTCCCCTTCACCGCCAACAGCCGCGCCAAGATCAACCACGAGACCGAGGGCTTCGTGAAGGTGCTGGCCGACGCGAAGACGGACCGCATCCTGGGCGCGCACATGGTCGGCCCGAACGTCGGCGACATGATCGCCGAGTACTGCGTGGCGATGGAGTTCTCGGCCTCGTCGGAAGACGTCGCCCGCACCTGCCACCCGCACCCGACCCGCTCCGAGGCCCTGCGTCAGGCGGCCATGGGCGTCGAAGGCTGGACGATGCAGGCGTAAGGTCTCTCGCCATCGAAACATCGGCGGGCTCCGATCCTTCGTGGTCGGGGCCCGTTTTCGTTGCGGATCGCCGCGCCGCCGCCCCCGGGAAGCGCGTCAGGCGAAAGTGTACGCGGTTCCGCCGCCCGAACGAGCTCTAGACCTTTGAATCTGGAGCACGCTGATCCGGTCGGATGTTTCCACCTGAACCGGGCGTGCTCTACGCTCTCCTCAACGACAAGGGAGAGAACGATGACCCACGGCGCGCCGGTTTGGCAGGATGCGGAGATCACGGCGGTTCGCGAGCTGCTCGGCCAGCTGCGCGATGTCGAAAGCGGTCCGGGCAGCTGGGAAGAGCGCCGCACGGGCATGGACGCCTTCGGCCGCATGGCGACGCTGCCCGAAGGGCTGGTCGTCGAGGAGACCGACATCGCCGGCCTGCCCGCCGAGCTGCTGACCCCGGTCGGCGCCAACCGGCATCGGGCGCTGCTCTATCTGCACGGCGGCGGCTACTGCCAGGGCAGCCCGACCAGCCATCGGCCGCTGGCCGCGCGCCTGGCGGCGGCCATCGGCTGTCCCGCACTAGTCCCCCACTACCGTCTCGCCCCCGAGCACCGTTTCCCCGCCGCCGTCGACGACGCGGTGAAGGCCTATCGCCACCTGCTCGGCGAAGGGGTCGAGCCCGGGCGCATCGTCATCGCCGGCGACAGCGCCGGCGGCGGCCTGACCATCGCGGCGGCCATCGCCATCCGCGACAGCGGCCTGCCGCAGCCCGGCTGCCTGTTCGTCATCAGCCCCTGGGCCAACCTCGGCCAGACCGGCGCCGCCTACGCCGCCGTCCTGCACGACCCGATGCTGACCAGGGAAGGCCTGCAGGAGTTCGCCGACGCCTATCTGCAGGGGGAGGGTCCGCACCATCCGCTGGCCAGCCCGGCGCTGGCCGACCTGCACGATCTGCCGCCGATCCTGATCCACGCCGGGGGTCAGGAGATCCTGGCCAGCGACGCGACCCTGCTGGCCGAGCGGGCGGGCCTGGCCGGGGTCGAGGTGCGCTGCGAGATCTGGCCCGAGATGATCCACGTCTGGCACGCCTTCGCCGAGTGGCTCGGCGCCGGCCGCCGCGCGATCGACGAGGCGTCTGTGTGGATCAGGGGCAAGCTGGCGGCCTGATGCGTCGCTCAGCGGATCATGAACGGCGGAATCCGACTCCACAACCTTAACGATCCGTGATTTAGTTACTCTCGGGTAAGAGATGGCCGCGAGAGGTCTCTCGCCCGCCCCGGGGAGACGGATCATGACGAGCAATCGACCGAACATCCTGCTGATCACCTGCGACCAGTACCGGTTTCCGCGCTTTTCCTACGGACCCGACGCCGGCTTCGCCGAGCCGCTGAAGAACATCCTCGGCTTCCAGGGCGAGGTCGACGAGACCAACCCCTACGCGCGCTATTTCCCGGGCCTGCTGGCCCTGCGCGAGAACTCGGTGGTGCTGCGCAACCACACCATCGCGTCCAGCGCCTGCATTCCCAGCCGGGCGGTGATCTACACCGGCCAGTACGGGACCCGGACCGGCGTCACCCAGACCGACGGCCTGTTCAAGAGCGGCGACGCGCCCAACTTCCCGTGGCTGCCGGCCGACGGCGTGCCGACCCTGGGCAGCTGGATGCGTCAGGCCGGCTACACCACCCACTATTTCGGCAAGTGGCACGTCAGCCAGCCGGCCGACCATTCGCTGAAGGCCTACGGCTTCGACGACTGGGAGACCTCGTATCCTGAGCCGCACGGCGCGGCGACCAACAACCTGGGCCTCTATCGCGACGCGGGCTTCAGCGACGAGGCCTGCGCCTTCATCCGCCGCAAGGCGCTGTCGCTCGACTACAACCGCTTCGTCGCCAACGAGCAGCAGATCGATCCATACGCCAAGGGTCCGGACACGACGGTTCCGTGGTTCGCGGTGGCCTCCTTCACCAACCCGCACGACATCGCCACCTATCCGGCGGTGCTCGGCCAGGCCCTGCCGACGCCCGACGGGTCGAGCACCCAGGGCGTGTTCGGCCCGCTGACCGTGCCGCTGGGCGGCCAGCGGACGCCGGTTCCGTCGCAAGGCACGGCGCGCATCGACCTGAACCTGCTCGGCTTCCCGCAGGACTGCGCCAGCGCTTCCCCGACGCAGGACGAGGACCTGTCGACCAAGCCCGCCTGCCAGTTCGACTATTCCTACAAGGTCGCCTTGGGCCTGAACGCCAAGACCGGCTTCAACGGCGCCGAGGGCATGGGCCTGCCGACCGAGGAGGAGGCGACAGCCGCCGCCGTGGCGATCGCGCTGCAGAGCCAGATTCCGTTCCAGCTGTCGGCCGATCCGGCCGGCGGGGCGGTGCGGTTCCTGCAGCTCTACGCCTGGCTGCACGCCGTGGTCGACACCCACATCTCGCGTGTCCTGAAGACGCTGGAGGAGACCGGGCAGGCCGACAACACCATCGTCATCTTCCTGGCCGACCACGGCGAGTACGCCGGCGCCCACGGGATGATGATCGAGAAGTGGCACACGGCCTATCAGGAGGCGCTGCATGTGCCGGTGGTCGTGCGCTTCCCGCCGTCGATGACCTCGGCCGCCGAGCACCAGCTCGACCAGCTGACCAGCCACATCGACATCCTGCCGACCATCCTCGGGCTGGCCGGCGTGGACGAGGCGCGACGCGAGGAGATTCGCCTCGGCCTCGGCGCCCCGCCGCTGCCCGGCGTCGACCTGTCGGGCCTGATCTGGGGGACGACGACGGCCGTGACCGAGCCGGACGGCTCCGAGCGCGAGGGCGTGCTGTTCTACACCGGCGACGAGATCACCGCCCCGCTCCCGCCGATGGACGATCCGCAGAACATCAAGAGCGAGAAGGAATTCGCGGTCTACAACGCGCTGGTCGAGGCCGTGCGGCACGGCACGCCGAAGCACGAGCCGGTCGCCGCCCTGGCCTCGGGGGCGGTGCTGCAGCCCAACAACATCCACTGTGTCCGCACTAGGACCCACAAGCTGGCCCGCTACTTCGACCCCAACGGCGTCGAGCCCGACCAGTGGGAAATGTACGACATGGTCGCCGACCCCAACGAGGCGACAAATCTGGTCCAGGTCGCGGTCTCCCCGCCAACCGCGCGCACCGACCTTCCGCCGCCGTGGGACGCCGCGCGCATCCAGGCGGACGCGGACCAGCTGCTGGCGCTGCTGGACAAGCTGGTCGCGCGGGATCTGACGACGAAGGAGCAACTGGACGGGGTGGCGGCTTAGTAGCCGACCGGACGGCTGACCGGGACCGGAACCTCGAACCAGTCGCCGACCACCAGCGGCCGCCCTTGCTGGGTCGTCTTCAGGCGGAGGTTCTCGAACCCGGCGAGGGCCGCCACCCGCGCCTGATTGCGGCCGACGCCCTCGCAGCTCACGTAGCCGGCCGTCGAGGTTACCTCGCACCGGACGATCACGGTCGTGTCGATCAAACCCTTCTTGCGTTTGTAGACCCGATCGATCTCGCTACGGTCCACGCCGACGACCACTTCCGGCGCACCGAGATTTCGCGGCCGGATTCGCGGCGTGGCCAACGTCGGCGAGGTGGGACGACCCGGCGCGGCGGCGCTCGTCGTGGGCGGCGGTGAGACCGGGGCGGGGCGGGACACCGGCGGCTTTCTCGGCATTGTGGCGACGGCGGGCGGCGAGAGAGCCTGGGACCGGCCTGGCCGGTCTTCAACATAGGTCGGCGCGGGCGCCATGGCCCGAGCCGGCGGCGGCGCCGCCGCCGGCGCCGGCCCCGATGGCGCCGTCACCGGTCGCTCCTGGATCGGTCGCACTTCGACCAAGGCCGGGTTGGCGCGAGCCGCGGCTAGGGGAGCGCCCTTCTCCACCGCGCCACCGACCGTCGGACCGGACGCGCCGACCGGCCGATCGGCCGGCTCGCCGATGGTGAGGTTGTGGCCAAGGGCGACGTCCGCACCCATGCTGCGGTAGGTCTCGAGCCAGAACGCCTTGTGAAGCGGTCCCTGAATACCCTGGCGGACGAGGGCCGGCCTCAGGACATAGTGGATGCGTAGGGCGACATCGCTCATGTCCCGCGTGACGAGGTCGCGTGCGGCCTGATCCAGCCTGTAGCGACCGGGACGCGCGTACTGGTCCATAAGGTCGCTCAGCTGCGCCATGTCGGACATCACCACCAGCCGGCGGGTCTTGATGTTGGGCCCGAAGTCACCACGGTCGAACACCTTGGCCACGGTCTCCATGATCGGCGAATTCTCGCTCGGCGGCGTTGAGGCCAGCCGACTGAGCACCCCGCCCAGCCGCTCCCCGACCAGCCGGTCGAAGTCCTGCTGGACCTTGCGCTTGTTGCGTCCGATGCCGAGCACCTTGCTGCCGTCCTCGAGGCGGCAAACCACGATCGCGTCCTGAGCGGCTTCCTCGCCGCCGACGATGCTGCGGATCGTCAGCTTCCCGCCGATCGGCAGCCAGGCGTATTCGTTGCCGACCAGGTCCCGCAGATAGCCGAGCTCGTCCGCGTCGAGGGAGTCGGTCTGGTCGACGAGGACCACGGTATGCGCCTCCGGCGCCCCCTGCATCGGGCAGCCCGTAAGCGGGTCGCGGGCGGGCTGCTGGGTAAACAGCAGCACCAGTCCACCGAGCACGAGGCAGGCGGCCGCGATGCCGGCCAGCAAGCCCGCCATCCGCAACTCGTCGCGGCCCCGATCGCTCATCACCGGGCGTGGGCCACGCGTGGGACCACGCCTCGGTCCCGCGCCGGCGCGTTTGCGCGCGGCCCGGAAGGCCGGCGGCTCGAAGGCGGGAGTGATCGCCTGAAGCCTTGGTAGCGACTGCAGGTATTCGTTCTGCGTCAGGCGCTTCCAGGCTCCGCCCAGAATGTCGTCCAGCCCCGCCATCACGCCGCCATAGGGCTGATACCCCGGCAGTGGCCGAGTCCGCGGGCGCCGAAACGCGAATAGATCGGGGAGATGGTCACTAGGCGGCCGGCCGCGCGCTTTCGGTCGCCGGCTCCCGCAGACTGTCCGGCTCCACAGGGTATTGCTGCTCGATGTCCCTGGCCGCTTCGGCGGTGATCGAGTCCCGAAGCGCGCCGAGCCGCTCCGCCAGCGAAGCCAGCTTCTCGTTGGTCCACTCGCGCAGCGCGTTCAGGGCGTCGGCATTGGCGTCGACTGTCTGCTCGGCCTCATCCCTGTGCCGCTCGAGCTCGGTCATGGACCGCTCGACCCCCTTGGTGTGCGCGTCGACCTCGGTGCTTTCCTTGCCGGTCACGAAAGTGCGGCGACGGTAGTCCTGCGCCGAAGGGAAGACCGCGAAATAGGCAGGCGGCTTGGTGTCGCGCACTTCGCTGTTGATGTCCCGATAGGCCTTCAGCAGGGCCGAGCCGCCAGCGACCCATTCATCCTCGCTGTCCTGTACTTCGCGGCGACGCTGGCCGGCGAGGTCGACGAGGCTGGAGATCAGATCCGCCCGATGGCGGCTCCTGGCATAGACGATCTCCGCCGCGCGAACGACGTCGGACGCCGCTTCGGTCGCGCCGACCCGCAAGCCCACGAAGGTGTTGTCGAACGTCTCGCGCGCGTCGCGGGCGCGCTTGTCGTAGGCCCGGTAGTCGGGATAGCGGTCGGCGATATCCTCGTATCCCTCGCGGGCCGCGAGAAAATGCAGCAGCAAGCCGAGCGCGAGCAGCCCCCAGGAGAAGATCGAGGAAAAGCCGAACAGACCGGCGTCGCGGATATGGGGCAGTGTCTGAAGCGCCAGAACCCCGATATTGAAGTCGTAGCCTGGGCCGCTGGCCGCGATCTCGGCCACCTCTCGGAAGTGAGCGACCCAGAGGTTCCAGCCGAAGGCGGCTCCATGGAAGATCACGGTGATCAGCACACCGCGAAACTTCGAGACCGGCTTTACGTGCGCCATGTAGCGCCAGCCCCAGAGGCCCGCGAGCACGCCCAGGGCGATGTTCACGAAACTGATGACCATGGCCACGCCGGCGCCGCCGACCAGGCCCTCCGCCGAAATCTGCTGCAGCAGGAAGCCGTTGGCGATCGACTCCATGACGATCAGGAAGAAGATCATCGCGATCGGTTTGAAGCTGGTCTCGCTATAGCTCGCCGCGCGGTTCAGGCCGTTCAGAACGCGGAAGTGTCGCAGGCTCCGCTGGGCGGCCAGGTCGGTGACCTTGAGTTCCTTCAGGGCGCCCCGGTTGTCGTTGAACTCGGCCTCGACGGCCGCCGACACCCGTGACTGCATATCCTTGAGGTTGATGGCCGGCGGCTTCAGATCCCGGACCAGCTTTGTGGCTTCCGCCAGTTGCTGCTCAAGGAACTGGTTCAGCATCAAAATGCCGGAGAACACCCGGTTGCAGATATCCTGCTGAAGTTCGTTCAGCCCCTTGTCGGCCGCGTTCGGCAGATTTCGCTCGCCTTCGCCGGCGGCGCCTTCCTCGAGCGAGACCTCGCGCCGAATGGCGTCCTGCCGCATGCGGTAGGAACGGTCGACCTCCGGGATCCAGATGTCCTTCTGCCAGCGCTTTTCGCCGTCCATGCTGCCTACGGGCAGCGGCCTGTCATTGGCCATGCCTGTTACTTCACCCCCAACCCGAAGAACAATGATTCCCCAGCGAGCGAAGAAACGCAATCTTTACGATAGTTTGCGGGCCACCTAAGCCCTCGGATGCGCTTTCCCGTAGGCCGCCAGCAGGCCCTCGGCGTCGACGGCCGTGTACTTCTGCGTGGTCGACAGGCTCGCGTGGCCCAGCAGTTCCTGGATCGAGCGCAGGTCTGCGCCGGCGCCCAGCAGGTGGGTGGCGAAGCTGTGCCGCAGGGCGTGGGGCGTGGCGCGGTCGGACAGGCCCAGGCGGCCGCGCAGGATCTGCATCCGGGCCTGGACGTGGCGGGGGCTCAGCGGGCCGCCGCGCGGGGCGCGGAACAGCGGCTCGCCCGGGTCGAGCGCGAACGGCAGGACGGCGACATAGGCGTCGATGGCCTCGCGCACGGCCGGCAGCACCGGCACGATCCGGGTCTTCGAGCCCTTGCCGAGGATGCGCAGCTGATCGCCGACCGGCGCGTCCGACCGCTTCAGGGACAGCGCCTCGCTGATCCGCAGGCCGCAGCCCCAGAGCAGGGTCAGGACGGCCTCGTCGCGCGCGGCCTCCCAGCCGTCGCGGTCGGGGTCGTGGGCGGCCTCCTCGATCAGGCCCCGGGCATTGTCCTCGCTGACCGGACGCGGCGCGCCGGGCTTGACCTTCGGCCCCCTCACCAGGGTCAGGGCGGCGTTGGGCGTGGAAAGACGGCGGTCGAGGAAGCCGTGATAGGAGCGGATCGCCGACAGGGCCTGCGACACCGACCGGGCCGACAGCGGGCGATCGCCCGAGCGGCGGTGGGCGAGATAGGCCCGCACCTCGGCCGGGGTGATCGTCCCCATGGCGGCGAGGTTCAGGCTCTCGGCCCGATGCTGCTCGAGGAAGAAGAGGTAGGGCTGCACCGCGCCCAGATAGGCTTCGATCGTGCGCGGCGAGGCCCGCCGCTCGTTGGCGAGGTGGTCCAGCCAGGCGGCCAGGGCCTCGCGGGCGGTGGTCACAGCACCGGCCATCGTTCCGCTGTCCGTTCGACGACGCGGGCCAGGAAGGCGACGAGTTCGGCGCCCATGTCCTCGGTGAAGCCCTGCTCGTCGGGCGAGCCGAAGGCGATCAGCCCCTGCCGGGCGGGCTCCCAGATGGCGACGCGGACCATGGCCATGGAACGCACCTGATCGGCCTTGGCGCCGAACAGGCCGCGGGCCGGGGCGTGGAAGCCCATGCGATGCAGACGCTGGCCGCCCAGGATGAGGTCGGTCTGCCCCTCGACCAGCACATGCCACCCGGCGGGGACGCGCTCCGGGCCTTCCAGCGCCAGGGTCGCGCCGACCAGGCCGAAGCGCAGGCTGGCCATGTCGTCGAGCCGGCGGGCGAGGTCGGAGTGGTTGCGCGCTTCCAGCAGGTCGATGACCGCCGCATGGGTCTGGGCCTGGGCCGCGAAGTTGGCGCGGGCGGTGGCCTCCAGTTGCTTGCGGGCGCGGCTCTCGCGCTTGTGGGCGGCATGGACGCGGGCCAGCGCCGCCGGGCCGAAATCGACCAGGTTGGCGGCGTCGACCCGCAGGCCCAGATCGGCCAGCAGATCCGCGTCGTCGCGGATCAGGTGCGGGTGGGCTTTCAGGACGCGGCGGAGTTCCTCCGTCGCCGTTTCCTTGCGCTGGGTCGCTTCGCTCATGTCCGCCCCCGGAACCGGTTCCGCAGGGCGGTTCTGCCCTACAGGATGGACTGGCCGGTCTTCGCCCAGTCGCTCAGGAACTGTTGAAGCCCGGACTCGGTTAACGGGTGCTTGAAGAGCGCCTCGAAGACCGCCGGCGGAAGGGTCGCGCAGTCGGCGCCGGCCAGGGCCGATTCCGTGACGTGGGCGGGCGTACGGATCGAGGCGGCGAGGATTTCGGTATCGTAGCCGTAGTTGTCGTATACCGCGCGGATCGTGCTGATCAGCTCGATGCCCGAGCCGTGGGTCTGGTCGTCGAGCCGGCCGATGAAGGGCGAGACGTAGGTCGCGCCGGCCTTGGCCGCGAGCAGCGCCTGGTTGGCCGAGAAGCAGAGGGTGACGTTGGTCGGGATGCCTTCGCGGGCGAACTGCGCCGTCGCGATCAGGCCTTCCCTTGTCAGCGGGATCTTCACCACCACGTTAGGGGCGATGGCGGCCAGCTTGCGGCCTTCGTTCAGCATGCCTTCGGCGTCGGTCGCGACCGCCTCGGCGCTGACCGGCCCCTCGACGAGATCGCAAATCTCGGCGATGACCTCAGCCATCGGCCGCCCGGCCTTGGCGATCAGGGTCGGGTTGGTCGTGACTCCGTCCACGAGGCCCGTGGCGGCGAGATCCTTGAGGACGGCGGTGTCGGTGGTGTCGAGGAACAGCTGCATGGGAGTGCTTTTAGCGGCTCATGCCGTATGGAACCACCCGTGACCCGCATCGCCTCCGTTCTTCTGCCCATGCCGCTGCCCGAGGCGTTCGACTACGCCGAGCCGGAAGGGCTGAACCTCGCCGTCGGCGACCATGTCGCCGTGCCGCTGGGGCCGCGCGTGGCGCGGGGCGTGGTCACGGCCGTACGCGACGGAACCGGCGGCAACCGGCCGCTGAAGCCGGTGCTGGAGCGCATCGACGATCCGGTGCTGCCGGAGACCACGCTCAGGTTCGTGGAATGGGCCGCGAAGTACTCGGTCGACGCGCCCGGCCAGCCGCTCGCCATGGCCCTGCGCGGCCTGCGCGCGCCGAGGCCCAAGCCGATCAAGCTGCTGGTCGCCACCGGTACGGCGCCGGCCCGCATGACCCCCGCCCGCCAGAAGGTGATCGAGGCGGCGACCGAGCCGATGCCGGGGCCTGAGCTGGCGGCGAAGGCCGGCGTCGGCAGCGGCGTGGTGAAGGGCCTGGTCGAGGAGGGCGTGCTGGAGCTGCGGCTCGAGGTCCCCGAGATCGCGTTCGAAGCCCTCGACTGGAAATCTCCCGGCCCGACGCTGAACCCGAGCCAGGCCGCGTCGGCCGAGGTGCTGGTCGGGATGGTCCGCGAGGGCGGCTTCCAGGCCGCGCTGCTCGACGGCGTGACCGGTTCGGGGAAAACCGAGGTCTACCTCGAGGCCGTCGCGGCGGCGCTCGACGCCGACCCGGCCGCCCAGGTGCTGATCCTGCTGCCCGAGATCGCCCTGACCCAGGCGGTGCTGACCCGCTTCCAGGCCCGCTTCGGCGGCATGCCGGTCGAGTGGCACTCGGCCGTACCCCCGCCCCTGCGCCGCAAGGCCTGGGAGGGCGTCGCCTCCGGCAAGGCCCGGATCGTGGTCGGCGCGCGCTCGGCGCTGTTCCTGCCCTATGCCGACCTGCGCCTGATCGTCGTCGATGAGGAGCACGACGGGTCGTTCAAGCAGGAAGAGGGCTTCATCTACCAGGCCCGCGACATGGCCGTGGCCCGGGCGCACATCGAGAAGTGCGCGGTGGTGCTGGCCTCGGCCACGCCTTCGCTGGAGACGGTCTGGAACGCGCGCCAAGGCCGCTATCGCTGGCTGAAGCTGGGCGCGCGGCACGGCGCCTCGAAACTGCCGGACGTCGACCTGATCGACATGCGCGAGACGCCGCCCGAGACCGGCCGATGGCTGTCCCGCCCGCTGGTCGAGGCCATGGCCGAGACCTTCGAGCGCGGCGAGCAGACGCTGCTGTTCCTGAACCGCCGGGGCTATGCGCCCTTGGTCCTCTGCCGCGCCTGCGGCGAGCGGATGAAGGCGCCCGACACCGACAGCTGGCTGGTCGAGCACCGCTACACCGGCCGACTGGTCTGCCACCTGACCGGCTTCTCGATGCCGCGGCCCGACAAGTGCCCCCACTGCGGGGCCAAGGACAGCCTGGTCTCGATCGGCCCCGGCGTGGAGCGGGTCGAGGAGGAGGTGCGCGAGCTGTTCCCGCAGGCGCGGGTGGCGGTGTTCTCCTCCGACACGGTGTTCGACGCCGAGGGCGCGCGGACGCTGGTCGCGACCATGGCGGCGGGCGACATCGACGTGCTGGTCGCCACCCAGGCGGCGGCCAAGGGGCACGACTTCCCCAACCTGACGCTGGTGGGCGTGGTCGACGCCGACCTCGGCCTGCGCGGCGGCGACCTGCGGGCGGGGGAGCGGACCTTCCAGCTGCTGGCCCAGGCCAGCGGCCGCGCCGGCCGCCGCGAGCGTCCCGGCCGCGCCCTGCTGCAGACCTACGCCCCCGACCACCCGGTGATGCAGGCCCTTAAGGCCCAGGACCGCGACGCCTTCATCGAGGCGGAGATGGAGCAGCGGGAACTGGCCAGCATGCCGCCGTTCGGACGCCTGGCGGCGATCATCGTTTCCGGTCCCGATCCCGTGGCGCTGGAGGCCTACGTCCGCAACCTGGCCGCCGTCGCCCCCAACGCGGAGGGGGTCGACATCTTCGGCCCCGCCGACGCGCCGCTGGCGCTGGTGCGTGGCCGGCGGCGCAAGCGGTTCCTGGTCCGCGCCGACCGTACGGTCGACCTTCAGGGCTTCCTGGCCGCCTGGCGCGCCCGGGCCAGGCCTCCTGGCCAGATTCGCGTCACTCTGGACGTGGACCCCTACAGCTTCCTGTGAGCCATCCCGCGGCGGTCCTGGTTCGGCGCGTCCGGGCCGGCCCTGCGTTATGCGGCAGCGAAAAGGGCGCGCCCTCCGCGGCCGCGCCCTTCCCTGATGGTCGGTGTTCATGGATGGCCCGACCAGGTCGGGCCATGACGAACCGATCTAGTGCCCCGCGGGGGGCACGCCGCCCGAAGCGTCTGCCAGCTTGGCGGCCTTCTTCGCGCTGCTCTTGCGGGACCACATGTTCAGCCCCTCGACGAGCGCCGAGAAGGCCATGGCCGCGTAGATGTAGCCCTTGGGCACGTGCACGCCGAAGCCGTCCGCGATCAGCACCAGGCCGATCATCAGCAGGAAGCCCAGGGCCAGCATCACCACGGTCGGGTTGTTGTGGATGAAGTTGGCCAGCGGGTCGGCGGCCAGGAACATGCAGGCCACGGCGATGATCACCGCGACGATCATGATCGGCACATGGTCGGTCATGCCCACGGCGGTCAGGATCGAGTCGACCGAGAACACCAGGTCCAGCAGCAGGATCTGGAAGATGGCCGCACCGAAGTTGGCGACGACCGGGGCCTTCTTGTCGAGGACGTCCTCGCTCGGGGTCGGGTCGACGCTGTGGTGGATCTCCTTGGTCGCCTTCCAGAGCAGGAACAGGCCGCCGGCGATCAGGATCAGGTCCCGCCAGGAGAAGGCGGTGTCGAAGGTCGGCTCGCCGTGCTCGCCCATAGGGCCGGTGATGCCCAGGTCGAAGACCGGCATCTTCAGGCTGACGATCCAGGCGATCGAGAAGAGCAGGCCGATCCGCATCAGCAGGGCCAGCGACAGGCCGATCCGCCGCGCCTGCTGGCGCTGATGCTCGGGCAGCTTGTTCGACAGGATCGAGATGAAGACCAGGTTGTCGATCCCGAGGACGACTTCCATCACCACGAGGGTGATCAGGGCCGCCCAAGCGGCGGGATCGGTAAGAAGATGGGCGAAGCTGTCCATCGGGGGGTGGGGCCTTTCACGTCTGGTGAACCTGGTTGGACTATCTAACGCGTTGCGCGGCGGATTGAACCGGAATCGGTCGGTTCGCCCGGCGCGCGAATTGCAGTCGCCCCAAACGGGAGCCTTGGCGGCCCCTTTTCGGGACAGGAGACCGCCCATGCCGGACGGCGCAAACATCAAGCCCCTCACCGCCCTGCGCTTCTTCGCGGCGATGTGGGTCGTGCTCTTCCACTACTGGCCCAAGCTCGATGTGTCGTTCACCCCGGCGCTCGTCGAGAAGGGCTATCTGGGCGTGGAGCTGTTCTTCACCCTGTCCGGCTTCATCCTCTGCCACGTCTACCTGAGCGCCTTCGGAGAGGGCCGCTTCAAGTACGGCGACTTCCTGTGGAACCGCCTGGCGCGGGTCTATCCGCTGCATCTGGCGACACTGCTGGGCATGATCGCGCTGGGCGTGGTCGCCGGCGCGCTGGGCTTCGCGGTCGATCGCGGCATACTCGACTGGGCCTCGCTGCCGGCCAACCTGCTGCTGGTCCAGGCCTGGGGCTTCGCGCCGGCCGCCGCCTTCAACCATCCGTCCTGGTCGATCTCGGCGGAGTGGTTCGCCTACCTGACCTTCCCGGCCTTCGGCTTCATCGCCTGGTCGCTGCGCAAGCGGCCCTGGGCGCTGGCGGCCGGGACCATCGCCCTCATGGCGATTCTTTATCCCGTCTTCGAGCGGCTGGCCGGCTTCCCGCTGACGCAGGCGACCATCGACTGGGGCGCGCTGCGAATCGTCCCCTGCTTCGCCCTGGGCTGCGCGATGCATAGCCTGTGGAAATCCGGCGCCCTGAAGAGCCTTCGGGCCGCCGCCGTCGGCGCCTGCTTTTCAGGC
>JBIICO010000037.1:0-20983 GCA_044238855.1 Caulobacter sp.
CCAGACGTCGCTTCCGCTAAAGTCAGCATTGCTTAGGTCGACACCACAGAGATCGTGACGACGCACCTTGCTCCCGTCTGGATTCTTGCCCATCTGCCCAAACCGACGGTTTGACAGTTCCGCATTAGCGAATGTTGCGCCGAACAGTCCGCCGCGTTGCAGATCTATGTCGAATGCCATCAAGGTTGAAAGAAGCTGGCCACGCTCGGGGCTGAGGGGCCGATCGATGAGACTATAGGGCGAGTTGTCGGCGAGGGCGAACGCAGCTCTCCATCCATCTACTGGCTGCGTCTGAGAATCGGACTGTTTGCTCGGATCAAGAACGTAATATGGACGCATCAGCCGGCTGGCATTTGCAATGCGGAGCAACAAAGATGACGAAAGGACATGCGGTAGATTGGTCTTTCGGGCTTTCTCTTCAGCCTCCACCTGTTGTGCAATAAATGAAACTTCCGACATCAACGCGGATCTACGCTGAGCCTCAAGAAGATAGGTTTGAACGTCAAGACGGGCATTCTGCGCTTTTGCGTAGCTGTTGGCTTGCGCCGCTAGGTAGAGGGTCGCGATCCCTACCAAGCCAAGACCTCCAACAATAGCGCTGGTTGCCAGCGCACGGGCCGTCAGAACCCAGAAGAATGCCCGAATCGCTGACGCACGCCGCAGAGGGTCTCTGCGATACTGCAACAGATTTATAATTGCTTGAGGTAGGCGGTGCTCCTGCTCGATTAGCCGAACTTCCATGGCGCGTAGGGCCGCTTGGACATCAAGCGGCTGTTCTTCCTCCGGCATTCTGCTTTCCCCACGCTTCGTGGGCCAAATGATGGACCGTAGACCGACGTTCTTCAAACAAGAACGCCAATGCCAAAGTCGCTGCGGGTCGATGACCATCGTCATCGACTCCTGTCTGAGCTGCCAAGGTTCGGATTGCGCACTGGGTCGAATATCCGCTTTTGCCGCGCGAACGTCGCGGGTCTGACCCAGCCAGGCCGCGACCGACGATGTGCCGCCTGCACTGGCGCCTAGGGCAGGTTTGATGTGTGCGCCGTCGGGGCGGCGCTCTTCTCGGCAGCTACGTCGCTGAACTCTGAAAGCAGGCGCTCAGCAGCCCATTCGCAGCCGACGAACTGCCCGGCGATCATCAGTTCCAGATGCTCGGCCAGCAGCGGCGTCGGCACTGCCAGGCCTTCCTCGGGCAGCTCCAGGAAACCTGCTGCCGCGCCGTCTCGGAGCGCCTTGCGGACCTGGGTGCGCGAGACGCCGCAGCCTCGCGCGATCGCGGCGACCGAATAGCGGATCGGCCGTACCGGCGGAAACGGGACGCCGTCCTCGGACTTCGCCAGGAGTTCGGCCAGCATCATGATCCCGGCGTAGCGCTGCGAAAACACCTCCAGCGACGGGCCCGGCATCCGCTCGTCGCGAACCATCATGTAGTGGACGAACAGCTCGCCGGTCAGCCGGCCGTACTGGTCGAAGACCGCCGGCTCGCCGAACCGCTCGCGGAACGCGGCGATGGCAGGGCTGACGGTCGCCATGACCGCGAAGTCGCGTTGCAGCCGCCCGCCCCAGCCCGCGAGCAGCCGGGGCGTCGGCGCGTAGCGACGGACGCGGCCGTCGCCGACGTGCGGAACCGGCTCGATGTAGCCGACGAACTGGAGATAGACGAGCAGGGCCCGGGCCCGGCCGGCGCCGGACACCTTGCCCGCCTCCATCAGCGCGGTGAGGCGCGCCAGGGTCAGCCCGCCCTCGGTATTGTGCAGGAAGATCGCCCACAGGCAGCCCATCAGCCGGCCGAGGTCACGCATCGACTCCGCGAACGCCCGCGCCTCTCCGTCCGCCGGCATCTGCCAGATGCGGGTCGTCGCGCGGACCGCCTCCGGGAAGCCGGGCCGGTCGCGCATGGCGCGCAGGCTCGCCTGGCCCATCACCACGCCCAGCGACCGCTGCGTGGTCTCCGAAATGAACGCCTCGGTGATCTCGAACGCCCCCGCCCCGCGAAACTGATGTCATTTTAGTCCACTTGTTCGCCGAGCGGCGCCCGTCAAAAACCTCCGCGAGCAACTGTCGCAGTCGACAGTGGGGGGGATTAAAACCATGACCGCGCCCGTCCTAACCGGACTCGATGCACCGACGTTCGGCGAGAACACGGTGAACGCCACGCCGCAGCTCATCGACGCGGACGTCACGCTGACTGACGCCGAGGAGGACTTCGCCTGGTCCGTGCTCACCGTCTCCGGTCTGCTGGCGGAAGATGTCGTCTCGATTCAGCAGTCGGGTCCGATCACCGTCGACGGCATGGGCCGTCTCTTCTTCAACGGCGTGTGGGTCGGGGTCTTCGGCGGCGGCCAAGGCGCTGCGTTCAGCGTGCAGTTCATGGCGGGCGGGACGGCCGCCATCGTCGAGGCGGTGATCGAGCACCTGACCTATGCCAACCTCAGCGACACCCCGACGGCGGTCCGTGACTTGAGGATCAACGTCACCGACGCGGCGGGAGAAGACCTGGTCGGCGCGGCGACCTTCGATCTCGCGGCGACCAATCCCTTCGCGGGCATCCCTGCGGGCATTCGCACCGACCCTGCGCTCATCGACTACGACAACGACGGCGATCTGGATCTCTTCGCGGGCGGCGTCGGCGGAGCCATGGACTACTACGAGAACGTCGGAACCCAAGCCGCGCCGGTCTGGCAACACGACGTCTGGGGAAAGGTTTCCGCCAGCTTCACCGGGATCACGAGCCCGGCCTTCGTCGATCTCGACGCCGATGGCGATCTGGACCTTGTGGTCGCGCAGCATGACGGCGCCATACGCTACTTCGAGAACGCCGGCCCGGTCGGCGCGCCCGCCTTTGTCGAACAGACGGGCGGCGACAATCCCTTCGCGGCCTTCGATATCGACTATGCACGGTCGGAGCTGGCGGATGTCGACGGCGATGGCGACTACGACTTCGTGACCGGCTGGCGTGGCGATCGGACGATCCGCTATCTGAGGAACGACGGAACCGCTTCGGCCCCGTCCTTCGTCGAAGTCACCGGCGGTGACAATCCGTTCAGCGCCTTTCCCGACGCCTGGGACCGGTCGGTGGCCCTCGGCGACGTCGATGGCGACGGCGATCTGGACGTGGTCACGGGCGATTATGACGGCGGCCTGCGCTACTACGAGAACACCGGAACGGCGACCGCTCCGGTCTACGTTCAGCGCACTGGCGCGGCCAATCCCTGGGATGGCGCCGACTGGGGCGGCGTGCTGACGCCCGATCTGATCGACATCGACGGCGACGGCGACGTCGATCTCGTGTTCGGCAGGCAAGCCGGCGATTTCGTCTATCACGCCAACACCACGCCGCATGCGCCGGTTGTCCGGGTGACGGTCACAGCCCAGGCCGATCCCGTCAATGGCACCGCCGCCGCCGAAACCCTGGTCGGCACGGCTGACGCCGACACGCTCAACGGCCTCGCCGGGAACGACATCCTCAAGGGCGGCGATGGCGCGGACACGCTGAACGGCGGCGCTGACGACGACAGCCTGCGGGGAGAGGGCGGCAATGACGTCATCGACGGGGGCCTCGGCGCGGACACCTTGGTCGGCGGCGAGGACAATGACCTCCTGACCGGCGGCGATGGCGACGACATGCTGAACGGCGGCCTGGGCGCGGACGGCATGTCCGGAGGCGCGGGCGACGACATCTATGTCGTCGACGCCCTGGGCGACACCGTCACCGAAAGCCCAAACGAGGGCCATGACACCGTCCGCTCGACGGTCACCTGGACTCTCGGAAGCGACGTTGAGGAGCTGTTGCTGTACGGCGCGGCCGTCATCGATGGAACTGGCAACGCCCTCGCCAACAGGATCATCGGCAACGGCGCCGCCAACCGCATCGAGGGGCGTGCGGGCGACGACGTGCTCAACGGCGGCGCAGGCGACGACATCCTGGAGGGCGGCAACGACAACGACACCCTGGACGGTGGGAACGGCGACGACACCGTCAACGGCGGCGCCGGCGACGACACCGTCAACGGCGGCAACGGTGACGACATCCTGATGGGCGGAGGCGGGACCAACATCCTCCACGGCGGGGCCGGTAACGACAACTACAACTACGTCACCGCCGACGACACGATCATCGACACTCAGGGTATCGACACCGTCTATTCCTACGTCACCTACACGCTCGGCTCGGCGATCGAGAACCTGACCCTCGCCTATGGGATGGGCGCGCTAAGCGGGACCGGCAACGCCCTGGCCAACATCCTCAACGGCAACAACTCCGCCAATACCCTGCTCGGCATGGGCGGCAACGACACCATCGATGGCGGCACGGGCGTCGATACGGCCGATGGCGGCGCGGGCAACGACATGGTCCGGGGCGGCGACGGCGACGACACCCTGTACGGCGACATCGGGAACGACAGCCTCCACGGCGATGCGAACGACGACCAGCTTTACGGCGGCGCGGGCAACGACCTGCTGGACGGCGGCGCGGGGGTCGATCTGATGGCGGGCGGGGCCGGCAACGACACCTACTACGTCAGTGACTACCGGGACACGATCACGGAGGCCGCCGGCCAGGGGACCGACACCGTCTATGTGACCACGTCCTACTACCAGTTGGGCGACAACATCGAGAACCTGACCGCCGTCGGCGCGGGAGGCTTCCAGCTTGTCGGGGGGCGTACAGCCAACGTCATCACCGGGGGGCTGGGCTTCGACCAGCTATGGGGCCGGGACGGCAACGACACCCTGATCAGCAACGGTGGCGGCGACGCCATGGGCGGCGGGACGGGCGACGACCTCTATGTGATCGGGGCGGACGACGCGGGAGCGCTGATCACCGAATACCTGAACGAAGGCATCGACACAGTCCGCAGCGAGATCACCTTCACGCTGGCGGCCAACGTCGAGAAGCTGGTGCTGACCGGCTCCGGCGACGTGACTGGAACGGGCAACGACCTGGCCAACACCCTCACCGGCACCGCCGGCGACAACGTTCTTTCCGGCATGGCGGGCGCGGACGTGATCGCCGGCGGCGACGGCGACGACATCATCGCCGGCGGGCTCGGCAACGACCGCCTGACGGGCGGCGCGGGGGCCGACACCTTCGTGATCGACGATGCGCTCTGGACGCCGTCCAGGCTCGGCGGGATCAAGGATGTCGACACCATCCTGGACCTCGACTTCAGTGCGGGCGACCGGATCGATCTTCGCGGCGTCGACGCCGACATCAACCTGGACGGCGACCAGGACTTCCATTTCGTCAAGGCCTTCACCCGGCATGCGGGCGAGGCGCGGCTGGTCCACGGCGGCGATGGCGCGATCCTGCAGCTGGACGTCGATGGCGACGGGAAGGCCGACTACCAGGTCAACATTCGCGGCGATGTCGCCAGCGGCGCCATTCTGACCGGAAGCGAGTCGGTCGGGACGGGCGGCTGGCTGGGTGTGTTCGGCGAATTCTGAACCAGCGGAAAGACCCGGCTTTCCGCCCCAAAGTGGCAGCCTTTACCTCGGGATGCTGGAGGCGTGGGAGCGCTTCCTCGATCCCGGGATGGAGGTGGTCAAAAGCCCTTCACCTTCGACGGCTTGGCGCTCAAGATGCGAGATATGTTGGCACCGAGGCCCTAGCATGCGGGATTCTGCAGGCGCCTAGGTTTGAGATTGTGCTCGGCATGTTGGGTTTGGCTGCGCAATCTTGGAGGCGGGCGGCGATCACCATCGATAGTCGCGTTAAGTTGATCGATCTAAAAACCTCATAAAAATCAAGAGTGTAGGAATTTGCCGGTATCTTCGACGGCCATTCAGTGGCAGTCGCGAAAAAAGCCTCGGCAATTCAAGTGCATAGTCTCCATCCGGACGATCGAGTGGGAGTGAGGAATATATTCCCATTTCCTTAACCGCATTCGATTGAGTTCGTGCCCAAAGCTTCGCCACAGTACGGGCCTGATCGACACCCGAAAACGACGCGTAAGCTGCTGGAGCTGCTTGTCGGTGAACTCACTTGGCGGCGTTCGGAAGGGCCCTTGATCGTGCAGTTGGAGCTGACTCGGATTTGGCGGGGGTCTGGGGGACTCGCAATACTGCCGCCGCTACCGCGGTACGGTGTTCGAGCGCTGCGTCGAGGGACACGTCCACCGCCCTGGCATGCGCTTCCACGAAGCCAAGCGCGCGCGGCGACCACTTGTGAGTGACGCTTAGTCTATTCAGGCACTTTTGGATCTCCTCGACACGACCCTGTGCCGATCCGGTTTGAGCTTCAATTGGTGCGAAACCCTGATGCGCAGAGCGCAAACACCCGAGAACCGGTGATCCCTCGTGGGTGGGGGCGCCAAGACCGGGAAGCGCCGTGTTTGCAGATGGTCGCAATAGCCAACTTCCGGCTTAGGGCGGCAAGCTAATGACCGCTGCTGGCGCATCGCGGAAGTCGAGTATTCGACCCACCTGGGAGCGGGGAGCCGACGTCAGCTTCCGACCCGCTGCGGACGCTGGGAGGTCCGCTTGCAGGCGACGTCATCGAGCGTAAATATGGTTCGCCTTTGCGAACGTGATCAAAGCTTCAGATGGTTGGCCAACATCTGCAACTTGATGACCACGCCCGATTTCAACCAGGCGACCTCGGCTTCGCCCCCAAGATCGTCCATGCAGCGTTGGAGAAGTCTGCTCCCGAAGCCGCCAGCGTCGGTAGGCGGTACGACATCCGGCCCGCCCTGCTCTGTCCAAACGACGACCAGACTCTCGCCAGGAGCGTCACATGAGACGTCGAGCGTTCCTTCGGCGCAGGACAGGGCGCCGTACTTCAGTGAATTGGTGGCCAGCTCATGCAGGACCATGGCCAGGGTCGTCGCCGAGCTCTCACCGACGGCCATGCGGGGCACCGACACGCGGATGCGACCGCTGAAGGCGCCCATGTCATCGTAGGGCGCGAGGAGGACCGTCAAAAGGTCTCCCAGCAAAGCGCCGTGCTCGACCTTCCCCGGCACCGGGCGAACCAGATCATGCGCCCGGCCCAACGCTGTCAGCCTGTGCGTCAGATCCTTAGCCATGTCCGGCGCGCTGGTCGCTGAGCGCGAGGTGATCGCGGTCAGCGCCGTGGCGATGGTGAGCAGGTTCTTGACCCGATGGCTCATCTCGCCAGCGAGCAACTCATTGCCCTCTTCCGCCTGCTTGCGACCTGTCACGTCGAGAAAGACGCCAAACATAACCCGGCCCTCGATGTCGGCGTCCTCCCCCTGGCCACGTGCAGAAATCCAGCGCACGGCGCGTCCGACCATGATCCGAAAGTCGATTTCGTATGGTCCGGTGATCGCCCGTGTAGCGGCGAAAGCGGCCCTTACCCGATCCCGGTCGGCAGGGTGGATGTGCGACGACAGGTCCTCGAACGTGACTTGGGGACTTGGCTGCACGCCCCAGAGGCCAAAGGCGTGATCGTCCATGGTGATCTTGTCTGTGTCGACGTTCCACGACCACAGGGCGACGCCGGCGGCGTCAATGGCCAGCCGCAAATGTCTTGCGTCCCACACTAGTGGGCTCGACGGCGCAGATGACATTGTTGCGGAGCTCCTCCACATCCAAACACAGTGAGCGATGTGATGGTTGCGTCAGCAGCGTCCCAAAGGGCGCCGCGTTGCGCGTTAGAATCGTCGGGTCGGGTAACGGTCCCCAGATGTCCGCTTCCCACCCAGGTCTGTCGGGGAGCGCCTTGGCGTCGCCAGTTGCCTTGACGGTGGGCCGTTGCCCCCCGAAGCTGGACGCCGCTATAGAACGATCCGCAGTTCCCGCAGCTTCGGATGCCACAGGTGGATTGCGCGGTGATTATGAGGCCACTTGTGCGCCCGGCCGATATCCAAATTCCCCACAGCCTGATCACCACAATAGGATTACCGCCGGAAGAAGCGCGGGCCGTGTGGCACGAGAGCATGGGCGCGATCTACGACGTGCGCCTGCGAAGACACGAGGACGCCCGCTTCCAATCCCGCGCTGAAGCCTACCACCTCGGCGATGTCGTGCTGACCGCCTACCATTGCTCGGCGCAGACGTTCAACCGCTCCAGGGCGCGGATCGGGCGCGACGGCATCGACCACTACACACTGCAGTTCTGCCTGGCCGGACGTCATGGTCCAAGGGAAAGCGATAGCAGTGGCGAGGCCGGGGCCGGGGACCTTTTGATCGCAGATCTGGCGCAGCGCCAAGCGACCGCGACAAGCGATTTCGATAGCCTCAACCTGACAATTCCCCGCCGACTGCTGGCGCCTTTGCTGGTCGCGCCGGATGAGCAGAATTTACGGGTGATCTCCGGCAAGGCCCCGCTAGCCTCGTTATTTCGACACCACCTGACCGGACTTTTTCGAACCGCACGGACAATGACCCGCGAGGAGGCAGCGGCCGTGGTCGGCCCTACGCTCACGCTCGCCGCAGCTGTGCTCAATGCCGAAGCGCCGCAGAGCCGCGCTGGCGTCGTCGACCCGATTCTGGCCGCACAGATTCGCCGCTTTCTGGGCGAGAACCTGTCTGATCCGGCGATCACCCCTGAGGTCGTTGCCGCCCGGTTCGGCATATCCCGGCGAAAGCTCTACTACCTGATGGAGCCACACGGGGGGCTCACGGCTTACCTGCGCGAGCACAGGCTCCATCGCGCGCACGCCCTGCTCCGTGACCCGATGCAGCGGGGGCGCAGTGTCGCGGAGGTCGCGCAAAGCTGCGGCTTCGCGTGGCGCACCAACTTCACGCGAACCTTCCGCGCCCATTTCGGGATGACACCTCAGGAAGCGCGGATGCTGGCTGCCCAACACGCCCCGCCGGCGCTCGGTGACCTGCACGACCGCCACATGTGGGACTGGATTCGGATGCTGCGCTGACCGGCCGCGCATAGTCCCGGCGCAAGCATGCGCCCGTCAGGACGCGGCGGCCAGAGACCCGCGTTCTGGCACGCCTGATACAGTTGTTGCACTGACGGATACATCGTCTGGCGCGCGCTCGGCGGGCGCTTGCCTCTGTGCGTCCTCTGGCGGTCCAAGCATCGGCCAAGCCGAACCGCCGGGGCGCCACGCCCAACTCCGCTGCATACCGAAGGCCACGAACCTGGCTGATCGATATCGGGCGGCGGGCTTCGGCGCCGTCAGTGAGGAACAGTATCGCCATGATCGTTCAGTCCGTCTCCGCCAGCAGATCACGCCGCGCCCCCGGCACTCGTCGTCTGCATCGCACCGCTTCCATGCTGGCGCTCAGCACCGGCATCATCGGTCTGGCCGGTCTGGCGACCCCCGCCGCAGCCCAGTGCGTCGAGGGCGTGCCCGGTGAGTACACCTGCTCAGGCGACCTGCAGGTCGGCCAGATCATCGTCGGTGACGATACCAGCGCCGCAACGACGGCCGGCTTCAGCGTCGACACCACGGGCAATGGCAACGGCCTAGCCCTCTCCATGACGGGCGACGGCAAGATCACCTACACGGACGTGCAGGCCTCTTCCTTGACCGGAGCGGGCGTGGCGTTCACTTCCACCGGCGCTTCTGGCCTTGATGCAGGGTCCGTATCTGTCTTTTCCGATGGCGCGATCGTCGCCAACGGCGCCCAGGGTCTGCGCATCGAAAACGCGGGCGGCGGCGACACAGGCGCGGTCTGGCTCGGCTCGATCGTGAATACCGGCGGCATCGGCGTCTTCATGCGCGACGCGGCTGGCTCGGGCGACCTCAACCTGGTGGTCGCCGACATCAACGCGAGCGATGACGCCATCCGGCTCGATTTCCATGGCTCCGGCCTGCTCGGCCTGACGGCGCTGGAACCGATCATCGGAGCCGCCGGATCAGGCCTCCGGATCGAGGGCGATACAGCGAACGGCGACTACAACATCGAGCTCGGCGACGTCACCGGCGGCGCCTGGGGCGTGCTGATCGACAACGATGGCACGGGGGCAACCCGACTGGTCTCGACGGGGAGCATCACCGGCCTGGGCGAGGCGGGCATCACCATCAACGGCGATATCGACACCACCGACATCGACCTCGCCGTCAACCAGGTGAACGGCGAGACCTACGGTCTGCAAATCACCAACGCCGGGACGGGTTCGACCAACATCGTCGCCTCCGGAACGGTGACCGCCGCAACGCTGGACGGCATCGTCGCAGTCAACGACGTCAACACCGGCCAGCTGTCGATCACCGCCGTCGACGTCTTCGGCCGATCCGGCGTCATCGCACAGAACTACGGCACGGGCGCGACCGAGGTCGTTTCCACGGGTCTGGTCGCGGGCTTCGGGACCGACGGGGTCCGCGTCCACAACGACACCGCTACCACCGATGTGCTGGTCGACGTCAACGATGTCGTCGGCCAGAACGCCGGCATCGAAGTCACCAACTTCGGGGCGGGCGACACCACCGTGCTGGCCAGCGGGGCCGTCACGAGCGAGGGCGGCCGCGGCATCGACATCGCGACCGGGACCAACTCGCAGGACATCACGGTTGAGGCTGTCGATGTCTCCGGCGCCTTCACCGGCATCCATGTCGAGCATGAAGGCCTAGGTGCGGTTTCGGTGACCACCACGGGCGTGGTTTCCGCCGCCGAGTTGGCCGGCATCGAGGTGACGAACGGCAGCGGCACGGACATTTTCGTCCAGACCGCGAGCGTTATCGGCGGCGAAACCGGCATCAGTACGGACAACGATGGTTCCGGCTCCACCTTCATCGACGCCTCGGGCCCGGTGAGCGGTTGGCTTGTCGGCGTCTCGGCTATCAACCAGGCCGGCGGCAACGCCTTGACGATCGAGGTCGGCGACGTAACCAGCAACTCCGGGACCGGGATCGACGTCGTCAACTTCGGCTCGGGCTTCACGCGCGTGGAATCTGATGGTGTCGTCACGGGCGGCGTCTCGGACGGGATCGCCGTCCAGATCGGCACGGCGTCGCAAGGCCTCAGGGTCGATGTCGACGAGGTCCATGGGCAGGAGAACGGCATCGTCCTCGACAACCAGGGAGCGGGCATCACGGTCGTGTCGGCGACGGGCGACATCTCCGCCGTGACCGGCAGCGGCGTTCTGGTGACCAACGGCCTCGGCACCACGGAAATCCAGATCGACGTGGCCGGCGTGGCGGGCGGCGATCGCGGCATCTCCGCGTCCAGCCAGGGTGTCGGCGGCGTCTATGTCAACGCCACCGCTGAGGTGTCAGGCGCCGACTTCGGCATCCTCGCCGAGACCGGGGCCACCAACACCAACATCCAGATCAACGCCGCCGATGTGGCCAGCGACGGGGCGGCGATCGTGGCCGCCAACAGCGGTAGCGGCTTCACCTGGGTCACCTCGACCGGAACCGTAGTGGGAGCGGACGCCGGCGTCCGCGCCTTTGCCGGTGCGAACAGTTTCAGCCTGATCGTCGATGCCAACAACGTTTCCGGCGGTCTCGACGGCATTGATGCGATCAGCTTCGGCCTCGGCCCGGTCGAGATCACCACACGCGGTGTCGTGCAGGGCGGCAACGAGGCCATCGAGGCCTTCTCGGACCTCAATGGCGTGACCATCGTCAACGAAGGCACGGTCCGGAATAGCTCCGGCCTGTCGTCCGACCGGGCGATCATCGCGAGCGGCGGCTCCGTCAGCATCACCAACGAGAACCTCCTGGTCGGCGAGGTGGCCGTCACCGCCAATGCCAGTCTGATGCTCAACACCGGGACCTGGAACACCGCCGGCGGGACCAGCACCTTCGCCGGGGGCGATGACTCCGCCTTCAACATGCTGGGCGCGGTCATCTCCACCGGCGGAGCGTCCGGCATGGCTGAAGCGACCACTTGGTCGGGCCTCGAGCTTTTCGTGAACTCCGGCCGCCTGCAGATGCTCGACGGCGGCGCCGGTGACACGCTCGACACCTCGGCCGACGCGGTCTTCGAGGACACCGCCGAACTGAGGGTCGACGTCGCCGGCGCGGGCCTCTCGGACACCTTCCGCACCACCGGGGCGGTGGAGATCGAGCCGGGCAGCACCCTGACCGTGAACACGGCCCAGCCGCTGGTGCTCAACAGCCAGTACATCGTCGTCGAAGCCGACGGCGGCGTGACCGGGCAGTTCGATTTCGATGACCAGCTGATCACCGCCTTCGCCGGCCTGCGCGACGGCTATACAGCCAACACCGCCTTCCTGGAGTTCGTGCAGCTGAAGGCCCTCGCCGACGCCGCCCTGACGCCCAACCAGGAGGAAACCGCCGACGGGGCCGACAGCCTGCCGGACGGCGATCCGCTGAAGGACGCGCTTCTGCTGCTGCCCACCGACGCGGCGGCGCAGGACGCGTTCGACCAGCTGTCCGGCGAGATCCATCCGGCCTCGCGCACCGCCATGGCGGACGACAGCCGCTTGCCGCGCACCGCCGTGCTCGACCGTCTCGGCTACGACGAACCTGAAGGATCGGTTTGGGGGCGAGTGTTCGGCTCGTTCGGGACCAGCGACGGCGACTCAAACGTCGCCGAACTCGGCCGCGACAGCCGCGGCATGATCTTCGGCGTCGACGAGACCTTCGGCGGATTCACCCTTGGCATTGCGGCGGGCGCGTTCGAGACCGAGATCGACCTGGGCGCCCGGAACAGCGAGGCTACCGTGGAGAGCGTCCATATCCTGACCTATGCCGGAGGCCGCTTCGGCGCGTGGAGGGTGCGCGGCGGGGCCGGCTATGCGGTCACCAGCAGCGATACCAAACGCCGGATCGTCTTCCCCGGCTTCGCCGACGCCGTCGACGCACAGTACAACGGATCGGTGCTGCAGGGCTTCGTCGAGGTGGGATACCGGGTCTCGATCGGAGGGGGGCATGTCGAACCGTTTATCGGATTGACCGGGCTGCAGGTAAAGACCGACGCCTTCGTCGAACGGGGAGGAGACGCGGCCCTGTCCGGTCAAGAGCGGAGCGAGCAGACAGCGATCTCGGCCCTCGGCCTGCGCTTCGAAACCAGCCCTGAGGGCCGCTATTCGCTGCGTGGCTCCACAGGTTGGCGTCATAGCTGGGGCGACCTGGAACCGTCCAACGTCCACGCCTTCGAAGGCGGCGCGCCGTTCACGATCCTCGGCGCTGCGCAATCGGCCGACGCCGCATTCGCCAACGTCGAAGCGCGCTGGAAGGTCTCTCCGGCCGCAACGTTCGGGATCGCCTACGACGGCGCTGTCGGCGCCAATAGTCAAGACCACGCGATCACCGGGAGCCTACGGGTCATCTTCTGATGAGTTGACCCACTTCTGGCGCGATCAGGTCCTTTCTGAGCTGGGCAAGTGAGCCGGGCGTCGACGCAAGTCGCGGCCCGGCTGAGAAAGGCGTGCATTGCACGTCCTGCTTCGTGGGGCCGCCTCAGCGCAAATACGGCCTCAGGACGCGACGACCAGGAGCAACCGGCGCGTGGCGCTAGTCCCGCGTTCGACCGACCTTGGCTTTCGGTTGGTCCGCGTAGCAGGAGCCGGCCGTTCGGGTCCCATTGGAGCAGGCGAGCAATTCTGACGAAGATGTGGTGGTCGGTGGATTTGGAGCGGCCCACGCACTGGCCGTCGGCCAGTCTCTCGAGTTCGCTTCAAAATGCCGACCGCGTGGTGGCGGCCAATGAGCAATGCCTAACGCATCGGTTTCCTTGCCCGGAGAATGAGAGCAGAACAATACGGGTAACAATAGAATATAGCGAGATATTTGGTGATCATCACGCTAGTGCTGGAAAGTCATGTCCGCGCTTGTGAGGCATCGCGAGAAAACTCAGCTTCCTGACGGCTTCAGCCCTGACTACGCAATACCGGGGTTTGCGGTGTACGCCGAGGTTGTTCAGCCGGGGAGGTCGCCGTTGGGGACGCGTGCGACAACCTCACGTCTGGTAGTGCGGCACGGGATCGGCCGAGCGGTACTCAGTGCTTCATATCCTCGACGGCGCGGCCCGCCGCGTTCGGTTTAGCCGCTTTGCCGGCTCCGCCTTCGTCGTCCGCGTTGGTTGTCCGATCGAGCTTGGTGACCATCTGGGCGTGCTTCTCCAGCTTCGGCGCGATCGCCGCGGCGAACGCCTTCAGGTCGGCGTTGTCGCCAGCCGTCCTGTAGCCGTTGAAAGCCAGCAAGGCTTCGTGGTGGGCCATGGTCTGTTGGTCGAGGTAGCGATCATCGAAATCAACAGCCGAGGCGCCACGGAGATTGTCGAGCATACCCTTGCGGCGTTCGTCCATCGCCGTGGGAAGCGGGCCGGGGACCTTGCCCTCCGCGACCAGCGCCTTGAGCGCTGCGTCGGCAGCCTGATGGTCGGTGAGGATCATCTGCGCCGCCGCCTTGACGTCGGGGTTCTTGGACCGTTGCAGGGCGAGCTTGGCGGCCTCGATTTCGAACATGCCTGCGATAGCCGCATCGGTCACAAAGGCGTCGGTGCTCAGGGCTGCAGCGGCGCCAGTGGCCACACCCGTCGCGGCTCCGGCGACGTCCTGGGCGGTGTTGATTGGTTCCTGGTCCTGAGACTCGGGGCGTTGCTCCCCGGGCTTCTGACCGCACGCTGTCAGCGCAAGCAGCGCTGCGACGCCGGTAGACAGGAAAATAGCCTTGCGCATAGTTGGGGTCCCTCGCCTCGGGCAGCTCGTCGTCGCCCGTTGGAACGCCAGCGTTCGGCCAAGGAATTGGTTGCAGGCGCGCGGCTAGTCGAGGAAATCGATCGTCGCCCGATCGGCGCCGTGTTCAGCCAGCAGGCGCGCCGGGCGGCCGCGCACCCACATCCGTCCGATCTCGATGGCCGTCCAGCCCGTCGGCAGGACCACCGGTCGGCGCGGCCAATCAGCGGGGTCGCCGTCGTCGATCACCAGTCCCGGATAGCCGAGCGCCAGCCCGAGCAGCATTCCGCCGAGGTTGGCGAAGAAGGGGCCGGCCTTCACCTCGCTGTCGGGATGGTCCGGGCGGTATTCGAGGCACTGGTGGAAGCGCGGACGGTCGTAGGCCGCGTAGCCTTCCTCGAACAGCTTCAGGGCTAGGTCGCGGTCGCCGGCCATCGCCGCCCAGACACCGTACAGCGCCGGCAGCATTGGTGACCCGACGTAGTCCTTCCAGTGCGCCAGATAGAGCGCCAGCGTCGCGGTCCGCTCGGTCTCGGTCGCCGGGTAGTCGAGCGGGAACAGGCCGGCAAGCGGCGAGGGCGTGGCGCCCTTGGGCTCGTCGATGCGGAAGTCGTCGTGCGCGGGGATCGCCCCGTCGGCGCGGTGCGGCAGGTAGAGATCCTTAAGCGTCGACCGCCACGCCTCCGGGACGGCGCGCCCGGTCTTCTCCGCAGTCCGGATCGCGCGGCCCAGCACGTCGTGGGCGCCCATCAGAGAGAAGGCGTCGTTGTCCGGCGGTTGCGGCACCTCGGCGGGACCGGTGGCGCGCAGGTACTCCACGCCGCGCTTCGTGCGTGTCGTGCGGCTCACCAGCCAGTCGGCCAGCCCCCTCAGCACCGGCCAGGCATCATCGTTCAGGAAGGCCTCGTCGCCGGTGGCGTCGGCATAGAGCGAGAAGGCGCGCGCCACATGCAGCGAGCCATGGTCCTCGTGCGCGGCGGCCGAGCCGGCGCCGGGCGCGGCCTCTTCTCCGGTCAGGGCGCCGGCTTCCCAAGGGAACTGCAGGCCGTCACGACAGGAAAGCCTGGCGTTGACACGGGCGGCCTCCCGGCCGCGGGTGCGGAAGTTGAGCAGCGATCGCGCGGCCGAGGGCTGGAGCAGGATCAGCGGCGGGACGCAGAAGGCGTCCACGTCCCACATCACGTGCCCGAAATAGTAGTGATAGTCATGCCAGGTCGCGAGGCCGAAGATCGAGGTCGCCGCTGGCGAGGCGGTGTGGGTCGATGCATTGAGGTAGAAGAAGGCCGCGTCGATCAGCGTCTGGTGCTCCGCCGTCGCGCCATGGACGACGATGCGACCCTTCCAGATCTCGGCCCAGGCCTCGCGATTGCGCGCGCGGAGGATATCGAAGCCGGTGAGTTTTGCGCGGGCAATGCGGCGCACCGCCTCTTCATCCGGTCGCTGGTGGATCACGGACGGGATCAACGCCGCCATTTGCCGCAAACGGGCGGGCAGGCTTGGAGAGGCCCGTGTGCTGTAATCCGTCTGCAGCGGGCCGTTGACGTCCCACCTCATCACCTCGCGCTCGACGTTCGATCCCGACCGGATTTCCGTGTGCAATGCCACGCCGCAGCTGCTGAGCGCGCCTTCGGTCTCCCACAGTAGCGAGCCGTCGCAGGCTGGCTCGGGCTCGCCGGGCGTGTCGGTCCGCCGCCGCGCCACTCGTCCGCGCAGCTCTCCGGTGTCTACGATCGACCGCAGGATCACGGCGCAGGGCGCGTCGGGGGTGACCGTCACTTCCTGCAGGACCAGCGCCGGGGCGGTGCGGCTGGCGAAGGTGAGGATTTCGACTGCCGCCCGACGTTGCGCCAGCGCGAGCGTGAAGGTGGTGGTCAGCTCGGCGGTCTGGAAATCGTACTGCTGGACCATGTCGGACACGGCCCAAGGCGAGTCGCTCATCCAGGCACCGTCGAGGGCGATGTCGCCCGTGAGGGGGTAGGGGCAGACCGCCGCCGCCTCGACCCGCCGTTCCGGATGCTCACCAACGACTCCGTTGACCAGGGCCATGCCCCGCAGCAGTGGAATCTCGCGGACCCGCAGCCCGATCAGGCCGTTGCTTATATAGGCCGGGAGATCACCGTCACGACCGCCCTGCGCCGGCGCCGGGCTGAAGGGCTTGGTCGGTGCGGGCGTTGGCGACCGGGGCATCAGAGCCTAACCTTCGGCGCGCCGAGCGGGCCGTCCGTGTCGACGTCGTGCTCGATCCTGCCGAGGTCGAGTTCGGTGCGGGAGAAAACTTCCTCCTGGCCGTCGATGAGCAGCTCGCCACGGCTATCACTATCCTCTCGCGCGGCGAATTCGGCGGCCCGGTCGTGCTCGGCGGCGATCCGCTCGAGGTCGCGAAGCCGGGCGTCGCTCGTCTCACCCTTCATCTTTGTGCGGCAGGCGGCCGCCAGATCGCGATGATGTTCGGCGTCACCCATCGGAGCCTCCCTGGTCGTCGGCGGCGACCCTCGGCGATGCAGCGTTCGTCGCGATCGTCGGTTCCTGCGTCGGTCGGGCGACATTCCGTCCGGGCGACATCGAGGTCGGAGCTTTTTTCGCGGCGGGGGCGTTGACCGTCGATGACGGTGCGCTGGCCCTCCCGACTCTGGATCGTTCGACATGGCGAGAGCGCCGGGAATGTCGCGCGCGACCACGCCGACGCCATGGGCCTTGGCCGCATCGAGATCGCCACCCGCGACGTGGAGGTACCGCTCAGCACGCTGGGCGCAGCGCAGGCGGAGGCGCTTGGGCAGTGGTTCGCAGCCATGCCGCCGGACGAGCGACCGGAGGTCGTGCTGACCTCCACCTATCTACGGGCCCGCGACACGGCTGAAATCATCGCTCGGACCGGCGGGCTACATTCTGACGCGCAAGGGCCTTGCGCCGACGAGCGTCTTCGCGAGCGGGAGTTTGGCGTGCTTGACCGCCTGACCCGGCGAGGGATCGAACAGCTGTTTCCCGACCAGGCAGAATCCCGTCGTTTGATGGGCAAATTCTATCACCGACCGCCGGGTGGCGAGAGCTGGTGCGACGTGATCCTGCGGCTCCGCAGCGCGCTCGACACGCTCAGCCTCCACCATGCCGGTCAGCGGGTCCTGATCGTCGGCCACCAGGTCGTGGTGCTCTGCCTTCGCTACCTGCTCGAGAACCTCGATGAGGAAATGATCCTGAAGATCGATGCCGAGAACGATGTCGCCAACTGCGGCGTGACCGAATATCGCCTCGACCGCACGGCGCCATCCGGCGGGCGGATGGGGTTGGTCCGCTACAACTTTCTGGCTCCGCTGCGCGATGCCGGGTCCCCGGTGACCACCGCGCCCGACGCCAACGTCGCCGCGCGATGAGTGCGCGAGACATCACGCCTGATTTCCTTCGGAGCTGGCTGCTTCCGTCACTTCCGAGCGGATCCGACAAGGAAACGCGGGGCCGGGTCCTTGTAGTCGCGGGCGGTGCGGAAATTCCCGGGGCCGCCGTCCTGGCCGGATTAGGGGCTCTTCGCGCTGGGGCAGGGAAGTTGCAGATGGCGGCCCCGGTCTCGGTCGCACGCCAGATGGCGTTCGAGGTTCCCGAGGCTCGTGTCATTCCGGTGGCGGAGCGGGAAGGGGGTGATCTTTCGCCAGAAGCCGCTGACGCCTTGGTCGCCTTGGCGGCTCGCACAGACGCGGTGGTGCTGGGACCGGGTATGATGGATGAGACCGTCGCCTGCGATCTCGCCGGAACGCTCACGTCCTCGCCGACCGAAGCGGCATTCGTATTCGACGCTGCGGCTCTAACCGCGCTGGTAGCCCAAGCTGATCAGCTGCTTAAGGCGGCCGGACGAATCGTGCTGACACCCCATGCCGGCGAAATGGCGGCGCTGCTCGGCATCGAGAAGTCCCGGGTCGAGGCCGATCCACCGGCGGCCGCGCGAGAGGTCGCCCGCAATCTCGGCGCGGTCGTGGTCATGAAGGGCGAGACCACCTGGATCGCCAGCCCCGACGGCGTGACTTGGCGGCATGACAGTGGCGCAGTGGGATTGGCGACGTCCGGGTCTGGCGACGTGCTAGCGGGCGTCATCGGGGGATTGTTGGCGCGCGGAGCGCCGGCCGCTCAGGCGGCGATCTGGGGAGTGGCTCTGCACGGCGCCGCCGGCGCCGCTCTCACCGAGGCAATCGGTCCGTTGGGTTTCTTGGCGAGGGAAATCCTGCCGGAAGTTCCCCGCGCCCTGGCGCGTCTCGCCCGCTAGTCGGCGCCGGCAGCTATCGGCCTAAGTTCGGCCAGGTTGAAGCGGTGGTCGAGGCCGAGCAGGTGCGTTTTCACGTCGAAGATCGAGAGCTTGCAGTGAGCGCCCGCTCCGGCGACGGTGGAGCAGGTAACGCCCTCGCAGTCGACGACTTCAAAGTTCCGCCGCGCCGATCGGCGGCGGCGGGAGTAGATCGATAGGCAGATTTTCCCGAATGAGCTTGGGAAACTTGATGCGCGAAGGCCTCGGCGAAGGCGTCGGCCAACAATTTACAACGCATTCTAACTTCCGGTCGACGCCGAGCAAGGTAGTGACGGCTCATATTGGGTATCCGACGCCGCTGGTTCGGCTTGGCTGGATGGCGCCACCAGGGGGTTTTGCTCTCACGGAGCTAGATCGCACCCTCGCGTCCGCCGATTTCACGGGATCTGGGAACGATCGCCAATCGCTGAACGTTCGTGGTCGCCGAATAGGCAGGCTTGGGGCGAACGGGATGCTTTCGGTTTTCCACGACGGGACGGATTGGCGCCTTCTCAGCGAGGACGGGCAGGGGCCCCGCTTTCCCAGCGCGGAAGCTGCGGAGCGGCGAGGGCGATGGCTAACGACGCGGGCCAATGTCCGCGGGCTCGACGCCGTGTTGGATGTCTACAGCGCGGACGGGGTGCTCCTCGGAACTTGGCGAGCGGAGTGCTTTGAACCTGTGGTCGGCATCCAGTCGCTGGCGCTTCAAGCCGCCTGACAGCCGGATACAGGGGTGAGACAAATGGGCTCGATGTCGGCTGCGAGAGCGGGAGACGATTTGCCGTCCGACGACAATCCGAGCCTTGTGGCGAAGGATTTTGCCTGCCCGCGCATCCTCCTGGCCGGGACAGTGGACTACGACATGTACGCCAGTTTCCGTGAGCAGCTGGCGGCCGCGCCGGCCGAGGGTCTGGTCGTGGTCGAGCTGTCAACGCTGGGCGGCGATCCGGAAGTCGCACGAATGATGGGCGAAGACGTGCGTTTCCACAGCGAGGTCGATGCCGGCCGGCGCTTTGTCTTCCTGGGGAAGGCCGCAATCTATTCGGCGGGCGCGACCTTCATGAGCTTCTTCGCCTTGCCCAATCGGTATCTCACCCGCGGCACCCGCCTGATGATCCACGAGCGGAAGCTTGAGAAGACCCTGCGGATCAATGGCCCGCTGACGAAATCCGTCGCCTCGGTGAAGGCGCTTCTGCACGAGCTCGAGCACTCTATCGCCATTCAGAACGAAGGCTTCGCCAACCTCATCCACGGCTCGCAGGTGACCATGGCGGAGGTGCTTCGGCGGGCGCCGGAGAACTGGTACATCGAGGCGGAGGAGGCCAAGGCGCTCGGCCTCATTCGCGGGATCATCTGAACTCAGGCAGAAGCTACGGCAACGATCGTCGGCGGCTTACGTTGTCCTTGCTTGTGGAGTGCAAAGACAATGGTCGACAAAAATCGAGTGACCGGTGCGGCCGACAAGGCCAAGGGCGCGGTGAAGAGTGCGGTGGGGAAAGCCACCGGCGATGAAAAGCTGAAGGTTGAAGGCAAGGCCGACACCGCCAAGGGCAAGGTGAAGAGCGCCGTCGGCGGTGCGGCCGACGCAGTGCGCGACGCGACCAAGCCGAAGAAATCCTGATCGCGCTTCCCGGCCGATTCACGGGGCTGTCGCCGCGGCGGGCGTGGTCTGTCGCAGGCCGCAGTTCGGCGTCGCATCTTAGAACGGGCGTACCGTGACGCGTTCCGAGTCTCGGGGGCGAGGCGACATCGCCCACCCGTCCGCCCTGCAGTTTCTGCTCGTTCACCTAGGCTGCCTGGCTGTCGTCTGGTCGGGCATAACCTGGTCGGCGCTGGCGCTTGGATTGGTCCTCTATTGGCTGCGCATGTTCGCGGTGACCGCAGGATATCACCGCTACTTCTCCCACCGCTCCTACGGCACGGGTCGCGTGTTCCAGTTCCTGCTCGCGTTTCTGGCGCAGAGCAGCGGTCAAAAGAGCGCGCTTTGGTGGGCGGCTCACCATCGGCATCACCACAGGCATTCGGATACGGAAGACGACCTGCATTCGCCAGTGCGCGGTGGCTTTTTCCACAGTCACATCGGCTGGGTGCTCGACCGTCGGAACGACGAAACGGACCTGGTGCGGGTCGACGATCTGGCTCGCTATCCCGAGCTGCGTTGGCTGCACCGCTACGAGGGGGCGCCGCCGATCCTGCTCGCC
>JBIICO010000244.1:0-4978 GCA_044238855.1 Caulobacter sp.
GGGTGCGCGAGGCGGGCGTCTATTGCGAGATCCATCCGTTCGACAAGGTCGAGGACCTGGTCGACAGCTTCCAGCCGGCGGCGATCATCCTCTCCGGCGGCCCCGCCAGCGTGCTGGAGGCCGACAGCCCGCGGATCGGGACCAAGCTGTTCGACCTGGGCGTGCCGATGCTCTGCGTCTGCTACGGCGAGCAGCTGCTCTGCGACGTGCTGGGCGGACAGGTCGAGGGCGGCCACGCCGGCGAATTCGGCCGCGCGGAGCTGACCATCGGCAAGGCCAGCCCGCTGTTCGAAGGCCTGGCCGGCGTCGGCGGCCTGGAAACGGTCTGGATGAGTCACGGCGACCGCGTCACCGCCATCCCGGAGGGCTTCGAGGTCATCGCCACCTCGACCGGCGCACCCTTCGCCGCCATCGCCAACGACGCGCGCAAGATCTACGGCGTGCAGTTCCACCCCGAGGTAGTGCATACCGTCAACGGCGCGCGCATCTACCGCAACTTCCTGTTCAACATCGCCGGTCTGAAGGGCGACTGGACCATGGCCGCCTTCAAGCAGGAGATGGTCGAGAAGATCCGCGCCCAGGTCGGCAAGGGCAAGGTGATCTGCGGCCTGTCGGGTGGCGTCGACAGTTCGGTGGCGGCCGTGCTGATCCACGAGGCGATCGGCGACCAGCTGACCTGCGTCTACGTCGACACCGGCCTTATGCGGAAGGGCGAGAGCGAGCAGGTCGTGACCCTGTTCCGCGACCACTACAACATCCCCCTGATCCATGTGGACGCCGGCGACATGTTCCTGGACGCCCTCGAGGGCGTCAGCGACCCGGAGACCAAGCGCAAGACCATCGGCAAGCTGTTCATCGACGTCTTCGACGCGGAGTCGGCCAAGATCGAGGGGGCCGAGTTCCTGGCCCAGGGCACCCTGTACCCGGACGTGGTCGAGAGCGTTTCGGCGCGCGGCGGCCCGTCGGCGGTGATCAAGAGCCACCACAACGTCGGCGGTCTGCCGGACTACATGAAGCTTAAGCTGGTCGAGCCGCTGCGCGAGCTGTTCAAGGACGAGGTCCGGGCGCTCGGCGTCGAGCTCGGCCTGCACAAGGACTTCGTCGGCCGCCACCCGTTCCCCGGACCGGGCCTGGCCATCCGTATCCCGGGCGACATCACGCGCGACAAGGTGAAGGTCCTCCAGGACGCGGACGCCATCTACCTCGAGGAGATCCGCAAGGCGGGCCTCTACGACAAGATCTGGCAGGCCTTCGCCGTGCTGCTGCCGGTGAAGACGGTCGGGGTGATGGGCGATGCCCGCACCTATGAGAACGTCCTGGCCCTGCGCGCGGTGACCAGCACCGACGGCATGACCGCCGACTTCTTCGAGTTCCCCTGGGAGGTCCTCGGCAAGACCGCGACGCGGATCATCAACGAGGTCCGGGGCGTCAACCGGGTCGTCTACGACGTGACCAGCAAGCCTCCCGGGACAATCGAGTGGGAATAATTCAGGCCCCTTCGGCAGCTATCGCCAGCTATCGAAAATTGGCCAGAACTTATTGATATTAAAAGGGAAAATGCCATACAACATTCGCGAGCTATCGCGAGCGAACGTGACGGTATTTCGGTACGTCTGACGGTAGGTCTACGCGTTGGCCTCGCCGCTCTAGCTCGATACCGTCAGGCCGATCGGCGGTCCTGACGGTATTTTTTCGAGGGTCAACCCCTTGAAGAATAACGGAAAAATGGAACCTGCCAGGCCCGATTTCGGCCTGACGGTATATCTTATGGAGATCGCCGCTTCTGAACGCAATTTCGGAGCGGATCATGTTGACGGACGCAGCCCTCAAGTCGCTGAAACCAAAGAAGAAATCTTACAAGATCGCTGACCGTGACGGTATGTACGTCATGGTCCTTACGTCGGGCTCCTTGAGCTTCCGATACGACTACCGGTTCAACAACCGTCGGGAGACCGTGACCTTCGGAGCTTATGGTCCAGCCGACCTGTCGCTGGCCCGGGCTCGGGAGCTGTGTCTCGAAGCGCGGCGCGCCCTGCGTGAGGGGCGCTCGCCCGCCATGGAAAAGCAGCGCGAAAAGCGGCGGCTGCGGGAGGCGGAGTCTTTCGGTCAGTTCGGTCGGCGATGGCTACAAGAAGCACCGATGGCCGACAGCACCCGTGCGATGCGGCAGTCCGTTTTCACGCGCGACGTCGAGCCGGCCTTCGATAAGCGTCTCCTGACCGAGGTGACGCCTAACGACATTCGGGCGTTGTGCCGCAAAGTGAAGGACAGAGGGGCGCCGGCGACCGCCGTGCATGTCCGGGACATTATCAAGCTGATCTACGACTACGCGCGGCTTCACGGGGAGAAGGTCGAGAACCCGGCGGCGGAGGTCGGGCCGGCCTCGATCGCCACCTTCGTCCCGCGCGACCGGTCGCTGAGTCCGGCCGAGATCCGCCTGATGTTCGGAGAACTCGAACACGTCGCCACCCTGCCGACGATCCGCCTGGGACTGAAGCTGATCCTGCTCACCATGGTGCGGAAGAGCGAACTGCAGGAAGCGACCTGGGAAGAAGTCGATTTCGTGAACTCGGTCTGGACCATCCCCGCCGCGCGGATGAAGAAGGATCGGGCTCACAACGTCTACCTGTCGACCCAGGCGCTCGACATCCTGATCGCCCTGAAGACCTGCGCCGGGAACTCGCGCTACCTCCTGCCATCGCGGTACGACGCCGACGCGCCGATGTCCCGGGCCACCTTCAATCGGATCACGACGGCCATCGCCGAGCGGGCCCAGGCGCAGTCGCTGCCGTTGGCGCCGTTCACGGTCCACGACCTGCGTCGGACCGGCTCGACGCTGCTCAACGAGCTGGGCTTCAACCGCGACTGGATCGAGAAGTGCCTGGCCCACGAGGACAGCCATTCCTCGCGCGGCGTCTACAACAAGGCCGAGTACGAACATCAGCGTCGGCACATGCTCCAGGAATGGGCGGACATGGTCGACGCCTGGATCGACGGGCGGAGCCGCGTCCCCAGTCTCGCCGTTCCGGCGATGTCGCTCTATGCGCCTGACTGACGGACCGGTCGGGCCTGCCGCAGATGGACATTGGGCCCGTGGGCGGGCGTCGCGCCCTTCTTGCGTGACGCCTCCCGCCGCTCCGCCAGCCAGGCTTCGACCTCGGCGAGGTCCCAGACCACGCAGCGGCTGGTCAGCTGAAAGCGCTGCGGGAACTCGCCGCGCTGCTCCATGTCATAGATCGTGGTGTCGGCCAGGGGCACGATCCGGCGCAACTCCTCGCGGCGGATCGCGCGCGTCGTCAGGCTCGGGTTGCCTTCGCGGCCGTGGGATGTCTCGCCCATTTCGATCGCCTCCGTTCGATGGCGAGCGTAGTCGATGGCCGGCGGGCCGCAACGCGTGAACCTACGTGCTATCCCGGCGTCAGAGGTTTTGACTTGGGCATGGACGGAGCGGGCGTGACGGAGGACCTGGAGCGAATGCGTGCGGCGCTCGAGGCGAGCGGCTCGTTCCGGGTCCTGCGCAAGCTCGAGCCGCCCACATCCATCTCGCGACCCGAAGGCGCCCGCACGGCGCTCTTCGTCGATGTCGAGACCACGGGCCTGGACGCCGCGCGCCACGAGATCATCGAGCTTGCGATGGCCGAGTTCTTCTACGACGAAGCGGGCCGGGTGTTGGGCGTCGGCAGGACGTTCGAGGCGCTTCGCCAGCCCTCTGAGCCGATCCCGGCCGAGATCACGGCCTTGACGGGAATCGACGACGCCATGGTCGAGGGACGCTCGATCGATCCGGCCGAGATCGCCGCGTTCGCGGGACCCGCGGCGTTGGTGGTTGCGCGCAATGCGGGCTTCGACCGGCGCTTCCTGGAACGCTTCTGCGAGACCTTCACGACCAAGCCCTGGGCCTGCTCGATGATGGAGGTGCCATGGGCGGCGGAGGGGCACGAGGGCGTCAAGCTCGCGTACCTGGCGACGGCGCAGGGCTTCTTCTACGACCGGCATCGCGCGCTGAATGATTGCCACGCGGCGATCGAATTGCTCTCGCGGCCGCTCGGACGGTCGGGCGACATCGCCTTCGCGCGTCTGCTGGCCAGCGCCCGTCGGCCTCTGTGGCGCATCTGGGCAGAGTACGCGCCCTTTGATTTGAAGGCTCACCTCAAGGCGCGCGGTTACCGCTGGAACGGCGAGGCGACCGGCGGCCCCCGCGCCTGGTATATCGACGTCGCCGACGACGCCTTGGAGGCGGAGCTCGCCTACCTGCGCGACGAGATCTTCCAGCGCGAGGTCGATCCGCTCCGCCGGCGCATTCTCGCGCACGACCGCTACTCCGATCGTTGCTGACCCTGCCTTCAGGGGCGCCATCCCGCCCCGACTCAGGGTTCAACGGCGGCAAGGGGGACGGACATGACGGACAGTCGATTGCGGGCGCAGGCCATGGCGCTGCCAGGCGTGGCCGAGAAGATCCTATTCGAGCGCTCGATGTTCCAGGTCCGGGGCCGCACCTTCGCCACAGAGAACTGGCCCGAGGCCGGTTGGGCGGTGGTCAAGCTGCCGCTCGACGCCCAAGCCCGGCTTTCGGCCGCCTCCCTGGCCGTGAAGCCTGAAACCGAGCGAGGCGCGGCCGGCATCACGCTGGTTCGGCTGACGGCGATCGATGACGATCTGCTCCTCGATGTGCTGACGGCCGCCTGGCGCCTGGCCTACGGCGAGGAGCGCCGCGGCGCGGCGAGCGCGGAGCGCGGCGCCCAGGCATCGCGGGCCGCCGACCAGGCGTGAGGGGTCGGGCGTTGGAATCCTCGCGATGATCTGGAGGCCCGGCGCTTAGGCATCCGGCCGTCGCCGACGCGACGCGCGCGTCGCGTCCCCTGGCTCAAGGCCGGCGCCCTGTTCGTATCCGGCGCCCGACCCGGTCTTCCTAGGCCACGTTCGGTCCGCTCACAACCGGACGTCCGGACCTCAGTCGATCACGAGCCACGCCGGCGCG
>JBIICO010000202.1:0-6261 GCA_044238855.1 Caulobacter sp.
AAGTCAACGCAAGTCATGGATCTGGAAGAAGTCTGGCGTCGCCGGGAAGAGGAAGTCTATCCCGCGCTCTTCGGCCCGCTGTCGCGCGGGATCTTCCCGCTGCCGGCCGAGCTGTTCGTCCAGCGCTTCCGCCAGACCGAGATCGACCCGCGCTGGCTGACCATGGGCGTGCTGGAGTTCGGGCCGACGGCCGAGCGTCCGTCCTGGCTCTATATCACCTCGGGCTATTCCAATCCCTGGCACCAGGAGCCCGCGGACTACGATCCGGAGGGCGAGTCCGGTTCGGGCATCGAGTTCGCCATGCAGACCGCAGAACAGGCGGAATGGGCGATCCCGGTCCTGGCCTCGATGCTGGCGTTCGACGTCCTTCTTTCGGCCGGAAGGCTGCCGAGCGGCGCGCCGCTGTCGCTCTACGACCGCATTCCCTACGGCGCCCCGGTGACCGGCGAGGAAGGCTGCGTGCTGACCAACCTGATCCTGGCCCCGGCCGAGGGCATGCCCGACTCGTTCGTCCTGCCGTCGGGCAAAGCGCACATCGCCGCCTTCACGGCGGTCAGCGACGCGGAGCTGGAGCTTGCCCGCAACGAGGGCACGAAGGCCATCCTCGACCGCCTGCGCGAGGCCGGCCACCATCCGGTCGTGCGGCCGGAGCGCGCCTCGATCGTCTGATCGGGCGCGGCCCCGGGCGCTATTTCACATATGCGTCCGGGATCTTCATGAAGGAGTGCGGCGCCGGCGGCGCGGAGACGTCCAGCGGGAAGTCGCTGCCGGCCGTGTTGACCACCACGCACCGGTCGGCCGGCCGGTCGAAGTACAGGAAATAGCGGAAGGAATCGTGCGCCGGCACGCGGCCCAGGCCCAGCTGGTAGCGCAGCGCGCCCCGCTGGCTGGGGAACTGGGCGTTGCGGCTGATGGTCCAGACGTCAGGCAGCTTGCTGTCGATCCGGCCGACCACCTTCTCGAACAGATAGCCGGTCGGCGCGCGGATCGGATCGCCCTTGCGGATCCAGTGCTTCAGGTTCGGATGGGCCGCATCGGAAACGTCGTCCGGCGCGCCGTACCCGCGCAGCAGCCGCTTCACATCCTTCTCGAACGGCGCCGAGGCGAAGCCGTAGCCGAACAGCGCCGCGACGGGCGCCTGGCCCTGCTTGGCCAGTTCCAGGTTCAGGCAGCAGTACTGGGCCTGGACCAGCCCTGCGCCCAGCGACTGGCCGGTCAGCACCACCCGCCGCACGGCCAGGCCCTTGTCGCGCGCCTGCCGGACGACCTTGGCGGCATAGGCGACGGCGCTGTCCATCTGCCGCCCGCCCAGACCCAGGAAGGCGCTGGCGTTGGTGCCCCAGTCGGTCTCGGTCTCGGTGCCGCGGTTGACGACGATCAGGGTTTCGGAGGCCGGATGGTGGAAAGCGCCGGCGTCATAGCCGTTGGCCTCGTTGGCCGGGGCGGGCAGGGGGTCGTTCGCCGCGCCGCCATGGGCCGTCAGCCCCGCGCCCGGCGATCGCCACCACAGGCCCGCCGCGTCGCCGGGCCGCTTGTAGCACCAGGCGGCCAGCGCCGCGAAATAGCGCGGATGGTTCTCCAGCGCGCTCTCGGCGGCCTTGGAGGCCACGTAGTCCGACAGCGCCCGCCGGATGTCGACCGTCCGTTGTTCCTTCGTCTGCGCCGGCATGTCCGCTCCCCACGGTTGAGACGGGAAGCGAACACGTCAGGCGCGCGGAAGGCAAGATTGGGTTTCGTCGTTACCCGAACCGCCACGCTTCCTGCGCGGCGCGGCGCAGGGCGTTCGATTTGTGGATGGTCTCGTCGTACTCGGCGTCCGGCGTGCTGTCGGCGACGATGCCGCCGCCGGCCTGGACGTAGAGCATGCCGTCCTTCACCAGCCCGGTGCGCAGCACGATGCAGGTGTCGACCGAGCCGTCGGCGCCGAAGTAGCCGACCGCGCCGGCGTAGCCGACGCCGCGCTTCTCGATCTCCAGCTCGTCGATGATCTCCATCGCCCGCACCTTGGGCGCGCCGGACACGGTGCCTGCCGGCAGGGCCGCCATCAGCACATCGACGGGATCGAGCCCCTCGGGCGCGTCGCCCTCGACGTTCGAGACGATGTGCATCACGTGGCTGTAGCGCTCGATGACGAAGCTTTCGGTCACCCGCACGGCCGGACCCTTGCGGCCGACGGCCGAGGGCGCGTTGCGGCCGGCCTCGCGCAGGCGCGACACGCGGCCCACGTCGTTGCGGCCCAGGTCGAGCAGCATCAGGTGCTCGGCCCGCTCCTTTGGGTCGGCCAGCAGTTCCTGTTCCAGCGCCAGGTCCTGCTCGGGCGTCGCGCCGCGCGGACGGGTGCCGGCGATCGGCCGGATGGTGACCTTGCCGTCGCGCAGCCGCACCAGAATCTCGGGGCTGGAGCCGACCAGCTGGTGGTCTCCCAGGTCGAGGTAGAACAGGAACGGCGAGGGGTTGGTCCGGCGCAGCGAGCGGTAAAGCGCGAACGGATCGCGCGTGAACGGGGCGCGGAAGCGGTGGGCGACCACGGCCTGGAAGATGTCGCCGGCGGCGATGTAGTCCTTGGTCTTGTCGACGATGGTCGCGTAGTCGGCGCGGCTGACCGGCGTGGTGAAGGCGACCTCGGCCGGCTCGCCCGGCGTCGGGGCGACCAGCGGGGTCCTCAGGTCGGCCAGCACCTCGGCCAGGCGCGCCTGGGCAGCGTCCCATGCCTGCCGGGCCGTTTCGCCGCCGCCGGGCCGCGCCGGGGTCACCAGCACGATCTCCTGGGCGATGGCGTCGAACACCGCCACGATCGAAGGACGGATCATGATCGCGTCGTCGAGGTCGAGCGGGTCGGGGTTCACGTTCGGCAGCTTTTCAGCCAGCCGGATCATGTCGTAGCCGAGCGAGCCGTAGACGCCGGCCGCGGGCGGGGGCAGTCCGGCCGGCAGCTCGATCCGCGAGCGGGCGACCAGGTCGCGCAGGCTGTCCAGCGCGCCGCCGGGCTGGGGCGTGAACTCGTCCCGGGCGATCGCGTCGCCGGTCGCGATCCCGGCCTTGTCGCCGCGGCAGCGCCAGACCAGGTCGGGCTTCATCGCCACGATGGAATAACGGCCGCGCCAGGCGCCGCCCTCGACGGATTCGAACAGGAAGGCGTAGCGCCGCTCCCGCGCGATCTTCAGATAGGCCGAGACCGGCGTTTCCAGATCGTCGACCAGCCGCGTCCAGACGACCTGCGGTCGTCCGGCGTCGAAGGCTTGGGCGAAAGCGTCGAAGGACGGCTCGGTCGTCACTTCTTGGCCTTGTCGTCGGCCTTGGCGGCGGGCTGGTCGGTCAGGCCGGCGGCGGCGGCCGTCGCGTCCATGCCCATGGCGATGCGGGCGTTCAGCTGGCTCTTTTTCGCCTTCATCTCCTCGACGGCGTAGCGGCGGGCCGAGCCGTCCAGGTCGCGGCGCAGCATCTCGGTGAACTGCTCGCGCTGGGCTTCGGTCAGCCGGGCGGCCTGGGCGATGTCGCCGGCGCGGATCGCGGTGACCACGGCGATGGCGTAGCCCTGGCCCTGGGCCGGCGCGATGAACACCTCGCCCTTCTTGGCCCCGAAGGCGCCGCCGAGCAGTTCGCGTCCGGCGGCGGCGTGCTGCTGTGCGGTCGGCTGGCTGAGGGCGGCGATGCGTTCGACCTTCAGGCCGGCGGAAGCCGCGACGGCGTCCAGCGATTCACCCTTGCGGATGCGGGCGGCCAGCTCGTCGGCCTTGGCCTGCTGGGCGTCGGCGATCTTGCGGCGCATCAGCTCAACGGTCAGAGGCTGGCGGACTTCCTCCAGCGAGCGGAGCGCCGGCGGCACGACAGTATCGACGCGGACGATGAAGTACTCGCCCTCGCCATCGCTGAGAATTTCGCTCTCGACGCCTTGCTGGCCTTCGAAAACGGCCTGCAGGACCGCTTGCGAGACGCCCGGGGCGGGCTTGCCGTCCAGGCCGCGGCCGTCCTTGGCGACGGCCGGGATCTTGACGACCGACAGGCCCGCCTTGGCGGCGGAGACGGCCATGTCCTGGCCGGCGGCGTGACCGTCCTCGTAGATCTTGGACGCATCGCTGACCTTCCGGTCGGCGGCGGCCTGGCGGACCTTGGCCTCGAGCTCGGCGCGGTGCTGCTCGAGGCTGGCGGCCTGGCCGGCGGCGATCTTCTCGACCTTCAGCACGGCGAGGCCGAACTGGGTCCTGATCGGGGCGCTGACACCGCCCTGGGGCAGCTTGAACGCCGCGTCGGCGACGGCCGGGTCGAAGAAGGCGCTGCGCGGCTTGTCGTCGAAGCGGACCGGCTTCTCGCCGATCGAGCCGGCGACCACGGCGGCCGATTCACCCTTGTTCAGGCGGGCGGCGACCGCGGCGGCCTGGCCGGCGTCCTTGACGTTGATCTGGACGACCGTGCGCAGCTCGGCGCGGCCCAGCGAGTCCTTCTCGAACTCGAAGCGCTTCTGGACCTCGGCCGGATCGACGGTGACGTCCGGCTCGAAGGCCTTGCGCGACAAGCGCACGATGCTGAACGAGCGATACTCCGGCTTGGTCAGCTGGGCGGCGTTGGCCTTCATGAAGGCCGTCATTTCCGCGTCGGTCGGCGGCGTGATCTGGCCGATGCTGGCCGGGGTCAGGCGGAAGTAGGCGAGGTCGCGCTGCTCCATGGCCAGGGCGCCGCCCAGGGCCGCGTAGGCGCGCGGGGCGCGCATGGCGCCGAAGGCGGCCGGCACGTACTGACCCTGCACCAGCTCGTCCCGGACGCTCTTCATGTAGATTTCGGGCGTGATCTCGTACTGCTGCAGCACCTGCACGAAGCGGTCCTGGTCGAACTTGCCGGTGATCGGGTTGAAGAAGGCTTCCTGGCGGGTCAGCGTCTCGTCGACCAGGGCCTTGGGGGCCCGGATGCCGAAGCGCTCCAGCACGGCGTTGAACGCTTCGTTCTCGGCCATCTCGTCCAGCAGGCGCTTGTCGACGCCCTGCTGCACCGCCAGGTCGACGCTGATCGGCTGGCCGTACTGCTGCTCCAGCCCCTTGCGGTAGCGGGTGTAGGCGGCCTTGAACTCCTGCATCTCCACGGTGCGCGAGCCGGCCTTGATCACGGACTGGCCGAGGTTGGCCTTGAAGACGTCGCCGATGCCGAAGACGGCGAAGCTGATGATCAGCAGGCCCAGCAGGCCGACGGCCCAGGGAGACTTCGCGAAACTGCGGAAGGCGGCGAGCATGGAGGCGGTAACCCTAGAATGAGGCGCGGGGCGGATGTCGCCGCCCGGCGGGTATAGTGGACCGCCATGAGGGGCTGCAAGCGTGGCGCGGATGCGGCGTGACAGCGAGCCGGCGTTCAAGTAGGGCGCGGAGCAAGCAAGAACACCGCCCGGAGCCCCGCGCATGACCCGTCCCCGCCCGCTGATCGCCGGAAACTGGAAGATGAACGGCCTCGAGGCCTCGCTCGACGAGGCCCGCGCCGTCGCCGCCGCCGTCGACGTCCATCCGCCCGCCGCCCGCGTCGCCCTCTGCCCGCCGGCCACGCTGGTGCACAGGATGGCCGAGGCCCTGGCCGGCACGACGGTGGCCGTCGGCGGCCAGGACTGCCGCGGCGAGCAAACCGGCGCCTTCACCGGCGACGTCTCGGCCGAGCTGCTGGCCGAGGCCGGCGCCCGCCTGGTGATCCTGGGCCACTCCGAACGCCGGGCCGGCTACGCCGAGACCGACGCCGTCGTCGCCGCCAAGGTGCTGGGCGCCCTGCGCGGCGGGCTGGAGCCGATCGTCTGCGTCGGCGAGACCCTGGCCGAGCGCGAGGCCGGCCGGACGCTTGAGGTCGTGATCGGGCAGGCGAGGGGCTCTCTGCCGTCCGAACTGGCGGGCAAGGCCTTCGCGGTCGCCTACGAGCCGGTCTGGGCCATCGGCACCGGCCTGACCCCGACCCTGGACCAGATCGAGGAAGTCCACATCGCCCTCCGCGCCGCCCTGGTCGAGGCGTTCGGCCAGGAGCAGGGCGCCGGCGTGCCGATCCTCTACGGCGGCTCGGTGAAGCCCTCGAACGCGGCGGAAATCCTGAAGGCCAGGGAAGTCGGCGGCGCGCTGGTCGGCGGCGCCAGCCTGAAGTCCGAGGACTTCCTAGGCATCATCGCGGGGGCGTGAGCGTCCTCCCCATGCGGGGAGGGAGGGGGCGCTACAGCAGCAACCCCCACAGCCGGCAGTCACGCCGGTCGCCCTCGCGGTCGACGTGGCCCTTCAGGTAGCCTTCCACCTCGAAGCCCAGCTT
>JBIICO010000040.1:0-20118 GCA_044238855.1 Caulobacter sp.
CAGGCCGATGCGGCGGAAGGCCTGCAGGAAGTAGGCGCTCTCGCCGGCCACGATCAGGTCGCCCAGCAGTGCGAAGGAGCAGCCGACGCCGGCGGCGGCGCCGTTGACGGCGGTGACCAGCGGCACGGGCAGGTCGCGCATCTGGCTGACCAGCGGGTTGTAGACGGTCTCCAGCGCGCGGCCGGCGTCGGGCTTGCCGTCGACGTCCAGCTCACGGCCGGCGGCGCCGCCGCCCGACAGGTTGGCGCCGGAGCAGAAACCGCGACCTTCGCCGGTCAGCACAATGGCGCGCGCCGCGACCTTGCCGGCGGCGATGCTGGAGAAGGCGTGGCTCAGCTCGCCGGCCAGGTCCAGGCCCGCGGCGTTCATCGTACCGGGGTCGTTCATGGTGACCACGGCCACGCCGTCGATCACTTCGACCTTGATCTTCGTGTAGTCCATGACGCGTCTCCCTGGCGCTCGTTCTCTTTGACCAGAGCGTAAGCGCGGATAACGCGGCGGAACGCCAGAGGAAATTTCGGCCGGGCCGCTCAGGGCGCTCGCGGACCGTAGTAGCGGGCCAGCAGCAGGTAGAGCGCCAGCACCGCCCCGAGCGAGATCAGGATCGGCAGCGACAGCGGCAGGCCCGCCGCGACCAGTCCCGCCGCCAGCAGGCAGCCGACGAAGCCGCCGACGTCCCACGCGCCCTCGGTCGCCATATGGAAGCGCATCACGCAGGGCGAGCTCCGGGCCAGGTTGTAGACCGGCGTCATCAGCACCGGGGTGACCAGTCCGATCAGCAGCGCGCCCGCCGCGTTGGCCGCGACCGCCAGCCAGGGCTCCGACAGGCTGGCGGCCCGCAGCAGCAGGACCAGCGCCGCCGCGCCATAGGCGATGGAGGCGGAGCGGCGGCCATGGCCCAGGTCGACGTGCCGGCCGAGGACCAGCGCCCCGACAGCCGCCGCCAGGGCGGCCAGCGCCGCGGCGCCGCCGAAGGCCGCGTAGCTTTCGCCGAGCACGGTGAAGAGGGCGATCAGCCAGACGAAGTGGTTGCCCGCCGCCAGCAGGCCGTCGCCCACCATCAGGGCCAGGCCCATCCGCATCTCGCGCCGGTCCGGCCGGGGGACCGAGGCGGCGACGGGGACGTTGGGCAGGCCGATCAGCGGAACGACGGCCAGCGCCTGAACCACGCCCACGGCCAGGAAGGTCGCCTTGCCGCCAAGGGTGCTCAGGCCCCAGGCGCCCAGGAGGGGCGCGACGATGCCGACCATGGCGACGATCCCCTCGCGCAGTCCGACCTGGCCCCCGCGATGCTCCGGGTCGCCGAGCGCCGCGAAATAGGCGTGGAAGTTCAGCCAGTAGGTCAGGTAGCCGAGCGACGAGACCGCGCAGAGGACCCACAGCAGCGGTCCCACTCCCTCGACGAAGGACAGCAGCGGAAAGGCGGCGGCGGTGATCAGGGTGCCGGTCACGAGGAGCGGCTTGACGCCGAAGCGCTTGGCCAGCGGCAACATGGCCGGACGCAGAACGAAGCGCCCCGCCAGCAGCAGCGCCTCGAACAGCAGCGCCATGGGAATGGAGACGCCGGCCTTGAGCAGGAAGGCGAGGATGAAGATGCCGCCCGAGGCCTGGGCGAAGGCCTGGAAGGCATAGTGGATGTTCACGCGATTGATCGCGCGATTGCTCGTGAAGGACATGAGGAGCCGAAGGTGTCGTGCGTGAACGTCGGCGCGCCCGACGCGGTTCGTCGGGCGGCGGCGGTGCGGCTGGCGCTACGGCCAGGGTCTAGCGGATACGCTCACACATGAGCTGGTGCTCCTTCGCGTAACGAAGGTCTCGCACGGCCTTGGCGGGGGAGCAAGCGGTGGCTTACGCCGCCGCCGCGACCCGCTCGGCGTTGGTGACGCGGTTGCGGCCCGTGCGCTTGGAGGCGTAGAGCGCGGCGTCGGCGCGTTCCATGACGCAGCTGCCGGTCTCGCCTTCCTGGCGGGTCGCCAGCCCGGCCGAGATGGTCACGGTGCCCAGGTCCTCGTTGGTCGAGCGACGCTTGAGCATGCGCGAAGCGACTTCCTCGCGAATCTCTTCCAGGCAGCGCTCGACCAGGCCGGCGTCTTCGCCGGGGAAGATCATCGCGAACTCCTCGCCGCCGTAGCGGGCCGAGAAGCGCGGCGTCGCGCCGATGCGGCCGATGACGCTGGCGACGTAGCGGATGACCTGGTCGCCGGTCTGGTGGCCCCAGGTGTCGTTGAACGACTTGAAGTGGTCGATATCGAGCACCGCCAGGGTCAACGGCATGCCGTTCTCGTCGGCGTCGGCGCAGGCGCGGGCCAGCTCGTCGTCGAAGGCCTTCCGGTTGGCCAGGTTGGTCAGGCCGTCGGTGGTGGCGTCGCGGCGGACCTGCTCCAGGTGCTCGCGCAGGCGCTGGACCTCGCTGGTCGATTCGGCGAGACGCTTCTCGAGCGACTTGTTTTCCTTCTGAACCCGGCGGGTCGCGGTCGACAGACTGTCGACCATGGCCTTGATCTGCCCGGCGTCGGTGGCGTCCGAGAGGCCCTTGCCCGCGCTGGCCAGGGTCTGACCGTAGGTTTCCTGTGACTTCTGCGCGTCGCGGATGGCCAGCGAGACGGCGGCCAGTTCCTTGGACAGCTGGTCCCCGGCATCGCGAATCTGTTCGTTCAGGCGGGCCTTGGCCAGGTAGGCGGCGGCCAGTTCCTCGCTGACCGTCTCGGTAAGGGGCTCACCCAGCGAGATCAGGCGGTTAAGCTCGCGGGCGAGAGCGCCTTCCGGATCGGCCACATAGTGGGACCAGAGTTCGAAGTTCAGCGCCGTTGGCCACACATGGTGGCGTTCCATGACCTCGAGGGTCGTGTGCGCGATCTTGTAGGCGCCAGGGCCGCGCAGCGTGGTTTCAACGTCGCCGGACATTCGTATTCCCCCATAGCCGCATCCTCATTCTGAGGGCGCGGTCGACAGACAGGGCGAAACTAGCCTCCAAGGTCCCAACGCTCCGTTAAAGCGGAGAACGCGGTTCGCTTGCGGCGAGGCCTTGCACGCGTCATGCTGATCATCGATCACTTGAGCCGGGGCCAGCCCGGCCGCTGGAGGAAAACGATGACCGCCCACGCCAATCTCGGCGCCGATGCGCACAAGGCCGCCATGCAGGCCATTCTCGACAAGCAGAAGGCGGCGCATCTGCGGGACGGCGCGCCCACGGCCGAGCAGCGCATCGAGCGCATCGACCGCTGCATCGGCCTGCTCGTCGATCATTCCAGCGACATCCAGGACGCCATCAACACCGACTTCGGCAACCGGTCGCGCGAGGCCACGCTTCTGACCGACGTCAGCGGCTCGATCGGCCCGCTGAAGCACGCCAGGGAGAACCTGCGCAAGTGGATGAAGGGCGAGAAGCGCAAGACCACGCCGGCGATCCTGGGCCTGTTCGGCGCCAAGGCCGAAGTCGTCTTCCAGCCCAAGGGCGTGGTCGGCGTGATCAGCCCGTGGAACTTCCCGGTGAACCTGACCTTCGCGCCGCTGGCCGGCATCCTGGCGGCGGGCAACCGCGCCATGATCAAGCCGTCGGAGTTCACGCCGGTGACCTCCGAGCTGATGAAGACCATGTTCGGCAAGGTGTTCAGCGACGAGGAGATCGCGGTGATCACCGGCGGTCCAGAGGTCGGACAGGCGTTCTCGGGCCTGGCGTTCGACCACCTGATCTTCACCGGCGCGACCTCGATCGCCAGGCATGTCATGCGCGCCGCCGCCGAGAACCTGGTGCCGCTGACCCTGGAACTGGGCGGCAAGAGCCCGGTGATCATCTCCGAAAGCGCGGACATCGCCACGGCGGCCGCCCGGGTCATGAATGGCAAGACGCTGAACGCCGGCCAGATCTGCCTCGCGCCCGACTACGTGCTGGCTCCCGAGTCGAAGGTCGCCGAGTTCGTGAAGGAGGCCCAGGCCTCGGTCACCCGCATGTTCCCGACGCTGAAGGACAATCCCGACTACACCGCCGTGATCGCAGACCGCCACTACGACCGGATCAAGGGCTACATCGACGAGGCCCGGGCCATGGGCGCCCAGATCGTGGAGATCAACCCGGCCGGCGAGGACTTCAGCCAGCAGGAGCACCGCAAGATCCCGCCGACCCTGATCCTCAACCCGACCGACGACATGAAGGTCATGCAGGAAGAGATCTTCGGGCCGGTGCTGCCGGTGAAGACCTACAAGACCGCCGAAGAGGCGCTTGACTACGTCAACGCCAACGACCGCCCGCTGGGTCTCTACTGGTTCGGCACGGACGAGGGCGAGAAGGCGCGGGTGCTGGAGCGCACCACCAGCGGCGGCGTCTCGGTCAACGACGTGATCATGCACGTGGCTCAGGAAGAGCTGCCGTTCGGAGGCATCGGTCCCTCGGGCATGGGCTCCTACCACGGCCACGACGGCTTCAAGGAGTTCAGCCACCGCAAGGCGATCTACACCCAGCTGAAGAAGGATATCGGTCCGCTGGTGGCGATGCGTCCGCCCTATGGTCCCGCCATCCGCAAAATGCTCGGCGGGCAGGTGAAGCGCTAGCGGCGGACCCAAGGGGGGCGGCGAGGCGTTCATCCCACTGTCAGGCGACGGACCGTATTGTGGCCGTGATGGCGAAGCACGATATATCGCCACGGAGCCCTCCGGCTCCGACAGAGTGGAGATAACCATGCGTACCGCCGCCCTTACGGGCCTGGCCGTGACCCTGATGGCCGTATCCTCGGCCCATGCCGCCGTGGACTTCAAGGTTCAGGCCCGCTGCATCGCGGCCTATGAGGTCGCCGCGAGCCGGCTGGAGTCCGACGGCGCCTCGGCCGCGAACAAGAAGCGCATCGCCAAGCTGGACGCGGCGCGCGAGCGCACCGCGCTGGCCCTGGCCACCCGCACCGACCTGACACCGGCCGACAGCCGCGCAAGCCAGCAGGAACGCCGCGCCGAGGAAACCCGCCTCGACGGTCTCGGCGCTGCTCAGGTCCAGGCCGCCGCCGATGCCTGCGACGGACAGCTCGGCAACTAGCCAGTCCGTTTCGGAAAATGGAGAAGGGGCGCGGAGTGATCCGCGCCCCTTCTGCCGTCTGGGTGGCTACATCGATGCGGCCGGGCCGCGCCGGGGGGTTAGTCCTCGGTCGGTAGCGGCGTCAGAGGCGTGACGCGGGTCATGAAGGCCGGCATGTCGGCGCCGAACCCGACCACGCGGCCGCCGTCGTCGTCGCGATCGCGGCGCGGATGGCTGTCGCGGCGGTCGTTGTCGCGACCGCGCGAGGGGCGGCGCTCACGATCGCGGTCACGGCCTTCGGCGGCGACCGGCGCGGGGCGCTCTTCACGACGCGGAGCCTGTTCGGCGCGCGGCGCGCGGTCTTCGCGGGCAGGGCGGTCCTCACGACGCGGACGCTCTTCGCGGCGCGGACGTTCCTGGCGGACTTCCTCGACGGGGGCTTCGGCGACGACGGGCGCGGCGATGACGGCCGGTTCGGCGGCCTCGGCCTTGGCGCCGCGACGACGGCGGGCCGGCTTTTCGGCGACCGGCGTCACGGGCGCGGTCGAGGCCGGGATCTTGGCCGGCGCGGCGGCGGCTTCGGACGCGTCGGCGGCGGAGATGGCGTCCATCGACACCGTCGAGGTTTCCGAAGCGGGACGGCCGCGGCCCGGACGATCGCTGCGCGAGCGGCTGCGTTCACGGTCCCGCTTGGCGGAGTCCTTGTGGCGCTGCTCGGTCTTCAGGGTCGACCAGTCGATGCCTTCGAAGGTGGCTTCTTCCGGCATCTTGCCCGTCAGCTTCAGCACCTTGTCCAGGTTCTTGTCGTCGGCTGGGGTGGCGATCATGTACGCCTCGCCCTTCCGGCCCGCGCGGCCGGTCCGGCCGATGCGGTGGACGTAGTCGTCGGCGTGGTGCGGGACGTCGTAGTTGAAGACGTGGCTGACGGCCGGGATGTCGAGGCCGCGGGCGGCGACGTCCGAGGCGCAGAGCAGCTTCAGCTCGCCCTTCCGGAAGCTGTCCAGGGTCTTCATCCGCGTGGCCTGGTCCAGATCGCCGTGGATCGCGCCGGCGTCGTAGCCATGCGTCCGCAGCGACTTGGCGACGATATCGACCTCGCTCTTGCGGTTGCAGAACACGATGCCGTTGGAGATCTCGCTGCGGTCGATCAGGCTGCGCAGCGCGGTGCGCTTGGCCTTCGGATCGCTGGACGGGATGCGGGCCAGGAACTGGGTGATGTTCTCGCCGGTGGTGGCCGGGCGGGAGACCTCGATCCGCGTCGGGTCCTTCAGGAACTGCTTGGTCAGCCGGGTGATTTCCGGCGGCATGGTGGCGCTGAAGAACAGGGTCTGACGCTTGGGCGGTGTCAGCTTGAAGATGCGCTCGATGTCCGGGATGAAGCCCATGTCGAGCATGCGGTCGGCTTCGTCGACGACCATCAGCTGCACGCCCGTCAGCAGGATCTTGCTGCGGTCGAACAGGTCGAGCAGGCGGCCCGGCGTGGCGATCAGGACGTCGACGCCTTTGTCCAGCGCGGCCACCTGGTCACCCATCGACACGCCGCCGATCAGCAGCGCCCACGAGAGGCGGGTGCCCTTGGCGTACTTCTCGAAGCTGCTGGCGACCTGGTCGGCCAGTTCGCGGGTCGGGGCCAGGACCAGGGCGCGCGGCATGCGGGCCCGGGCGCGACCGGCCGACAGGCGGTCGATCATCGGCAGGGTGAAGGCCGCGGTCTTGCCGGTGCCGGTCTGGGCGATACCCAGAACGTCGCGACCGGCGAGGGCCACCGGAATGGCCTGTTCCTGGATCGGGGTGGCGGTCGTGTAGCCGGTGTCGGCCACTGCCTTGAGTGTGGAGGCGCTAAGCCCCAGTTGGGAGAATTCGGTCATGTCTCGCTTGAACTGAAACGCCGAGCCGCCCGGATCTTGGGCGAGCGGGCGGCGCGGATTCGCCAGACCTGCCCGGAGCTTGCGGCGGATACATAGCCACAAACCCCGAAAAGTCAACGAAAGCGCTGTACGGCTTAGGGCGCTGCGCCTTCGGACGCCGCCTTGGCCGGTGCGGGGCGGGGGCTCTGGGGCAGGCGCGCCAGCAGCGGCTTCTCAACCCAAAGGTGGAAGGCGACGCCGATGGCCAGGGCGGCGAGGGCGACCAGCGCGAAGAGCAACGGCGGAAGGCTCTTCAGGCCGGGCGCGAGCGCCAGCAGGATCGCCGTCGCTCCATAGATTGCCGGGGCATGGACGAGATAGATGGCGTAGGACGCCTCACCCAGGAACACGAGCGCCCGAGGCGTCCTCAGGCCGCCGCGCCGCTCGACGGCCGCCAGTCCGAGGATCGCCGCCGCCGCGCCGAGGCCGAAAGCCCAGTTGGCGACGATGCCGTTCAGCGGCAGGCCCAGCAGCGGGATGATCCAGGTCGTGGCGAACAGCAGCACGCCGCCCGCCGCGATCCAGGCGGGGAAGGGGACCTTGCCGCGCTCGAGCAGCAGGAAGGCGCCCGCGCCGAACGCGAACAGCAGGTGCTGGCTGGTGAAGAAGAACCGCAGCCAGCCATCGATCCCGATCCAGGGCAGCACCGCCGATAGCGTCATCCACGCCGCGCCGATCGGCAGCCCGATCTTCGGCCGCCAGAGGATCAGGGCGAACACACCGTAGAACAGCGCCTCGTGCCGCAGGGTCCATATCACCGACAGCAACGGATCGAAGGTGTCGGGGAGGAGTGTGAAGGCGGACAGCACGTCCAGAACGCCGAAGCCGACCTCGTTGTTGAGCAGCGGAAACGCCAGCGTCGCCGGCAGCACGACCACCAGCGCGGCCCACAGCGGCGGGTATATGCGTCGGACCCGCTTCCACGCGAACACCCCGACCCGGTCCGCCCGGCCGACGTCGCGTCGGTGAGCCATCAGAATCACGAAGCCGCTCAGCACGAAGAAGAAGTGCACGCCGCTGTGCCCGCTGCGGAAGAACTCGAAGACGTCGTGGCCGACGTACTGAGGCAGGGCCAGCGTGAGCTCGACATGGAACAGAAGCACCGCCAGCGCCGCGAAGGCGCGGCCCGCTTGCAGCGTGTTCAGAGCGGCTCTGGGTTGCTCGGGCGTGTCCATGGATCGGCCGCGAATGACGCTCCGGCGGCGGGAGGTCAAGAGCGCCGCGACAATCGGCGTATCGCCGGTCGCGAGAACGATGATGACGTTTCGGCAAAACTTGTGTGATGGAGTGACGACAGATCGGTGTTCTGGAGGGAGCCCCCGATGTCCGCAGCCATGTTCGCCGGAGCGAGCCTTCTGATCGCCGTGCTGGCGCCGTCGCCGACCGAGGTGCTGGGCCCCGCGTTCGCCAACACGATCACCAGCCTCTATCCCGACGGCAAGACGACCAAGCTCTGGCTCAATTCCAACGGCAGCTATGACGCGCTCCGCGCCAATGGTCAGCGCACCGGCGGCTCATGGGCGCTGAAGGGCGACAAGCTCTGCATGACCCAGAAGCGGCCGATCTACGTGCCGCTGGCCTTCTGCACGGCGATCCCGTCGATGAAAGGCGGAGTCGGCGCCAGCTGGATGGCCAAGGGGCTGAAGGGCGAGCCGGTCCGTCACACCATCACCGCCGGCCGTTAGCCGCGGCTCAAGCGGCGTCGTTCGCCAGGCGGGCGGCCTGCATCTTGGGGGCCTTCAGCGCCTCGACGAAGTTCTGCCGCCAAGCGCCGATGTCCTCGCTGCTGACGCCTTCCATCAGCTTGTCCCAGCGTCGGCGCCGCTCGGCGAAGCCCATCGACAGCGCCCGCTGGATGGCGTTCGCCACGTCGTCCCGGTCGTACGGGTTCACGATCAGCGCCGAGCCCATCTGCGCCGCGGCGCCGGCGAAGCGCGACAGGATCAACACGCCGGGATCGTCGGGGTCCTGGGCGGCGACGTATTCCTTGGCGACGAGGTTCATGCCGTCGCGACGGGGCGTCACCAGGCCGACGCCGGCGGCGCGGTAGATGCCGGCCAGTTCGTCCTGACGGTAGCCGCTGTTGACGTAGCGCAGCGGCACCCAGTCCATGGTTCCGAAGGTCCCGTTCACGCGTCCCGCGATGGCGTCCAGTCGCGCGCGGAGATCCTGGTAGGCCTCCACGCCGTCACGGCTGACCGTGGCGATCTGCAGCAGGAAGACCTTCTCGCGCTGCTCGGCGTGGTTTGCGAGGAACTGCTCGTAGGCGAGGAATCGCTCCTCCAAGCCCTTGGAGTAGTCGAGCCGGTCGACACCGACGATCATCTTCCGGCCCGCCTGCGACTCGCGCATGCGCTGGAACGCCTCCTCGCCGATCGGCGAGCGGGCCCCTTCGGCGAAGTCGGCCACCTCGATGCCGATCGGGAACACGCCCAGCCGCGTGCGGCGGCCGAAGGCTTCGACAAAGCCGTTGGCGTCTGGCGCCTGTGCTTCGATCTCGTTGGCGAGATAGCCGGTGAAGGCTGACAGGTTGTCCTTCGTCTGGAAGCCGATCAGATCGTAGTGGAACAGGGCCTCCACCAGCTTGCGATGGCCGGGCAGTGTGACCAGGAGCTGCCGCGCCGGCCAGGGGATGTGCAGGAAGAAGCCGATACGGTTCTTGACGCCCAGCGCCCGCAACTCCCGCGCCAGCGGCGCCAGGTGGTAGTCGTGGATCCAGATCAGGTCGTCAGGCCCGATCAGCGGCGCGAGCGCCTGGGCGAAGCGCGCGTTGACCCGCGCATAGCCGGCGTCGAACGGACGCTCGTAGGCGGTCAGGTCGATGCGGTCGTGAAACAGGGGCCACAGCGTCTTGTTGGCGTAGCCGTTGTAGTACTCGTCAACGTCCTGCGGCTCGAGGTCGACCTTGGCGACGGTGACGTCGCCCACCCGCTCCATGGCGATCTGGCCGGTATAGGTCGGCGTCGTCTCGCCGCTCCAGCCGAACCACACCCCTTGATACTGACGCAGCGCCGCCGAGATCGCCGCCGCGAGCCCGCCGACCGAGCCCGCGCCGGTCTCCTTCGGAAGGTTGACGCGGTTGGACACGACGATGAGGCGGCTCACCGGGCCGCCTCCTCGAGCCAGCCCAGCACAGCCGCCGGATCCCGCAAGCGATAGCGCGCGGCCGTCGGGCGTTCGTCGCCGACCAGCACGCCATAGCCGCCGAGCGCCACGGCGGCGCGGAAAGCATGCTCGTCGGTCAGGTCGTCGCCGACCATCACTGGCATCGCGCCGACAAACGGCGCGGCTTCCATGAAGGCGTTCAGGGCGTCGCCCTTGTCGGGGCCGGGCGTACGCAGCTCGACCACCATCTGGCCTTCCTGCACGGTCAGGCCGTTGGCGAAACCGATGCGGTGGGCGAACTCCAGGCAGGCCTCCTCGGCCGGCGGGTGACCGCGATAGTGCAGGGCAAGGGCCGACGGCTTGCGCTCGAGCAGGAGGCCGCGATGGCTGCGCGCGAAACACTCCAGCATGCCGTCGACGTCGCCCAGAGACTTGTGGGGCGGCTCGTCGTCGCGCGTGCCCTCGATCGTGCGGCGCTGCAGTCCATGCACGCCCGCGACGCAGATGACGGCGCCGTCGAGGATGCGGTCGATGTCATCCACCTGGCGTCCGCTCAGAACGGCCAAACGGCCGCCCAGGCGCGGGCCGAGCGCTTTCAGTAGCGCATTACGATGTGGATCCGGGCCCACGGCGTCGGGCGTCGGGGCGATGGCGGCGAGAGTGCCGTCAAGGTCGAGGAAGAGGGCCGTCTTGCCGACATCAAGGCGAGGCGGCCGCGTCTCCGACTTGGGAGACGGCCGGTCGAGTTCTGTCTGAAGCATGGTTCCGTAAGCCCCGATTGCACGCACGCTCGCGCCGACACTGCGACGGTGAGCGCATCTCAGGAATGCGCCAAAGCTCGAGATGTTCCGGTCAAATAAGTTTGAGGCAGAGTTGAAGGACGCGGGGTTGCGCACGGGTGTTCTGGGTCGTCGGGCGCGCCGACGACTAACCAGCAATACCTCTGTATTCGCTTTGCCGTAATCTTGTGCAGATCAGGACGGGTTCTGGCCCGATTGCGTCAGATGTCGATGTCCGCCGCCGCGAACTCGGCATTTTCCTGAATGAATTGGAACCGAAGCTCAGGCTTGCGACCCATCAGCTTCTCCACCAAATCCTCCACCGAGCTTTCGTCACGCGGCAGGGTCACCCGGGCCAGCGTGCGCTTTTTCGGGTCCATGGTGGTTTCCTTCAGCTGGGCCGGCATCATCTCGCCCAGGCCCTTGAAGCGACCGATCTCGGGCTTCTTGCCCTTGAACTCGGTGGCCAGCAACTCGTCCTTGTGGGCGTCGTCGCGGGCGTAGAGCGACTTGCTGCCGTGGCTGATGCGGTAGAGCGGAGGCATGGCCAGGAACAGCCGGCCGCCGCGAACCATGTCCGGCATCGTGCGGTAGAAGAAGGTGATCAGCAGCGAAGCGATGTGGGCGCCGTCGACGTCGGCGTCTGTCATGATGATGATCCGCTCGTAGCGCAGATCCTCGTCCCTGTACTTGCTGCCCGCGCCGACGCCGAGCGCGAGCATCAGGTCGGCCAGTTCCTTGTTGCCCAGCAGCTTGTCGCCGGAGGCGCTGGCCACGTTCAGGATCTTGCCACGCAGGGGCAGGATCGCCTGGGTCTTGCGGTCGCGCGCCTGCTTGGCCGAGCCGCCGGCCGAGTCCCCCTCGACCAGGAACAGCTCGCTGCCGTCGGTGGCGCTGCCGGAGCAATCGGCCAGCTTGCCTGGCAGGCGCAGCTTGCGGGTCGCCGATGCGCGGGAGACTTCCTTGTCCTTGCGGCGCTTGAGGCGGTCCTCGGCGCGCTCGATGACGAAGTCGAGTAGGCTACGGGCGGCCTTGGGCGAGGCGGTCAGCCAGTGGTCGAACGGATCGCGCAAGGCGTTCTCGACCAGGCGCTGGGCGTCGCTCGACGACAGCCTTTCCTTGGTCTGGCCCTGGAATTCCGGATTGCGGATGAAGACGCTGATCAGGGCGCCGGCGTTGGCGATGACGTCGTCGGCGGTGATGATCCCGGCGCGCTTCTCACCCGCCAGCTCGGCGTAGGCCTTCAGGCCCTTGGTCAGGGCGGCGCGGAAGCCGGCCTCATGCGTGCCGCCCTCGGGAGTCGGCACGGTGTTGCAGTAGGACTGCATGAAGCCGTCGGCCTCGCCGAACCCCTGCGGCGTCCAGGTCACCGCCCACTCGACCGCGCCGGCCTCGCCCGTCCGCTCGATGCGGCCGCTGAAGGCGTTCTCGGTGACGGTGGCGGTGTTCTTCACCCGCTCGGCCAGGAAGTCGGCCAGGCCGTTGGGGAAGTGGAAGGTCGCTTCGGCCGGGGTCTGGTCGTGGATTCGGGACGGGTCGCAGGACCATTTGATCTGCACGCCGCGGAACAGATAGGCCTTCGACCGGGCCATCCGGTACAGGCGCGCGGGCTTGAAGACGGCGCTGTCGCCGAAGATCTGGGGGTCGGGCAGGAAGCGAACCTGGGTGCCCTTCTTGCGGGACGGTGCGCCCTGTTCCAGCGGGGCGACCGGTTTTCCGCGCTCGAAGTTCTGGCGATGCTCGAAGCCGTCGCGCCAGACGGTGACCTCCAGCCGCTCGGACAGGGCGTTGACCACCGAGGCGCCGACGCCGTGCAGGCCGCCCGAGGTTTCGTAGGCCTTGCCGCTGAACTTACCGCCCGCGTGCAGGACGGTCATGATGACCTCCAGCGCCGACTTGCCCGGATGCTTGGGGTGGGGGTCCACCGGCATGCCGCGGCCGTCGTCCTTCACCGTCAGGAAGCCGTCGGCGTCGAGGTTGACCTCGATCAGCTTGGCGTGGCCGGCGACGGCCTCGTCCATCGAGTTGTCGAGCACTTCGGCGAACAGGTGGTGCAGCGCCCGCTCGTCCGTCCCGCCGATGTACATGCCCGGACGCATCCGGACCGGCTCAAGACCCTCCAGAACCTCGATGGCGCTGGCGTCGTAGGCGTCGGACGACTTGGCGGCCGGGGCGGGCGCCTTCTCGGCGGCTTTAGCGGAAACCACGGCCTTGGGATCGGCGCGCGGCTCATGCGGCGTCGCCAGCGGCGCCTGCGGCACGGGCTTCAGCGCGTCGTCGTCGAGGCCGAAAAGGTCAGGTTCGTTGGGAGCGGTCATTACGCGGCAGTTTCGAACGATTCGGGAACGGCGGGGTATGCGGCCAAAGGCGACGCGAGGGCAAGAGTCACGAAAGGGACAGACGCGTGAGCATCTGCCCCTTCCGGACGCCTGTCGGGCGCGCTGCTATTGATACGCGGGCGGATAGCCGCTCGGGTTGGGCTTGGCGTAGCGGTCGCGGAGCTCGAAGGCGCGGGTGGTCTGCGGCTGCTCGACGCCGCCGATGAACACCGCCAGCGGCCAGCTGGTGGTCTCCAGCGGGTCGCCGTTCCACAGCACCACGTCGGCGTCCTTGCCGACCTCCAGCGATCCGACGGAGGTCTGGCCCCAAATCTTCGCCGGCACGCTGGTGACCGAGGCGATGGCCGCCTCGCGCGGCAGGCCGTTGGCGACCGCGAGGCCGGCGTTCAGGCGCGCCTGGCGCAGGTTGTTGAAGTCCCGGCTGCCCATGATCGCCACCTGGACGCCGGCCCGTTGCAGGCGAGCGGCGTTGTCCAGGCGCGAGCCCAGCGCCTCGAAGCGGCTCGGCAGGTCGGCCTGGGCGTCGAGGATGACCGGTACGCCGGCGGCGGCGATCTCGTCGGCGACCATCCAGCCTTCCTCGGCCCCTTCGAGGATGATCTTCAGCTTCTCTTCGCGGGCCAAGCGCAGGACTTGGCGGATATCGGCGGCGCTGCTGACGCGGACCAGCAGCGGGGTGCGGCCCTCGACCACCGGGATCAGGGCCTCCAGGTCGATGCGCGAAAGGCCGAAGTCGCGGGTCCCGCCGCGCTCATAGGCGGCACGGTTGGCTCTGAACGCGCGGGCGTCTTCCAGCGCCGCCTTGACCAGGACGATCGCCGCGCCGCGCGAGCCGCCGGCGTTGCGCGCCCCGGCCTGGCCGAGGGCGAGCGCCACCGCCACCTTGCCGCGGACCAGGATGTCGCGATCGTTGGCGTCCAGGCTCACGATGGCCGCCTGGCCCGCGAACATGTTCGGGTCGGCCGAGCCGGCCCCGCCGCCGCCCGCCGCGAAGTCGTCGTGGCCGTCTCCGGCGCCGCCGTCATGGGCATGGCCGTCGCCGCCGCCGCGAAGGACGGGAGTGACCACCGCGCGGGTGACGCCGGTCTGGCGAGCCAGCGGGATCATCGCCGAGTTGGGGTTGACCCCGTAGCTGATGTCGAAGCCGGCCGAGAGCCGTCCGGAGTTGTCGTCACGGGTGGACGACTCCAGCTCGACTTCCGAGGCCGACAGGTTGGAGGAGGGCGCGATCATGCCGGGCGTGACCACGCCGCCCCTGGCGTCGATCACGCGGGCGCCGGCCGGGGCGGAAACCCCGGCGCCGAGGGCGACGATCTTGCCGTCCCTCAGCACGATCGTGCCGCTGGGCACCGCGCCGGCCGAGGTCGCGGTCTCGAGGCGGGCGTTGACGATGGCGACGGTCTCGGCCGCTAGGGCCGGCGAGCCGATGGCGAGCGCCGCGATGGACGCGAGGAGCATGCGTTTCATTGGTGGAAGGCTCCTTCGCCCGGACGGCCGAGCTCGAAGTCGGACCTGGGTTGGTAGCGCGGGTCGCGGCGGTCGAACACCAGCGCCCCGTCGACGAAGACCTGCTCGGCCACGGCGTAGACGCTGAACGGGTCGGTGCTCCACAGCACCACGTCGGCGCGTTTGCCGGCGGTCAGCGAGCCGGTTTGGTCGCCGATGCCCAGCGCCTTGGCCGGGTTGGACGTGATCCAGGCGATGGCCTCGGCGCGGGTGATGTCCAGCCCGATGCGGTTGCCGGCGGCCATGGCCAGGGCGGCTTCCTGGTTCAGGCGCTGGGTCATGGTCTCGTCGTCGGAGTGGATGACCGTGCAGGCGCCCGCCCGATAGGCGATGGCGGCGTTGGCCTCGATGCCGTCCAGCGACTCCATCTTGAAGCCCTGCCAGTCGGCCCAGGTGGCGAAGCAGATGTCTTCCTTCGCCAGCAGCGCGCCGACCTTGTAGGCCTCGCTGGCGTGGTGGAACATGGTGATCTTGTAGCCGAACTCCTTGGCCACATCGATCATCACGGCCATCTCGTCGCCGCGGTAGCAATGGTTCTGGACCAGGATCTCGCCGCGCAGCACGCCGGACAGGGTGTCCAGCGTCAGGTCGCGCTTGGGCGGATCGGCCTTCTCGCCCTTGTCGACCTTGGCCCGGTAGTCGTCCCACTTGCGGGTGTAGTCGGCGGCGTCGATCCAGGCGCGGCGATAGCCGGCCACGTTGCCCATGGCGGTGGCGGGCGTGCGGCCCTTGTTGCCGTAGACGCGCTTGGGGTTCTCGCCGCAGGCCATCTTCAGGCCATAGGGCGCGCCGGGGAACTTCATGCCCTGCATGGTCACCGACGGCACGTTGCGCACGGTCACCGAGCGGCCGCCGAACAGATTGGCCGAGCCGGGGAGGATCTGCAGCGTGGTCACCCCGCCGGCGCGGGCGCGATTGAAGCCCGGGTCCTGCGGCCAGATCGAATGCTCGGCCCAGACGTAGGCGGTGTTGGGATCGACGGCCTCGTTGCCGTCCGAGCGCGAACCGACCGATGGCGAGGGATAGACGCCGAGGTGGCTGTGGGCGTCGATGACGCCCGGCGTCACCCACTTGCCGGTTCCGTCGATCACGGTGACGTCGGCCGGCATGGCCGTGTCCGGTCCGCCGACGGCCACGATCTTGCCGCCGGAGAAGATCACCACGCCGCCGTCGATCTGGCGGCCGTCGGCGGTCAGCACCGTCGCGCCCTTGATCGCCGTCGGCCGCGAGGGCAGGGGCGCGTAGGTGGTGGGGAAGGGATCGGGCCGGGCGGCCGGGTCCAGGCCCGCGCGGACCGGTTTGCCTGGCGCGCTGTCGGCCTTGGCCGGCTTGCTGGCGGGCGCCGTCGAGCCGGTGGTGGCGCAGGCGGTCATCAGGACCGCAACGGCGGAAGCGGCGAAGGCCGCGCGTAGTCTGGGTGTCATAGGCCCCCGTCCCATACTTGGAGGCGGGCAGGTGAGACGAATTCGGGTCGCCGATCAAGCCGCTCGACACCGCTTACGGGTCGCGGCAGGCTGTCTTCGGGGGATGGACCTGTGGAGGACAGGAAATGCTGCGGACTCTGACCATCGCCCTGCCGATCGCCCTGGCCGCCGGCCTGCTGTTGGGAGGGTGCAAGACCACCGACACGGGCGGCGCGCCGCCGCCGAGCTCGCGAGGGCCGGTCGCCGAGGGCGGCATGTGCGGCGGCATCGCCGGCTTCCAGTGCGCCGACGGCCTCTACTGCCGCATGACGCCCGAGATGGTGAACATCGCCGACGGCGCCGGAACCTGCGCCAGGCGACCCCAGATCTGCACCCGCGAGTACCGCCCCGTCTGCGGCGCAGACGGCAAGACCTACGGCAACGCCTGCACGGCCGGAGCGGCGGGGGTCAGCGTCCGGCATGAGGGCGAGTGCGCGGCGGCCGGGTGATCTTGGTTAAAATGCACTTTGAGGTTGCGGAAAAGTCTGCAATGCAAAGTGTGTGGGGAAATATACAAACCAGGACATTCAGGAACTCGTGTCCGTTATCAATGGCGCGCCCAAGGGCGTAGCCTTGTTGACGGGGGCCGGTTGCTCACTCACGGCGGGCATGCCGCTCGCCTCTACGCTGGTCACCGAGATCCACGAGCGGCACCCCCACATCATGGACCGGTTTCGGCGCGAGGGAGGAGATCCCAACAACTATGGCGCCTGCATGGGGCAACTGTCGCTGAAGGAACGACGGGCGTTGCTCAGCCCCTACCTCGACAACGTCGGGATCAACTGGGCGCATATCGCCATCGCGGCCTTGATGCAGAAGGGTCTGGTCAAGCGCGTCATGACGTTCAACTTCGACTCCGTGCTGGCGAAAGCCTGCGGACTGCTCGGCGTCTATCCCGCGACCTACGACTTCGGCGTTTCCCCCTCCAGCGACACGGGCTTTCTGTCCGAGCCCTGCATCATTCACCTGCACGGACAGGGCTACGGCCCCGTTATGAAAAACGCCGATCGCGAGACGGCCAAGCACGCCAACAAGCTTGGCGCGCTGATCAGCAATACGCTTTCGAGCTATCCGCTGATCGTCGTCGGCTATAGCGGTGAAGCCGACCCTGTCTACTCGGTGATCAGCAGGCGCTATCGCGGCGAGCACCGGTTCTACTGGCTTGGGCATTCCGAGGAGCCGAAGGAGCACCTCGACAAGTTGTTCGGCGAGCGCCGGAAGACTGCGGCGCGCTACCTTGGCGGAGCGGACGCCGACGAGTCCCTGGTCACTATCGCGCAGGATCTGGAATGCTTTCCGCCCCAGGTCTTCGCCGATCCCGCGGCGCATCTGCTGAGCGAGATCAGCGAGGTCGAGAAGTTCCCGCTGGGCCAGGCCAAGGCGCGACGCGACCTTCTGGAGGACACGCGGGCCCGCCTGGAGAAGCATCGCGGCGATCTCAAGATGCCGGACATGTTCTCGGCCGCCTTGGCCGGCGATTCCGAAACCATCTTCGAGGTCGACAAGAAGGTCCGGCGGCGGACCAGCCGCTCGGCCGCGAAGGCGCTCTCCAAGGCGACGGTCGAGCCGGACAAGGCCGACGACACATCGCAGGAGCTGGTGGCGTGGGCCCACTTCTCGGAAGGGACCAAGCTCGCCGAGGCGGCGGCGGCGAGCCGGAGCGCGGTCGGATATAGGTCGGCCATCCGCGAACTGTCCAAGGCCGTCGGGCTGCAACCGAGGTTCGCCGAGGCGCTGAACAACTGGGGCCACGCCCTGGCCGGCCTTGGCCGGCTTCGCAACGACGAGAAGCTCTTCCTGGAAGCGTTCGAGAAGTTCGATGCGGCGCACAAGCTGATGCCGGAAGATTCCGACACGCTGGAGAACTGGGGCCTGGCCCTGCTCCGGCTGGGCGGACTTGGGGACGAAGACGATCCCGCGCTCTACCTGGAAGCCGAACAGAAGCTTCGCGCGGCGCTCGACCTGCGGCCGGACAACCAGGACGCCCTGTTCGCGCTCGCCTACGGTCTTCGAAAGCTCGGCGCGGGAAGCCGTGATCCCGTCCGTCGGCAGGCGTATCTGGCCGAGGCGAACGAGATCCTTCTGCGGCGGGAGGCGACAAATCCGTCGCGTCCCTACAACCACGCCTGCGTTCTTGCGCTGCTGGGCGAGGAGGAGGCCTGCCGCGCCTATCTCGAGCGGGGACGGCTGGAGGACAGCCTGCCCAGCGCGGTCGACATGGCCGGCGACGAGGACCTCGCGGCGGTCCGGGGCAAGCCCTGGTTCCGCGAGCTCCTGGCCGCCGTCGAGCGGAAGCGGGGCGGGGCCGACGTTCCGGGCCGGCCCTCGTAGTCTCCCCGCGGCCGCGCTCCCTACGGCAGCTGGGCGCTCAGGCTCAGGCCGATGACCCGGGGCTCGTTGACGAAGGCGGTGTTGTTGTTGAAGTCGATGCCGCCCTTCACGTTGACCTCGTCGGTGATGTTGCGGGCGAAGACCGCGACTTCCAGCGTGCCGTCCTCGCGGGCGAAGCCGACCTTCAGGCCGCCCTCGAAGTTGCCGTCGGTGTGGAACTCTTCCGACTCGTACAGGAACAGATTGGTCTTTCCCTGGCGGCTCCAGTCGGTGAAGGCGAACACCTCCCAGCCATTGCCGGTCGGGGCGGCGAAGCGGGCGGTGAAGTCGAAGATCGACTCCGGCGCGTTCGGGAACGGGTTGCCGTTGACCAGCGCGTTGCCCAGGCCGTTGGTCGGGTCGGTCACCGTGCACTGCAGGCAGGGCGCGACGGCCAGGGTCGAGTCCTTGATCTCGGTGTCGGTGTAGCTGTAGCCGGCCGTCAGGGTGACGTACTCGTTGACCACCCACTCGCCGTCGACCTCATAGCCCCAGGCTTGGCCCTCGTCGGCGTTGAGCACGCGGTTGAAGTTGCCGCCTCCGCCCACGGCGGTGAACTGCGGATCCTCGATCGTGTAGGTGAACGCCGCGCCGTTCAGACGCACGCGGCGGCCGAACAGCTCGCTCTTGAAGCCGGCCTCGTACGACAGGATCGTTTCGGACTCGGCCGTCGAGGCCGGGTTCATGAAGGCGACGTCGCGCGCCTGGATCGTCGGCCCCCGGAAGCCGCTGGCGACGCGGGCGAAGACGCCCAGGTCCGGCGTGATGGCGTAGAAGGCCGACAGGTCCCAGCTGACCTTCTCGTCCGACACCTCGACGTCGGCCACCATGTTCGGGCCCGAGATGACGTGCATGTCCTTCTCGTCGCTGGTGTAGCGCAGGCCGGCCGTGATCTTCAGCTGCTCGGTGACTTCGTAGCTGCCCTGGCCGAACACGGCCCAGGCGGTGTTGTCATGCTGCAGAACGGTCGGCGGCACGAAGCCCGGCTCGGTCTTCAGCACCAGCTTCGAGTCGAAGTAGTAGGCGCCGACCTGCCAGGCGAACGGGCCGTCGCCGTTGCTGGCCAGACGGATTTCCTGGGTCCACTGGTCGTGGTCCTCGATCCCGTCGGTGGTGTCGGACGGGAAGGGGATGAAGCCCGGGCCGGAGACCATGTTGCCGCCGTCGATGTCGCCGCGGCTGTAGCCGTTGGTGGTCTCGAAGGCGGTGATCGAGGTCAGGGTCGCGCCGCCGAAGTCGTAGTCCACCTTCGCCGAGGCGCCCCAGCCGTCGTAGGCCTGCGGGTTGTTGCCACCGCCGTCGTAATAGACGACGTCGCGCTTGAAGTTGTTGTTCACGGTGTTGCTGCCCGGGCCGAGGATGTTGGCCCGGAAGACGGCCGAGGTGCCTTCGAGCGAGCGCGCGTGGATGTTGGTCAGGATCGACAGCTCGTCGGTCGGGGTGAACAGCAGTTGCAGGCGGGCGGCGACCTCGTCGTAGCCGCCCAGGGCGTCGTCCTGGCCGGTGAAGGCGTTGGAGATCCAGTCGTCGCGGTGCTGGACCAGCACCGAGGCGCGGCCGGTGACCTTGCCGTCGACCAGCGTGCCGCCGACGCCGCCGTCGAAGTTGTAGCCGCCGTAGCTGGTGATCGACAGCTGGCCGCGGGCG
>JBIICO010000204.1:0-6199 GCA_044238855.1 Caulobacter sp.
GGATCATGGTGCGTCCTGCCCTCCCCTACCGCAGCTTCAGGGTGGCCAGGCCGATGGCGGCCAGGATCAGGGAGATGATCCAGAAGCGGATCACCACGGTGGACTCGGCCCAGCCGAGCTTCTCGAAGTGGTGGTGGATCGGCGCCATCAGGAAGATGCGCTTGCCGGTCCGCTTGAAGTAGAGGACCTGGATCATCACCGACAGCGCCTCGGCCACGAACAGGCCGCCGACGATGGCCAGCACGATCTCGTGCTTGATGGCCACGGCCACCGCGCCCAGCGCGCCGCCCAGGGCCAGCGAGCCGGTGTCGCCCATGAAGATCTTGGCCGGCGGCGCGTTGTACCAGAGGAAGCCCAGACCGGCGCCGATGATGGCCCCGCAGAAGACCGCGATCTCGCCGGTGCCCGGCACGAAGTGGACCTGCAGGTACTCCGCGAAATTGTAGTTGCCGACCAGGTAGGCGATCAGGCCGAAGGTCGCCGCCGCGATCATCACCGGCACGATGGCCAGGCCGTCGAGGCCGTCGGTCAGGTTCACGGCGTTCGAGGCGCCGACGATCACGAAGGCCCCGAACAGGATGTAGAACAGGCCGAGGTTGATCAGCAGGTTCTTGAAGATCGGGAAGGCCAGCGAGGTCGACAGGCTGGGGGTGTCCGGCGACACCGGCGCGAAGAACACCAGCACCGCCACCGCCGCGAGGGCGACGGCGCCCTGGATCAGCAGCTTCATCCGGCCGGAAACCCCGGCGGTGGTCTGCTTGGTGACCTTGTCGTAGTCGTCGAGGAAGCCGAGAACCCCGTAGGCCAGTGTGACCATCAGCACGACCCAGACATAGACGTTGCTCAGGTTGGCCCACAGCAGCGTGCCGCCGACCATGCCGGCCAGGATCATCAGGCCGCCCATGGTGGGAGTGCCGGCCTTCTCGATCACGTGGCGCTGGATGCCGTCGGCGCGGATCGGCTGGCCCTTGCCCTGGCGGGCGCGCATCCAGCGGATGAACCGCGAGCCCATGGCCACGGCGATGATATAGCCTGTCGCGGTCGCCATCAGCGCCCGGAACGTCAGATATTTCAGCAGGTTGAGAACCGGCAGCGAGTCCCGCAGTTCGGACAGCAGGTACAGCATCAGCCCTTGTCCCCCGTTTGGTCGAGCGCCGCCAGGGCGGTCGCGATGACGCTCGCCCGGCTGCCGTTCGATCCCTTGACCATCACCAGGTCGCCCGACTGCATGGCCGAGGCGATCCGCGGCGCAAGTTCCGCCGCCGTTTCCGCGTACCCGCCCCGACGAGTCGGAGGAAGGGCGTCCCACAGCGATTTCATCAACGGCCCGGCCGCGAACACCAGATCGACGCCGGCGGCGTCGAGCGGTTCGGCCAGGCCCGCATGGAAGGCGGGCGCGTCGGCGCCCAGTTCCAGCATGTCGGTCAGCGCGACGATCCGCCGCCCCGTCGCCTTGCGGGCGCCCAGGGTCCTGAACGCGGCGCCCATGGAGATGGGGTTGGCGTTGTAGCTCTCGTCGATCAGCGTGAAGGCGCCGCCGGGAATGGCGACGGTCTTCTCGGCCCCGCGGCCCGCCAGCGGCGCGAAGGCGGCCAGGGCCGGCAGCGACGCCTCGCGCGGCACGGCCATGGCGTCGAGCACCAGCAGCACGCACAGGCTGTTCAGCCCCCAGTGCAGCCCGGTCTGCAGCAGCGTGAAGCTCAGCGGCGCGCCGTCGATCTCGGCGGTCACGGTGACGCTGTCGCCCTGGACGTCGAAGCCCAGCAGGCGGGCGTCGACGCCCTCGCCGGTCCCGTAGCTGCGCACTGTGGCGCCGACGGACTCGGCCTTGGTCTTGAGCAGATCGAACCACGCGTTGTCGGCGTTCAGCACCGCGACGCCGCCGGGCTCCAGTCCGTCGAAGATCTCGGCCTTGGCCTTGGCGACGCCGGTCTCGCCGTCCGGGAAGTTCTCGATGTGCACCGGGCCGACGGTGGTGATCGCCACCACGTGGGGGCGCACGAACTTCGACAGCGGCGTGATCTCGTCGGCGTGGTTCATGCCGATCTCGAACACGGCCCGCTCGGTGTCGCGCGGCATCCGCGCCAGGGTCAGCGGGACGCCGATGTGGTTGTTGTAGGACTTCACGGACGAGTGCCAGCGGCCGGCGGCGGCCAGGCCAGCGGCGACCGCCTGGGTCACGCTGGTCTTGCCGACCGAGCCGGTGATGGCGGCGCGCCTGCCCGCGCAGCGCTCGCGGGCCGCGACGCCCATCGCCTCGAGCGCGACGAGGGTGTCCCCGACCAGCACATGCTGGCTGTCGACGGGCTTGCTGGCCAGAACCGCCGTCGCGCCGGCGGCGAGCGCCTGGGGCGCGAACTCATGGCCGTCCCGCACGCCGGCCAGGGCGACGAACAGGTCGCCGGCCTTCACGTCGCGGCTGTCGATCGAGACGCCGCCGACGACGAACGGGCCATTGGCCGTCACGGCCGTCCCGCCGGTCGCGGCGGCGATCTCGTCGCTGGTCCAGAGGGCGGCGGTCATCGGACGGTCTCCAGGCCGAGGGCGGCGGCCGTTTCGACCACGTCGTCGAAGGGATGGGTGACGCCGGCGATGGTCTGCCCCTGCTCGTGGCCCTTGCCGGCCACGACGAGCACGTCGCCGTCCCGCAGCAGGGCGACGCCCGCACGGATCGCCTCGCGGCGGTCGCCGATGTCGCGGGCGCCCATCGCCCCGGCCATGACCTCGGCCCGGATCGTGGCGGGGTTCTCGGACCGCGGATTGTCGTCGGTGACGATGGCGACGTCGGCCAGCCGCGCGGCGATGCCGCCCATCAGGGGGCGCTTGGTGCGGTCGCGGTCGCCGCCGGCGCCGAACACCGCGATCAGGCGACCGCGCGTGTGCGGACGCAGGGCGTTCAGCACGGTCTCCAGCCCGTCGGGCGTATGGGCGTAGTCGACGTAGGCCTCGCCGCCGGTCGCGGTCTTGCCGACGCGCTGCAGCCGTCCGGGCGCGCCCTTCAGCTGTTCGAGCGCCGCGAACACGGCCCCCGGGTTCTCGCCCGCGCCGATGCAGAGGCCGGCCGCGACCAGCGCGTTGTCGGCCTGGAAGGCGCCGGCCAGCGGCAGGTCGACCTCGTAGACCTTGCCGGCATGTTCCAGGGTCAGGCGCTGGCCGTCGGGCTTGAGCACCCGCTCGACGAGCCGCACGCCCTCGCCGGCCTGGCCGGTCGAGAGGATGGTCTGGCCGCTGGTCGTGGCGGCGGCGGCGAAGGCCGGGAACTGGTCGCTGTCGGCGTTCAGAACCGCCACGCCGCCGCGCGGCAGCAGGGTCTCGAACAGGCGCAGCTTGGCGGCGCGATAGACGCCCATGGTGCCGTGATAGTCGAGATGGTCCTGGGTCAGGTTCAGGTAGCCGGCGGCGGTCAGCTTCAACCCGTCCAGGCGACGCTGGTCGACACCGTGCGAGCTGGCCTCGAGCGCCAGATGCGTCACCCCGTCGGCCGCCAGCCGCGCGGCCAGCTCCGCGACGTCGGCGGCGTCGGGCGTGGTCAGGCCCGCCGGGGTGATCTGCACATCGGCCTTGCCGGCCTCTGACACGGTCACGCCCCGGGTGCCCATGCTCGCCGCCTTGCGGCCCAGCAGGGCGAAGAGCTGGCGGCAGAAGGTGGCGACGGAGGTCTTGCCGTTGGTGCCGGTGACGGCGACGCAGATCGCCGGCTGGGCGCCGTGGAAGCTCGCCGCCGCCAGGGCGTAGGCGCGGCGCAGGTCGCCCGCGTGGACGACCGGCACGGACAGACCCTCGACATCGTCCGGTGCCAGCACGGCGGCCGCGCCGGCCTCGATCGCGCCGGCGATGAACTTGCGTCCGTCGACGGTCGAACCCGGCAGGGCCGCGAACAGGAAGCCCGGCTTCACCTTGCGGCTGTCGGCGGTGACGCCGGCGATCTCGGGATCGATGGCCAGCTCGCGGGCGACCAGCTGTGACAGGCGCTTGCTCACCGGCCCGCCCCCTGAGGCTGCGAAGGCGCGACGCGGGCGGTCGCCACATAGGTCTGCGGCAACGCCTCGGGCGGCCGGCGTGAGACGCCGAGGAACGGCGCGATGCGGTTGATGATGTTCCCCACCGCGGGGGCGGACACGACGCCCCCGGTGCGGCCCGCCTGGTGCGGCTCGTCCATCAGCACCAGCACGAAGTACCGCTTGGCCTCGACCGGCCCGTCGGTCGGGAACACGGCCGCGAAGGAGCCGACCTGCTTGGTTCGGCTGTAGCGCTTGATCTCCTGGTCGAACTTCTCGCCGGTGCCGGTCTTGCCGCCGACCATCAGCCCTTCGGCGTTGGCGGAGCGGCCGGTGCCCTCGACCACGTTGCCGCGCATGATCTGCAGCATCGACAGCGTCGTCTGCTCGGACATCACCCGCGTCCCTTGCGGATACTGCGAGGGATCGAGCCTGCGGACCGTCAGCGGCACCAGTTCGCCGCCGTTCAGGATCGCGCCCATCGCCTGAGCGAGCGCCAGCGGCGAAACGTTGATGCCATGGCCGAAGGAGACGCTGGCCATGTCGTCCTCGTCCCATTTCTTCGGGGTCAGCGGCCGGGTCGATTCCAGCAGCTCCACCCGCGCCCGCTTGGTCAGGCCCAGGGAGTCGAAATAGCGCTCCATGCGCTCGGGTCCGACGGCGATGGCCAGCTTCGCGGTGCCGATGTTGGACGAATGGTTGAACACCTCCCGGAGCGTCAGGATCCGGTTGGTGCCGTGGAAGTCGTGGATGGTGCGGTAGCCGAGCTTGAGCGGCGTGGTGGCGTCGTAGGTCGAGTCCGGCGTGGCCACGTGGGTGTCCAGGCCGATGGCGACGGTGAACGCCTTGAAGGTCGAACCCATCTCGAAGACCGAGGCCGCGGCGCGGTTCAGTTTCTCGTTCGGCGAGGCACGCCCCGGGAAGTTCGGGTCGAAGTCGGGCCAGCTGGCCATGCCGAGAATCTCGCCGGTGTGCACGTCGGTGACCAGGGCCACGGCGCCGTTCGGCTGGTGCTTGGCGGCGGCGGCGGCCAGCTCTTCCTCGAGCGCGGCCTGGACGCGGACGTCGATGGACAGCTTGACCGGCTTGCCGTCGGCGCCGGCCTTCAGGATGTCCTCCTGCAGCGCGCGCTCGACGCCGGCGATCGGCTTGCCGCCCTTCTCGTAGTAGCCGAGCAGATGCGCCGCGAGCGGGCCGAGCGGATAGACGCGGCGCTCTTCCGGATCGAACACCACGCCGGGCAGGCCCAGGTCGTGGACCCGCGCCTTCTCGGCCGGGGTCAGGCCGCGCAGAACGACGGCGCGCTTGGGATTGGCCAGCGCCTTGTCGACCGCCCTGGGCTCCAGCTGCGGCAGCGCCTTGAGCAGGGCCCTGCGGGTCTCGCTCTTGCTCCAGACCTCCCGGGTGTCGACCGACAGGGTGTAGTGGGTCAGGTTGGCGGCCAGCAGCATGCCGTTGCGGTCGACGATGTCGGCCGGGTGGGCGACGCCGGCCACCGCGCGACCGCCCTTGCCGGCGCTCGACAGCGTCGCGGACCAGACCGCCCCGCCCGCCATGACGACGAAGCCCAGCGAGAAGACGGCCATCACCAGGAAGATGCGGATGCGGGTGTCGTTCTCGACCTTGCCGTCGGCGTGGGCGCGCTCGAAGGCGTGCTCGACCCGCCAGACCCGCTCGATGATCCAGCGCCAGATCAGTGGATAGCGTTGCGGGGTCAGGTCGGAGAGGCTCATTGCGGCCCGTCCCCGATCGGCTCCGGCTCGCCGCCGGTCTCCTCGACCACCGGCGCCGGCGGCGTGCTGGCCGCGACGGGCGCGGGGGCCGGCGCATGGCCGGGCGCGCGGCGGGAGATGTCGTACAGGCCGTCGTAGGTGGTTTCCTGCCGGGCCCCGATCGGCGCCATGGCGAGGTAGGCGCGCGACAGCCGTTCGAGCCGCTCGGGCTGCTCCAGGTGGGCGACCTCGGCCTCGAGCACGCGGATGCGCGCGCGCTCCTTCTTCATCTCGCGCTCGGTGCGGCCGATCTCGGCGCGCTCCTTGCCCGCGGAGGTCTTGGCCAGGTTCACGCCGATGGCCAGCACCAGCAGGACGGAGGCCAGCAGCACGTTGAGGGTGCGGAAGCCGCGCGTGCGGTGGGTGAACAGCGCCGAGATCATGCCGCCGCCCTCCAGGCCGGCGCGTCGGTGCGGACGCCGGCGCGCA
>JBIICO010000228.1:0-5500 GCA_044238855.1 Caulobacter sp.
TTCATCGCCGACAGGTAGCCCTCGGCCAGCTTGAGGTAGGCGGCGCGGCCGGCGGCGTCGTTCGAGACGTAGAACCGGTCGTCGGTGCGCATGAAGACGAAGAAGTCCTCCAGCGGCCCGGTGAAGCCGATCCTGGCCCTGAGCGTCTCCATCTCGGCGCGGATGCGGGTGACTTCGGAGAGGCCCAGGTCGTGGATCTGGTCGGCGGTCATCGCCGTCGTGGTCTGAAGGCGCAGCATGGCGTCGTAGTAGGCGCGGCCGTCGGGCAGGGCGCCCGCGCCCCGGGGCTCGGCCGGGGTCTGCTCGCGATCGGCGGCTAGCCAGGCGCCGAGGCGGTCGTAGGCGGGCTTCATCGTCGCGGTCATGGCGTCGGCCACGGCCTTGGTCAGCCGGGCGGCTTGAGCGTCGTCGATCTTTCCGGCCGTACGCAGCGCGGCGATCTTGGCCCTGGCGTCGGCGAACAGGGCGGCGTCCGGGCCGGTGTCGAACGGGGCGCCGGTGGTCACGCGGCGCACCTCCAGCAGGCACTGGTCGTAGGCGAAGCGCGGCATCCGCACGCCCGCCGCGGCGGCGCGTCTGGCCTTTTCGGTCTCGACGTCCAGCGTCGGGCCGATGGCGGTGACGCGGGCCAGATAGGCCTGCATGTCCGCGACATCGTCCACGGCGTGCACGTTGATCATGAAGTTGGGCAGGCTGGTGTGCGCGCCGCCCCGGCCGAAGACGTAGGCGTGGCCGCGCCAGCGATACTCGTCCTCGGCGCGGTCCAGTTCCAGGGCCCAGATGTCGTAGGAGGCGCGGGCGTCCTCGCCGAGCGCGGCGCGGTCGAACTGGCGCTTCATGGCGGCGACGCTCTTGCGACGCCACTCCAGCCGGCGGGCGAGGGCGGCTTCCGACTGGTCGGTCAGCTCGTCGTATCGCGTCTTGCGGCCGAGCTGGGCGAGCCACTGGGGATCCATGGCCAGCTCTTCCTCGAAGGCCTGGTCGAGGTAGGCGGTGAGCCGCTGGTCGAGCGGCGAGGGGGCGGCGGTGGTCCGCGCCGCCGCCAAGGCGGGCGTCAACGCGATCGCCGCAACGCCCAGTCCGAAGTCACGCCGCGAAAGCCGCATCAGAAGATCTCCGCCAAATGCCTGTGACCGGCGAGCCTAGTCAGGTTCGAAGCGGGTGGACAGTCGGCCGCGAGGAGAGATGGCGGGCGACGGTGTCGGGACGGCGGCCCGCCGTTCGTCCCATGGATGAGCCGATGCGGAGAGAGACGATGCCGAACCCAGTCCCGACGATCACCGCCTTCAGGACCTCGCCCGACCGGGGCCGGGGACTGGCGCGCGACATGCGGGTGCGCTGGGCGCTGGAGGAAGTCGGCGCGCCGTACCGGACGCGGCTGGTGACCTTCGAGGAGATGAAGGCGCCGGCCCACAAGGCGCTGCATCCGTTCGGCCAGATCCCGACCTACGAGGAGGGCGAGCTGGCGCTGTTCGAGTCCGGCGCCATCGTGTTCCACATCGCCCAGCGGCGCGCGGGCCTGCTGCCAGAGGACGAGGCCGGGCGGGCGCGGGCGATCACCTGGATGTTCGCGTCGCTGAACACCGTGGAGCCGCCGATCTTCGACCGGTCGCTGGTCGGGATCCTGGAGCGCGACAAGCCGTGGTTCGAGGATCGGCTGGCGGGGCTCGACGCGCTGATCCGGGTGCGGCTGGGCGATCTTTCCGCGCGGCTCGGCGAGGCCGCGTGGCTCGATGGCGGGTTCAACGCCGGCGACCTGCTGATGGTCACCGTGTTGCGGCGGCTGAACGGGACCGGGCTGCTGGAGGAATTCCCGAACGTCGCCGCCTATGTCGCGCGGGGCGAGGCGCGGGCGGCGTTCCAGCGGGCCTTCGACGACCAGCTGGCGGTGTTCCAAGCGTCCTCCGGACAAGTCCGGCAATGATGCTGTCTATGTAAACAAACTTGACAAATATCCTTCCGGCCGCTGCTCTGCGTCCAACGACAAGAGCTATCGGGAGGATCCGCGTCATGGGAAACGGAGGACGGCCGGGCATGACCAGGCGCGCTTCACTGGGGCTGGCGGCCGGGGGCATGGCGGCCGCGGCGGCGACCCGGGCGGGCGCGGGCGGCGGCGGGGCCGGCAAGGGGCCGACGGAGCGCGGGCTGAACGTCCTGCTGATCACCACCGACCAGGAGCAGCCCTGGCGGAAGTATCCGAGCCAGGTCGGCCTGAGGAACCACGAGCGGCTGATGGCGCGCTCGACCCACTTCGAGAACTGGACCGTGAACTCCGTGCCCTGCGGACCGTCGCGGTCGGTGCTCTACACCGGCCAGCACATCCAGAAGACCCGGATCATCGACAACCCGGGCGTGCCGCCCTGGACCAACAGCCTGGACGAGGGAATCCTGACCGTCGGCAAGCTGTTCAAGGAGGCCGGCTACCGCACCGTCTACAAGGGCAAGTGGCACCTGTCGGTGATCAGGCCGGACGGAACGGGCAGCTTCCGGGGCGGGCTGAAGCCCTACGGCTTCGACGACTACCAGCAGGGGCCCGAGGCGGTGGGGCTGGGGCACGACGGCTACGCGCACGACCCGGAGATCGCGAAAGACGCGGTCGAGTGGCTGATGACCGAGGGCAGAAACGCCGACCAGCCGTGGCTGCTGACCGTAAACTTCCTCAATCCGCACGACATCATGTTCTTCGACGCCACGGGCAAGATGAACGACACGCGGCTGCCGATGCGGGGCAACCCGACGGTGATGAAGCCCAGCCCGGCGACGCCGCCGTACGGTCAGGGGCCGCGGGTCGCGCTGCCGCCGAGCTTCAACCTCGACCGATCGGGGATGCTGGAGTGCCATAAGGTGTTCCAGGAGGACGACGAGCTGTTCCTGGGCGTGATCGAGGACGGCGACCGGACCGGCTGGCTGAACTTCGTCAACTACTACGCCGACTGCCTGCGTGACGTGGACCGGCATCTGGGGACGGTGCTGGACGGGCTGGAGGCGGCCGGGTTGGCGGACAGCACCGTGGTCGTCTTCACCGCCGATCACGGCGAGATGGCGGCGGCTCACGGCCAGCGCCAGAAGGGGCCGTTCATCTATGCCGAGAACCTGGGCGTGCCGATGATGGTCAGCCATCCCGACGCCAGGAGCGCGCGCGGCTCGACCACCAAGGCGCTGGGGTCGGCCGTCGACCTGGCGCCGACGCTGCTGGGACTGGCGGGGCTCGACAGCGACGCGGCGATCGGGCGGCATCCGGAGCTGGTCGGCCACGACCTGACCTCGACGGTGGCCAACCCCGACGCGCCGGGGCGGCGGGACGAGAAGGCCGGGGCGATCCTGCTGTCCTACAGCGCCTTCTACACCGGCAGCCCCGAGATCCGCCGCAAGCGCGGGGCGCTGACCTTCATCGAAGACCCGGTCGAACGGGCGGTGGCCCAGACCCGGCCGCCCTACTTCGTCGAGTACGAGCGGCGGACCTTCTATCGCGGCCTGTTCGACGGCCGATACCGCTTCGCCCGCTACTTCAGTCCGCGCGACCACCATGCGCCGACGGACTGGGCCAACCTGGCCGGCCGCAACGATCTGGAACTCTACGACACCGTCGCCGACCCGCTGGAGATGACCAACCTGGCGCTCGACGCCGAGGGGCATCGCGAGCTGCTGCTGGCGCTGAACGCGCGGCTGAACGCGCTGGTCGAGCGTGAGGTGGGCGTCGACGACGGCCGGCACCTGCCCGGGCCGCGGTTCCAGTGGAAGGTCTGGTGAACGCGCTCTCCCTCCCCGCATGGGGAGGGTGGGCCGGCGAAGCCGGGACGGGTGGGGCAATGCCGTCCGCTCGCCAGCGCTGACCTTCAATCACCTTTGCCCCACCCGCCCCCTTTTGGGGGCGCCCTCCCCATGCGGGGAGGGAGGGCGCTTGGCGATCCCTTCGGTTTTAATCAATAATCTTGTCTGTAAAGTTTATTGACAATTATCGGGATCGGCGTTCTCCTCGGCCTGTCACAACGAAGCACTCCGGCGGGCCATCAGGCCGCAGACCGGGGGCATGGGAGGAGGACACGATGCTCAGGAAGCATCTGCTGGCGGCCGTTGGAGCGGCGGCCATGGCGGGGGCGTGCGGCTGGTCGGGCCAGGCGTTCGCGCAATCGGCCGACGAGGGCCTGACGGTCGAGGCCGTCGTCGTCACGGCGCGGAAACGCGAGGAAAGCCTGCAGGACGTGCCGATCTCGGTGAACGTCACCAGCGGCGACACGCTGGAGCAGCAGAACATCGGGTCGCTGGAGGCGCTGAACGTCTTCGTGCCCAACCTCTTCATCCAGTCCACGCCGGGCAACCAGTCCGTCTACATCCGCGGCATCGGCTCGACGGCCGGCAACCTCGGCTTCGAGCAGTCGGTCGGGCTGTTCGTCGACGGGGTCTACGCCGGGCGGGCGCGGCAGTTCGCGGCGCCGTTCCTGGACGTCCAGCGGGTCGAGGTGCTGCGCGGGCCGCAGGGCGCGCTGTTCGGCAAGAACACCTCCGCCGGGGCGATCAACATCACCACGCGCGGTCCGGGCTCGAGCTTCGAGGGCGAGACCAGCGCCGTGATCACCCCGGATGGCGAAGAGGGCCATGAGGTCACCCAGATTCTCTCCGGCCCCCTGACCGATACGCTCGGCGCGCGCCTGGCGCTCAAGGTCCAGGACAGCGACGGCTTCCTGGCCAACACCACCGCGGGCGGAATGGACGGCGGCCGCACGAGCGTCGTCGGGCGGCTGACGGTCGACTTCGAGCCGAGCGAGACGCTGAGCGCGCGGCTGAAGATCGAGGCGGCGAGCCAGGACCTGGACGGCCAGCCGATGGTCAGCGTCGCGGCCGGCGGCAAGAAGAGCTTCACCCGCCAGACCACGCCGGGCGTCGACGACTTCGACAACGCCGACAGCTTCAACACCGCCCTGACGCTGAACTGGGACTTCGCCGAGGGGTACACCCTGACGTCGATCACCGGTTATTCGAGCTTCAGCTATGACAAGCAGATCGACAGCGATTTCACCGCCGCGCCGATCCTGACGTCCAGCTTCATCGAGGACTTCTCGCAGGTGTCGCAGGAGTTCCGCGTCGCCTCGCCGGCCGCCGCGCGGTTCACCTGGATCGCGGGTGTCTACTGGCACCAGAACGAGATCGATCTGGAGCAGGGGTCGAGCATCACCGCCGGGCCGTTTAACGGGACCTCGACGCGCTGGTTCAACCAGAACGCCGAGACCACCTCGCTCTACGCCCAAGGGACTTTCAACATCACCGACCAGCTGCGCGCGACCGTCGGGGTCCGGCAGACCTGGGACAGCAAGGAGGCAGACCAGACCCGGGCCAAGACCGGCGCCGTGCCGGCGACCTGGCTGGCGACGCCCCTGTCTGGCTCGCGTGACGAGGAGGCCTTCGATCCGTCCGGCCAGATCCAGTACAGCTTCGACACCGACACGATGGTCTATGTGTCCTACGGCAAGGGCTCCAAGGCCGGGGGTTTCGTCGCCGCCCA
>JBIICO010000205.1:0-6150 GCA_044238855.1 Caulobacter sp.
GGCGGGGGCCATACTGCTGTCCGACTACGGCAAGGGCGCGGTCACTCAGAAGGTCATCGAGGCCTGCCTGGGCGCGCGCGACGCCGGCGCCGTGCTGATCGTCGACTCCAAGGCCCGCAGCTTCGCGCGCTACGGCGCGGCCGACATCGTCAAGCCGAACGCCGCCGAACTGGCCGCCGCCACCGAGCTGCCGACCGAGACGGACGAGCAGGTCGAGGCCGCCCTCAAGCGCGCGCTCGACCTGTCGCGCGCCAAGGCCGTGCTGGTCACCCGAGCCTCCAAGGGCCTGAGCCTTGCCGTGCGCGGGCAGGACGTCATTCATTTCCCCGGCCGCCCGCGCGAGGTGTTCGACGTCTCCGGAGCCGGCGACACCGCCTTGGCGGCGCTGGGCCTGGCCCTGGCCGCGAGGGCCGAGCCGCGCATCGCCTGCGAGTTCGCGCTGCTGGCGTCAGGCGTCGCGGTCGGCAAGGCCGGCACGGCCGTGGTGACGCCGCAGGAACTGGTCGAGGCCGAGATCGCCGCCCACATGGCGCCGGCCGAGGCCAAGCTGGCGACCCCGGCGCAGGTCGCGGCCAAGGCGCAGGCCTGGCGCGAGGCGGGCCTCAAGGTCGGTTTCACCAACGGCTGCTTCGATATCCTGCACAAGGGACACGTCGCCTACCTCGCCCAGTCCCGCGCCTGGTGCGACCGGCTGATCGTCGGCGTGAACAGCGACCGCTCGGTCCGCGCGCTGAAGGGGGAGGGACGGCCGGTCAACGACCTGGAATCCCGCGCCCTGGTGCTGGCGGGTCTGGCCCATGTCGACCTCGTCGCGCCGTTCGACGAAGACACGCCCATCGAGCTCATCAAGGCCGCCCGGCCCGACGTCCTGGTCAAGGGCGCCGACTATACCGTCGAGGGCGTGGTCGGCCACGAGCTGGTCCAGTCCTGGGGCGGCGAGGTGAAGCTCGCACCCATCGTGGAAGGCTATTCCACCTCCGCCGCCATCGCCCGCATCACCGAGAAGGCCTGATCTCCGACATGACCCGCCGCATCGTATTCGTCACCGGCGGGGCCGGCTTCATCGGCTCCAATATCGTCGCCAGGCTGGCGGAAGATCCGACACTGGACGTCGTGGTCTGCGACTGGCTGGAGGGCGCCGAGCTCGGCAAGTGGAAGAACATCGCCAAGCATCCGGTCGGCGACATCGTCCGGCCGGAAAACATGTTCGAGTGGCTGGAGAAGCGCTGGCAGGACGTCGAGATGGTGATCCATATGGGCGCCATCAGCTCGACCACCGAGCCGGACGCCGACAAGATCATCGAGACCAACTTCGGCCTGTCGCGCGACCTGTTCCGCTGGTGCACCGACCGGCAGCGCCGGTTCATCTACGCGTCCTCGGCCGCGACCTACGGCGACGGCGAGGCGGGCTTCGAAGACAGCAACGACCTGGACAGCCTCAAGGCCCTGCGGCCGTTGAACGCCTACGGCTGGTCCAAGTCGCTGTTCGACCTGTTCGCCGTGCGTCAGGCGGCCAGGGACTACGCGCCGCCGCAGTGGGCGGGGCTGAAGTTCTTCAACGTCTACGGCCCCAACGAGGAGCACAAGGCGTCCATGAAGTCGGTCGCCTCGCAGATCTGGCCGAAGGTGAAGGCCGGCCACACGGTGCAGCTCTTCAAGTCGCACCACCCCGACTACGAGGACGGCGGCCAGCTGCGCGACTTCGTCTACGTCCGCGACGTCGCCGACGTGGTGCAGTGGCTGCTCGACAACCCTCAGGTCAACGGCGTCTTCAACCTGGGCTCCGGCAAGGCGCGCTCGTTCAGGGACATGGCCGAGGCGGTGTTCAAGGCGGCCGGCAAGGCGCCGAACATCGAGTACACGCCGATGCCGCCGTCGATCCGCGACAAGTACCAGTACTTCACGCAGGCCAACATGGATCGCCTGCGCGACGCCGGATATCCGGGGCAGATGACGCCGCTCGAGGACGGCATCACCGAGTACGTGCAGAAGTACCTGAACGCGGCCGACCACTACCGCTGACGGTCAGGCGGCTGACCCGGGTGGTCTCAGGGTAAGGCTGGATACCGTCGCGAGCGCGGGGACGGCAGGGTGCGGGCGACATTCCCGTACGGAGCCGCCGCCATGGAAGCGCTCGCCAAGCTCATCCCCATCCTGCTGACGGTCAGCCTGGCCATGCTGGTGCTGGCCGTCGGCATGAACTCCGGCAAGGGCGAACTGCAGTACGTCTTCCGCCGGCCGCCTTTGCTGGCCAAGGGCGTGCTGGCGGTCATCGTCATCCCGCCGGTCGCCGCCGGGCTGCTGATCGCGGCCTTGCCGCTGCATCCGGTCGTCGAGGCCGGGATCATGCTGATGGCCATCTCTCCGGTGCCGCCGCTGGTGCCGGGCAAGGAGCTCTCGATCGGCGGACGCAAGGAATACGCCTACGGCCTCTACTGCGCGATGGCGCTGCTGACGATCGTGTCGGTGCCGCTGGTGCTGGCGCTCACCTCGCGGGTGTTCGGACGCCACGACGGCGTTCCAGTGGCCGACATCGCCAGGACCGTGGGCCTGGGCGTGGTCCTGCCGCTGGCCGTCGGCCTGGTGATCCACAGGCTGTGGCCCGCCTTCGCCGGGCGCGCCTGGAGCCTGGTCAACAAGACCGGCCTGCTGCTGGTGGTGCTGGCCTTCCTGCCGATCATCATCAAGGTGTGGCCGGCGCTGATGGGTCTGGTCGGCGACGGCACGCTGGCCATCATGGCCGTGGTGACCCTGATCGCGATCGCCGGCGGGCATCTGCTGGGCGGGCCGAATCTGGAGGACCGCGCGACCCTGGCCATGGCCTCTTCGGTGCGCCATCCCGGCATCGCCATGAGCCTGGCCGCCAGCGAGTTCGCCGACCAGCGGATCAGCGCCGCGGTGCTGCTGTTCATGCTGGTCGGGCTGGTGGTGGCGGTCCCGTACACCGTCTGGATCAAGCGGCGGCTTCGAACCGCACCGCCGGTCGCTGCCTAGAGTCGGGTCTCGATCACGCAGATCACATTGGCGGCGGCCGACTTGGGGTCCTTCGGGCCGATGCGCCCGTTGGCGTCCAGCGGCCAGTCCTTGCGCGCCACGCTGTGGCCGACGTTGCCGCCGACGGTGATGACCTTGTTGCCGGCGGCGTTGAACCCGACCACGAAGTCGCAGTGGGCCTCGTACCGGCCGGAGGCGACGAAAGCCTGGTAGTTGTCGAAGTTGGCGTCGGTGTCGGCCCGGCGCTCGCAGGCGATCAGGTCGCCGACCTTGGGCGCGTAGTCGGTCCGCCGCCGGGCGATGAACTTCGCGGTGCTCGTGGCCTTCCGCGCCTCCTTCAGGGCGGCGACGATGTAGACCGAGTGCGAGGGAGCGTACTTGAAATGCGCGCCGGCTCCGGCCTCGCGCGCCACCCAGGAGATGAAGGCCGCCGACCAGGGCTGGTTGCCGTTCCTGATCACCTGCACGACCTCGTCGGCGGCATCGAGCTTCAGCTTGCTGTCGGTCCGGCCGTTGTAGCCCGCCCAGTTTTCGTAGGGCGGCGTGAGGGCCAGGGCGTCCCAGTACTTGCCGACCCGCTTGTAGACGGCCTTCTGGTACTCCTTCAGCGCGCCCTGGCTGAAGGCGTTGTATTCGGCGTTGCACAGGTCGACGACGGCGTCGGTGAAGGCGGTCATGGGCGTGGCTCCGGCTTGGATCGTCCGCGAGCATCGCGCGGTCGCGCGCGCCCCGTCTGTGACTTTCCTCACACCGCGCATCAGCGGTTACCCACGCGGGCCGGCTGGTGTAACCATGGCCTCATGTGGGGGCTCAAAGGCTTCAAGCGCTGGATCTTCCTGGGCGTCGTGGCGACGGCGGTGCTGCTGGCGGCCGCGGCCTGGATGCTGCGTGTCGACATCATCCGCACCACGCTGGACCCGCGGGTGCCGTTCCAGACCTACAAGCCGCCCAAGGCGCCCGACTATTCGCAGGCGCGAGCCTGGGCGCTGCCCATCGTCGCCGCGCCCGACGCCACGATTCCGGCGGACGTCTTCTTCATCCACCCGACCACCTACGACGGCGGCGAGCACTGGAACGCGCCGTTCCGCGACCAGGAAGCCCGCAGGCTCCTGACCCGGGCGATGCTGCCCAACTATGCCGGGCCGTTCGCGCGCGTGGGGCGGGTGTTCGCCCCGCAGTACCGCCAGGCCAGCCTCTATTCGCAGCTGACCCTGCGCGAGGACGCCCGCAGCGCCCGGCGTTTCGCCTACGAGGACGTGGTCCAGGCCTTCCGGTACTGGAAAGCGCATCACGACACCGGCCGGCCGCTGGTGCTGGTCGGGGTGGAGCAGGGCGGTCTGCTGGCCGAGCGCCTGCTGCGCGACGAGATCGCCGCCGATCCGGCGCTGCTGCGGCGGCTGGCGGGCGCCTACCTGATCGAGACCGTCGTCCCGGCCGCCGATCACGCCGAGACGGCCGCCGTGCCGGCCTGCTGGATGCGCGCCCAGGCCCGTTGCGTGGTCGCCTGGGCGACGCCGCGCGAGGGCACAGCCAAGGACCTGCTCGACCGCACCGTGACCTGGAACGACCGCGGCCAGCTGGTCGACCTGGAGGGCCGCGCCGCGCTGTGCGTGAACCCGCTGCTCGGCGCGCGCAGCGACGCGCCCGCCTCGGAGAAGGACAACCTGGGCGCCGCCGTCGCCACCGGCTTCGGCTGGAACGAGCGCCCGGCCTTCTTCAAGGGGCAGGTGACGGCGCGCTGCGTCGACGGCGTGCTGGAGGTCAGCAAGCCGAAGTCGAAGGCGTTCAAGGGCGCGCGCGGCTGGGCCGACCGGCTGAAGGTTCCGCCCTACAATCTGTTCTATCTGGATCTGGAAGCCGACGCCCAGACGCGGGTCTCGACCCTGCTGGGCCGGCAGGCCTATCCCAAGGCGCTGCCGCCGATCGAGACGTCGATCGAGGTGCGGTCCGCGCCGATCAACCGGATCGACTGACCAGACGTCAGCCGCCGGTCAGCGTCTTCAGCCCCGCGTAGTTCGGCTGGTCGATGCGGACCTGGTCGATGATGCTGGCCTTCAGATGCGCCATCACGGCCGGGGCGGAGGCGTCGATACTGCCGTCCTCGATGCCGGTGCAGAGGGCGTCGTTGAGGTCGGTCCAGGTCCCGTCGCGGCCGAGGATCGCCTTCAGCCGCTCGACGGCGGCGGCTTCGGCCGCGGGGCCTTGCTCGATCTCGCGCCGGACGGTGTTCAGAGCGTTGACGGCGACACGGGCCAGGAAGGCGTCGCGGTCCTTCAGCTGCGGCGCGGCGCGTTCCTCGATGAAGCGGATCACCGCCTCGATCAGTTCGGACGAGGTCGGATGGGTGATCATCGGGCGGCCTCCAGCAGCGCAACGAGGTCGATCTCGCACTCTGAGGTGCGGCGGCCGATCATCGGGCGCTCCACCGAGGTGTCCGAGCCGTTGGCGTAGGACGAGTACATGCCCTCGCACATGACGCCCCACTTCAGCGAGCCGAGCATCTGCCAGTAGAGCACCCGCTCCAGCGGGATGGGCGCGCCGCCGGCGGCCTCGTAGCCGTCGAGCAGGTCTTGGTAGTCGCCGAAACCGCCGACGGGCTTGCCGCCGCCGAACCGCCAGGAGGCGGTGCAGAGCCAGCCCATGTCCTCGGCCGGATCGCCGATGTGGACCAGCTCCCAGTCGAGCACGGCGGCGACGCCAACTTGCGGATCGAACATGATGTTTCCATTGCGGAAATCACCATGCAGCATGACCGGTCGGTCGAGCTTCGGCGCGCGGTCCTTCAGGTAGCGGAAGGCCGCTTCCAGGATCGGCCGCCGGGCGCCGAGCGTGCGATAGACCGTCTCGTACTTCTCCAGTTCGTCCAGCGCGCTGGACCGCGCCAGCGGCGGCAGGCCCTCGAGCGGAATGGCGTGGATCTTGGCCAGGGCCTCGCCACACTGGCGGGCCAGCTGGGGCCGGATGGCGGCGAAGGCCTCGCCCTGGGCGATACGCTTGCCCAGCGTCTCGCCCTCGACGGCGGCCATGACGTAGGCCTCGCCGATGTCGCTGCCGGGCTCGCTGACGTAGAGCACCTCCGGCACGGCCGCGCCCTGAAGCGTGGCGGCCTTGATCAGCGCCGCCTCGGTCGACAGCGGGTTGTTGTTGCCGGTCGTC
>JBIICO010000038.1:0-20407 GCA_044238855.1 Caulobacter sp.
GATGACCAGGAACGTGAAGCAGGCGAAGCGGCGGGCGGAGTAGAGGGAGGCCGCGTCCGACGCTGACTTGCGCGCGGCCTTCGCCCCGCCCGGCTCCTTGCGTCAACGCCTCCCCACTATTCCCCGACCATCCTCGCGGAAGCGAGGACCCAGGTTTCCGAGTCGCTACGTTGTTGGCGGCGCCCGGTCCTGATGGACTTGCGGCCATGAAGCCTGGGTCCCCGCTTTCGCGGGGATGAGCGGGACGGAGCGTCCCTCTCGGGCCTCTCAGCGTGGGGCGAGGAAGCGGGGACTACTTCTTCGCCGGCGTCGTCGCGCCTTTGACCGGCGCGCCCTTGGCCTTGCCGTCCGCGATCAGGGCCGTGCAGTTGGCGTCGTCGGCCAGGCCCGGCTCGACGAAGGGGAGGATGGCGGCCAGCGGGTTGACCAGGCCGGCCAGCAGGGCGCCGATGCCGCCCTGGGTGATGGCGTTGCCGGTCTGGAGGTCGATGGCGGGCTTGGTGAAGGGACCCTCGATCTCGATCGGCACGAACAGGCGCAGCAGGCGCGGCTTCTTCGACTCGCCCTCGATCCGCAGGTTCAGCCGCTCGTCGCGCAGGTTCACCGTGCCGGTGCCGTTGATCAGCACCACGTCGGTGTCGACGATGATGCGGTTGGCGCGGGCGATGCCGTCGGTGACCCGGAAGTCGGCCACCGCGCAGCGGACCGCGCTGCGGTTGGGACTTTCCGAGAGCAGCAGCAGCAAGCCCTTGGAGAGGTTCACGCCGAGCAGTTCGGCGAAGGCCTGGCGGATCTCGCCCCGCGGCGCGACGAAGGTGATCGTACCGTCGGCGCTGGCGGCGGCCTTGCGCACGGAATTGCCGTAGCCGGTCAGCCTGGCGCGGGCGGCGACCTGGCCCTCGATCACCGGCTCGCCCTTGTACCGGGTCGTGATCCAGTCCTGGATGCGGGCGTTGGTGAGGCGCAGGTCGACGTCGGTGCGCGGCGTGGCCTTGCTGGCGTCCAGACGCGCCTTCCCGCTGAGCGTGCCGCGCGAGAAGATGAAGCTGACCGGATCCCCGGTCAGGACGCCGTCCTTGAGGCTGAGGTCCAGCGACACCTCGCGCAACGGCAGGTTCGGCGCGTTGACCGTATCCGCCCTGTAGGTCACGTCGGCGTTCATGGCGCGGATGCGGTCGACCTGCAGGGTGGCGTCCGGGAAGATCCGGCGCTGGGCGGCCATCTTGCCGCCGATGGCGGCCTGCTCGGGCGAGACCGTCTCGCCGCGCGACGGCGCGCCGCCGAAGATCGAGGCGAGGTCATCGAAGTCCAGCCGCTTCGAGCGCAGGTCGCCCTTCAGGTACGGTTTCTCGCCGCGCGTCTCGACGCTGAGATCGCCGCCGATGTCGCTGTCGCCGACGCGGCCGTGGGCCTTCTCGAACAGCCACTTCGTGCGCTGGCGGGTCAGGTCGCCCGACACCCGGTACGGCGGCGTATTGGGCAGGGCCAGCCCCGTCAGGCCGTAGAGGTCGTTCAGGTCGCGCCCCGTGACGGTCAGCTTCGTGGTGAAGCGGCCGAGGTCGAAGGGCCGGGTGATGCTGCCCTTGGCGATCACCCGCGTGGCGCCGGCGCGGACGTCGGCGTCGAACGGATAGGGCCTCGACTGCGAGACGTTGAGCAGCGGCGCGCCGGTGATCTGGGCGGTGAACTTTTCGCCGTTCAACTCGCCGTCGCCGCGTAGGGCGAAGACGCCGCGGTTGGTCCCTTCAGCCCGTTCGTCGGTGTAGATCGTGCCGACGAAGGTGGTCTTACGCTGCGCGTCGTCGAGGCGCAGCCTGCCCTCGTCGATGATGAAGCGCCGGATGGCCGGCAGCCTGGCGCCGCCCTTGCCACCCGAGCCGAAGCTCCAGTTCGCGCGACCGTCGGCCAGCCGGCGCAGCTTCACGTCTGGACGCCGAATCTCGACGTAGGGCATGACCACGCGGCCGACCAGCAGGGGCAGGAGCTCCACCTGGATGGCGAGACGCTCCACCGACGCCATGTCGCCCTTGGCCCAGTTCGGCTGGCCGATCCGCAGGCCGTGAATCTCGGCGCGGGGCTTGAGCGAGAAGGGATGGACGTCGAGATCGCCGTCGATGGCGACCGGCCTGTTCAGCCGCGCCGACGCGGCCGCGGCCAGCGGCGGGCGCAGCCAGTTCCAGTCGAAGATCAGGATGAAGGCGACGATCGCCACCACCAGAACCCCGACGATCGTCAGGCCGCGACGGCGGCCCGGCGGCGCGGTGTTCCAGCGCACAACCTCCAGCCCCATCCCAGGCTGGGTAAGCGCGGGCGGCCCGGATGCGTTCCCGGACCGCCGCGGACTCAGTAAACCAGACGCAGCGCGGCGAGGCCGGCGGCGACGGTCACGAAGGCGATCACCGCGATGATCTCGTAACGCTTGAACAACGGCCCGTTCGGCGAACGCATGACTCTCCCCTTGTCCCGTTTCGGTGCAGCAAGGAGGATGGCGCGCAAGGCGTGGGCCAGATGGTTTCCGGGAACTTAACGACGATGTTCGACAGACGTGGCCTGCTGCTCGCCGGACTGGGCCTCGCGGTCCCGCCGAGCATCGCGCAGGCCGCCGCGCCGGTGACGGTGTTCGCCGCCGCCTCGCTGCAGGAATCGCTGAGCGCGGCGGCCAGAATGTGGAGCGCGAGCGGGGGCGGGGAAACCAGGCTGAGCTTCGGCGCCTCCTCGGCGATGGCGCGCCAGATCGGCCAGGGGGCGCCGGCCGACCTGTTCCTGTCCGCCGACCTCGAGTGGATGGACTGGCTGGCCGAGCGGAAGCTGATCGTGGCCGCCTCGCGGCGGGACCTGCTGTCCAACAGCCTGGTGCTGATCGCGCCGACGGGCTCGAAGACCACGCTGAAGATCGGCCGGGGCATGCCGCTGGCCCGGGCGCTCGGGGCCGGCCGGCTGGCCGTGGCCGACGTCAACGCCGTGCCGGCCGGGAAGTACGCCAAGGCGTCACTGACCGCGCTGGGCGTCTGGCCCTCGGTCGAGGGCAAGCTGCTGCCGGGCGAGAACGTGCGGGCGGCGCTGGCCTATGTGTCCCGGGGCGAAGCGCCGCTGGGCATGGTCTACGCGACCGACGCCAGGGCCGATCCCAGGGTGCGGGTGGTCGGGACCTTCCCGGCCGGCAGCCACCCGGCCATCGTCTATCCGGGCGCGGTGGTGACCGGCTCGCGCGATCCGTCGGCGGCGAGCTTCCTCGGCTGGCTGCAGGGCCCGCGGGCCTCGGCGGTGTTCAGGAAGGCCGGGTTCGGGGTGCTGGCGCGGCCAGGCTAGTCCTCGACCTTGCCGGGCCAGGTCAGGTAGCCGTCGCGGTCCGTGCCGGCGAGGGCGTAGCGGCGGCGCTCGCGCGGATGCGGCGGTCCGTAACGGCCGCCGTCGCGGCCGTAGCCTTCGGCATAGCCGCCGCCGCTCGACGACGAGGACGACGACGAGCCGTAGGCGACGCCGCCACGCGAGCCCCAGCGCTCTTCCGTCTCGCGGTAGCGGTAGCGTTCGCTGGAGGTCTCCGTCTCCTCGACCGAGACGCTGACGCCGCTGGCGTAGCGACGATGATAGGGGCCGCCGGCCAGGCGTTCGTCCGACCGTTCGGCGTAGACGTAGCCGCCGCCGGTGCGCCGCGCGCCGGTCTCGCCGCCAGAGCGGCGGACGACGCGGGTGACGGTCGCGGACCGGGTCGAGGCCGTCGTGGCCGACGCCTTCCCGGTCTCGGCGGCTTTCGCCGGGGCGGCGTCGGCCGGGCATTCACAGGCGACCGCCTTCGCCGCCGGAGCGGGCGCGGCGGCCTGCTCGGCCTTGCCGAAGTTGCAGCCGGCCAGCCCGAGGGCGACCAGCGAGACGGAGACGACAAGCGGAAGGCGGATGGTCATGGCGACCTCTGCGGATAACGGTTCAGGCGACAGGATAGCGCCGAAGGGCCGGGCCTCGCGGCCTATTCCCCGCGAGCGCGAGATTTAACCATGGGCAGTTCGCGCAGCCCGCGCGCCAGCAGCAGGCCGAGCGCGATGCCGATCGTGTTGGCGAGGGCGTCGGCGGGGTCGCCCTGGCGGCCCCAGCCCATCGTCGCCTGGGCGATCTCCACTCCGACGCCGAGCGCGAAGAGACCGCCGGCCAGCGGCCAGGTCCGGCCCAGAAACGCCCAGGCGCCCAGCAGGGCAAGGCCAAGATATGCGCCGGCGTGCTCGAACTTGTCCCACAGTGTGACCGACGGCAGCGCCGTGGTCGGGGCCAGCGAAAGCCAGACGATCACCGTGCAGGCCAGGGTGAAGATGACGATACGGAACGGACGGGGAAGCATCCGTCACGGGTTGCACCGCCCTCCCCTCCTGTCTAGCGTCCGCGCCGAAAATCATGGGGAGAAGTACGTGGCGGTCGCGGCGGTTATCTGGGATTTCGGCGGGGTGATCACCTCCTCGCCGTTCGAGGCTTTCAATCACTACGAGGCCGAGAAGGGCCTGCCGAAGGACTTCATCCGCGGCATCAACGCGACCAATCCCGACAGCAACGCCTGGGCCCTGTTCGAGCGCAACGAGATCGACACGGCGGCCTTCGACGTGAAGTTCCTCGAGGAGTCCACCGCCCTGGGCCACGCCGTGCGCGGGGCCGAGATCCTGCCGCGCCTGTCCGGCGACGTGCGGCCGCGGATGGTGGCGGCGCTGAAGCAGTGCAAGGAGCACTTCAAGGTCGGCTGCATCACCAACAACGTCCAGACCGGCCACGGCGCCGGCATGTCCGGCACCAGCGAGAAGGCCGCGCAGGTGGCCGGGATCATGGAGCTGTTCGACGCCGTGATCGAAAGTTCCAAAGCCGGCGTGCGCAAGCCCGACCCGCGCATCTACCAGATGATGTGCGAACTGCTGGCGGTGGATCCGGCCGACTGCGTCTACCTCGACGACCTGGGCATCAACTGCAAGCCGGCCGCGATGCTGGGCATGCGGGCGATCAAGGTCGGCGGCGTCGACCAGGCCCTGGCCGAGCTGTCAGCCGCGACCGACCTGATCTTCGAATAAGAACAACACAGGGAGCGAGACCATGACCACGCGCACGGGCCGGGTCGCCGGCAAGAAGGCCTTCATCACCGGCGCCGCCCAGGGGCTGGGCGCGGCCATGGCCCGGCGGCTGGCCGAGGAGGGCGCGCTGGTCAGCCTGGCCGACCTGAACCACGACGGCGCCAAGGCCGTCGCCGCCGAGCTCGACAGGGCGCATGGCGAGGGCACGGCCTTCGCCTTCCCGCTCGACGTCACCAAGGAGGACCAGTGGATCTACGCCCTCGAGGAGGCCGACGCGGCCATGGGCGGGATCTCGGTGCTGGTGAACAACGCCGGCATCAGCAAGGGCGGCAACCTGGAGCAGTGCAGCCTGGAGGAATTCCGGGACGTGATGGCCGTCAACGTCGACAGCGTGTTCCTGGGAGCCAAGCACGCCCTGAAGTACATGCGCCAGAACCAGCCGGGCTCGATCGTCAACGTCAGCTCGATCGCCGGCCTGATCGCGGGGCACAACAATCCGTCCTACAACGCCTCGAAGGCGGCGGTCTGGCTGCTGAGCAAGAACATCGCCCTCTACTGCGCCAAGCAGAAGCTCGCGATCCGGTCCAACTCGATCCACCCGACCTTCATCGACACCCCGATCCTGGACCCCATCCGCCAGATGTTCGGCAAGGAAGAGGGCGAGGCCAAGCTGGGCCGCCAGATCCCGATCGGCCACATCGGCGAGACGCTCGATATCGCCAACGCCGTGCTCTACCTGGCCAGCGAGGAGAGCAAGTTCATGACCGGCGCAGAGCTGAAGCTGGACGGCGGCATCAGCGCGATGTGACGCCGGCGGCGGGATTCGCGCCGCCGGCCTCGTCAGGTCACCATGATGGTGCCGACCAGGAACTTTCCGCCCTTCTTGCCCAGGACGCGGTCGGTGGCCTTCTGCATCTCGCCGACCAGATAGTCGGCGTTCGGCAGGGCCGCGCGAGGCAGGCCGCCGACGTAAGTCTGCAGCGTGCTGGCGTAGGCGTCCCGCAGGCGGGGCTGGAGCTGGTTGGCCCGCAGGCGCAGGGTCTCGTCGTTGATGTCGAGGCCGCATTCCATGGTGATCACGCCCCGGCTGCCGTCCCGGCGCATGATCGTCGCCGAGATCGATTTCACAGGCACGTAGGTGACGCTGCTGCCCTCGTTCTTCTTGGCGCTGGCGGCGGAAGCGACGGCGGGAACGGCGGCGGCGAGCGCGGTTGCGGCGGCGGCGAGGGCGGTGCGGCGGTCCATGCCGCGACGTATCGCGCAGTTATGGTTGACGGCGCGTTTACGATTTCAGCCGAAGCCTGCTCCCGGGCGGGACTCACACTCACCGACGCGGTCGCCGCCCCGGAGTCACCATGGCCGCCTTCGCGCCCACCAACCTCGACCTCGACGGCAAGGTCATCCTCGTGACCGGCGGCACCGGCTCGTTCGGCAAGCGCTTCATCGAGACCGTGCTGAAGCGCTACAGCCCGCGCAAGCTGATCGTCTATTCGCGCGACGAGCTGAAGCAGAGCGACATGCAGCAGGAACTGCGCGAGCAGTTCGGCCCTGAGGACATGGCGCGGATGCGCTTCTTCCTGGGCGACGTGCGCGACCGTTCGCGGTTGACGCTGGCGCTGCGCGGCGTCGACATCGTCATCCACGCCGCCGCCCTGAAGCAGGTGCCCGCCGCCGAGTACAATCCCTCGGAGTGCATCCAGACCAACATCATCGGCGCCGAGAACGTGGTCTGGGCCAGCCTGTCCAACCATGTGAGGCAGGTGATCGCGCTGTCGACGGACAAGGCCTGCAATCCGGTCAACCTGTACGGCGCGACCAAGCTGGCGTCCGACAAGACCTTCGTGGCGGCCAACAACCTGTCCGGCGACATCGGCACCAAGTTCGCGGTCGTGCGGTACGGCAACGTGGTCGGCTCGCGCGGCAGCGTGGTGCCGCTGTTCCGCCGGCTGCTGGCCCAGGGCGCGACCGAGCTGCCGGTCACCGACCCCCGCATGACCCGCTTCTGGATCACCCTGAACCAGGGCGTCGAGTTCGTGCTGTCGTCGCTTGAGATCATGCGCGGCGGCGAGATCTTCGTGCCAAAGATCCCGTCCATGGCGATGCCGGACCTGGTCCAGGCGATGGCGCCGGGCGCGGGGGTGAAGGTCGTGGGCATCCGGCCGGGCGAGAAGCTGCACGAGATCATGGTCGGCGCCGACGACGCGCGGCAGACCGTCGACCTGGGCGACCGCTACGCGATCGAGCCCTCCTTCGTCGAATACACCCGCAAGCCGTTCGGGCCCGAGGACGGCGCCCGGCCGGTCGACGAGAGCTTCGCCTACGCGTCCGACAACAACGACGACTGGCTGACCCCCGAGCGGTTGACGGCCATGCTCGCGGAGACCGGCGCTTGACCGATGGCTTCCTGCCCTACGGTCGCCAGACCATCGAGGACGACGACGTCGCCGCGGTGGCGCAGGCGCTGCGGGCCGACTTTCTGACCACCGGCCCGACCGTCGCCAGGTTCGAGCAGGCCTTCGCCGAGACCGTGGGCGCGGCCCACGCGGTGGCCGCGGCCAACGGGACGGCGACGCTGCATCTGGCCATGCTGGCGCTGGGCGTCGGGCCGGGCGACGTCTGCATCGTGCCGTCGGTGACCTTCCTGGCGACCGCCAGCTGCGCGGCCTACGTGGGTGCGGACGTGGTGTTCGCCGATGTCGACCCGGACACCGGGTTGATGACGCCCGGAACGCTGGCCGAGGCGCTGGAGCGGGCGAAGGGGCGGCGGGTGAAGGCCGTGCTGCCGGTCCACCTGCGTGGCGAGATCTGCGACCTGCCCGGACTGAAGGCGCTGGCCGACGGCGTGGGCGCAGTGCTGGTCGAGGACGCGCCGCATGCCCTGGGCGGGCGGATGCTGTTCGACGGACACGGCGACGCGGTCGGCAGCGGGCGCTACGGCGCGCTGGCCAGCTTCTCGTTCCATCCGGTCAAGACCATCGCCACCGGCGAGGGCGGCATGCTGACCACCAGCGAAGGCGCGCTGGCGGAAAAGCTGCGGCGGTTCCGCAGCCACGGCATGAGCCGGCCCGAGGGCGGCGATCCGTGGCTCTACGAGATGGCCGAGCCGGGCTTCAACTATCGGCTGCCCGACGTCGCCTGCGCGCTGGGCCTGTCGCAGCTGGCCAAGCTGGCGCGGTTCTCCGGCCGCCGGCGGCGCCTCGTCGACCTGTACCGCCAGGCGTTCGCGCCGCTGGAGCCGGTGGTCGCCCTGCCCCCGCCGATGCCATGGTCGGACCCGGTGCTGCATCTGCTGACGGCGCTGATCGACTTCGAGGCGGCCGGTGTGTCGCGCCGGACCGTGGTCGAGCGGCTGGCGGCGGCCGGGATCGGCTCGCAGGTCCACTACATCCCCGTCCACACCCAGCCCTACTGGCGGGCGCGCAACGGCGAGATCTCGCTGCCGGGCGCCGAGGCCTGGTACGCGCGGTGCCTCAGCCTGCCGCTGTTTCCCGCGATGGAGGACAGCGACGTGGGGCGAGTGACGGCGGCGTTGAGGGACGCGCTGGGGCTTTAGGCCGCGAGGCCGGCCGCCTGGGCCAGTTCGCGGACACGGCCGACGGTCTCGGGGGCTTTCTGGAGCGCTTCGCGAAGGTCGGGGCTGCGCATCAGCTTGGCGGCCTCGTGGCGGGCGCGCTCGCTGGCCGGGCCGAGCGGACCGGCTTCGCCGATCGCCATCTTCAGCAGCAGGTGCAGGCGGCTGACGACCGGGGCCGAGGCCCTGACCACGCCGGCGATCAGCTTGGCGTCGGCCTCGATGAGGCCGCCGATCTCGCCGATCCGGCCCTGGATCGGGGCGGCGTCCTCGGGCACCAGGCCGGCGCGCAGGATCGACTTCTGAATCCCGGCCAGCGAGGCCAGCTTGGCCGACGGGCTATCCGGACCGAAGCGCAGCTCCTTCTCGAAGCGCAGGGCGGTGACGTTGGCGTTCAGCCAGCGGGCGGCCTGACGCTTGTTGGCCCCGCCGGTGACGTTCTCGGCCAGGCGGACCAGCAGCTCGATCTCCTCGCGGGCGCTGCGGTCCTTGCCCAGCAGGGCGTCGACGAAGTCGCCCGTCACCAGTCCCTTGGAGCGGGCGACGAAGGCGTCGTGGATGTCCTCGATCGACAGGATGCGGCCGCCGGCGGCCGTCAGGGCCATGGCGAGGGCGCGCAGCAGTTCGATCTCCGCCTCGGCCATGCCCGGCTTGAGGCGGCGTGGGCCAGTCAGTTCCTTCAGCACGCGCTGGGCGATGGCGACGCGGCAGCTTTCGAAGTGCGGACCGCCGAGCCAGTTGGCGAGGCGGGCGGCCGGGCCCTCCAGGGGCGGCATGGTGCGGGCCACGGTCGGCTCGATGGAGATCAGGGCCTCGACCGAGTCGGCGCCGGCCAGCCGGGTCATGGCGGCCAGCTGGCCGCCGAGGTCGAGATCCGAACCGAGCAGGTCCGCCAGGCCGGTGCGCGAGCCGAGTATCTCGGCCAGCGGCTGCTCGATCACCGCCAGCGCCATCTGGCGGGCCTGGGGATCGGTGGGGGCGGCGTCGGCGAGGTCGAGCAGCAGGCCGACCTTGTCGGCCCAGCCCTTGGCGGGCGCGATCGAGGCGGCGACGCCGGCGCCCAGAAGGTAGGCGCGCTCGGGCTCGTCGACCAGCCGCATGGCGGCGGCGGCGAAGCCTTCCTTGTCCAGGTCCGGAAGCTGGCCCTTCCGGGCGTCCTTCAGGATGCGCTCGATGGTGCGCTCGGCCAGGCGCTGGAAGGACCGGATGATCTCATGGACGCCGATGCCGCGGGCCTGGGCCTCGGGAATGGCGACCTTCTGGATGGCGTGCTGCAGTTCGGTGCCCGAGGCTTCCAGCCGCTCGACCAGGTCGGGACGGTGCAGCAGTTCGAACGGCGTCGCGCGCTGGCGCTGCAGCCAGCTGTCGAGCAGCCGGCCGATCCGCTCGCGCGCATGACAGGTATAGAGGTCGGCGGGACTGACGCAGAGCGGCTCGTTGTCCTCGCGCGGCGGTTTCTTCTTGGCCCGTTCAGGCGCGCCCCTCTCGAGGATCGTCACCGAGGAGAACTCGCCGGTCGATTCGTCGAAGATTTCCTTGCTCACGCGGACGGCGGCGGCGTGACCGCTGGTCAGCGCGTCCTCGGCGGTCTCCACCGCCCTCGCCCGGTCTTCAGTGGCGATGTCCAGGACCCAGCTGGATCCCGCCTGTCGCCGGATGAAGACCTCGTAGTGAACCTTCCCCCTCATGCCATGCATTGTAGGAGGCAGGCCCTAAGACCACGTTTACGATGGGCGCGCCCAATTGACGCCACGCTATAAGGGGAATTCCTGCAGCGGGACGTCGCCGGGCGAGGTATTGATCTTCGTGCGGGCAGTTATTCAGAAGGTTGTTCATGGCCAACATCACCCTGGTGGACGACGACGAGAACATCGTCGCCTCGGTTTCGCTGGCGCTCGAGAGTCATGGCCACACGATCACCGCCTGCCATGACGGCGTGGCGGGACTCGAGTCCCTGACCAGTTCGCCGCCGGATCTCGCGATCCTCGACGTGAAGATGCCGCGCATGGACGGGATGGAGCTGCTGCGCCGGCTGCGCCAGACCTCCGACATTCCGGTGATCATGCTGACGTCGAAGGACGAGGAGATCGACGAGATCCTCGGCTTCAACCTCGGGGCCGACGACTACATCCACAAGCCGTTCAGCCAGCGGCTGCTGCTGGAACGGGTCAAGGCGGTGCTGCGCCGCGCCGGCGTCGTGCCGGAAGGCGAGCCGCCGCCGCTGCCGGCCGCCGATCCGGGCGCCAAGGCGATGAAGCGCGGCAAGCTGACGCTCGACCCCGAGCGCCACGACAGCCTGTGGGACGGCAAGCCCGTGCGGCTGACCGTCACCGAGTTCCTGCTGCTGCAGTCGCTGGCCCAGCGCCCCGGCTTCGTGAAGAGCCGCGACAACCTGATGGACGCCGCCTACGACGATCAGGTCTACGTCGACGACCGCACCATCGACAGCCACATCAAGCGGATGCGGAAGAAGTTCCGCCAGGTGGATCCCACGTTCGACGCGATCGAGACCCTGTATGGCGTCGGATACCGCTACCGCGAGTCCTGATCCCGAGGCGGCGCCGCGCCGTCGGCTCTGGCCGCGCGGGTCACGTCTCGGCCGGCTGATCATCGCCCTGAACCTGCTGAGCCTGGCGATCCTGGTCGGCGGGGCCCTGACGCTGAACGAGATGCGGCGGGGCTTGGTCAACGCACGGACCGACAGCCTGATCACCCAGGGCGAGTGGATCGCGCGGCTGATCGACGACGCCGCCACCGTGGGCGAACCCGAGCCGGCTCTGCAGGCCGAGCGCGCGGCGACGCTGCTGCAGTTGCTCCACCTGCCCAAGGACGCGCGCGTGCGCCTGTTCGACAAGGACGGGCGGATGATCACCGACAGCTACTTCGTCGCCGACCGGGTCGAATGGAAGCCGCTGCCGCCGGCCCGCAAGCCGGGCGAGAAGGCCCCGCCGGAAGGCCCCAGCCGCACCGAGGAGCGCGCCGCGCGCGCCCTGAAGGCCGAACTGGCCCTGGCCCAGGGCGGCGAGCCGGTGAAGGGCCGGCGCCTGGCCGAGAACGGCGAGCAGGTGATCAGCGTCTCCCTGCCGATCAAGCGGGTGCGCGCCGTGGTCGGGGTATTGACGCTGGAAGCCGGCGATGTCGACGAGATCATCGCCCGCGAGCGCGCCAACCTGATCCCCTTCATCCTGATCGCCATGGCGGTGACGCTGCTGTCGTCGGTGCTGCTGACCGTGCTGGTCGCCCAGCCCGTGCTGCGGCTGGCCGCGGCGGCCGACAGGGTCAAGCTGGCGCGGGCCCGCTCGATCTCCATGCCCGACCTGGCACGCCGCGACGACGAGATCGGCGACCTGTCGCGCTCGCTTGAGTCGATGACCGACACCCTGTCGGAGCGGATGGACGCCATCGAGCGGTTCGCCGCCGACGTCGCGCACGAGATCCGCAACCCGCTGACCTCAATCCGCTCCGCGGTCGAAACACTCGACCTGGTCGGCGACGGCGCGGCGCGGGAACGGCTGATGGGCATCCTTAAGCAGGATGTCGGCCGGCTGGACCGGCTGGTGACCGACATCTCCAACGCCTCGCGGCTGGACGCCGAGCTGTCGCGCGACGCGCCGCGGCGGATCGAGCTGGGCCGGCTGCTGACCGACATCAGCAACGTCTACGACGCCTCCGCCCGGCCGGGCGAGGTGATCGTGGCGCTGGTGCTGCCCGACGGCGCGCCTCCGACCGTCTCCGGCCGCGAAGGGCCTCTGGGCCAGGTGTTCCGCAACCTGATCGACAACGCCCGCTCGTTCAGCCCGCCGGGCGGTACGGTGCGGGTGATGCTGAGCCACGCCCAGGGCCAGGTCAGGGTGATCGTCGACGACGACGGCCCCGGCATCCCGCCCGACAATCTGGAGACCGTCTTCGAGCGGTTCTACACCTCGCGGCCCAAGGGCGCGGCGTTCGGGGGCAACTCCGGACTGGGCCTTTCCATCGCCCGCCAGATCGTCCAGGCGCACGGCGGCGAGATCCACGCCGAGAACCGGCCCGGCGAGGACGGCGAGGTCGCCGGCGCGCGGTTCGTCGTCTCCCTGCCCGAGCGGCGGCCGTGATCCTGCACGCCGGCCTGGTGGCGCTGCGGATCGGCGGCGACTGGCGGGGCGTGCTGATCGAGGGGCCGTCCGGCTCTGGCAAGAGCGACCTGGCGCTGCGCTGCGTCTCGGCCGGCTTCCGGCTTGTGGCCGACGACCGGGTGCTGATCTGGGCCTCGGCTGGCCGCAGCTTCGGCCGCGCGCCGGACAGCCTGTCCGGCCTGCTGGAGAGCAGGGGGATCGGCGTCCTGCCCTGCCCCGCCCTGGCCATGGCCCCCGTCGTACTGGCGATCCGCTGCGAGGCCTCGCCCGAGGCGGTCGAGCGTTTCCCGGCCGGCGAAACCCTGTCCCTACCCGGCGGACCGGTTCCGCTGCGTCCCCTGTGGCCTTTCGACCTCGCTGCGCCCGCGAAAATCGGTCGCGCATTGCAGCATCTTGGATACGGACATTAACGGGCGTATCTAGGCGCCTTCGCGGTTCTGTCCCGCGCGTAGTCAGTCGGGCAGGGGATACCCGGTTTTGATCATGAAATGGTTCTGGGCCCAGCGATGATCGGGCTCGTGATCGTCACACACGGTCGGCTGGCGGAGGAGTTCGTCTTCGCCATGGAGCACGTCGTGGGCCCGCAGGAAGCTGTGGCCGCGATCTGCATCGGTCCCGACGACGACATGGAAAAGCGCCGCAAGGACATCCTGAAGGCGTGCGCCGCCGTGGATTCCGGCAAGGGCGTGATCCTGCTGACCGACATGTTCGGCGGCACGCCGTCCAACCTGGCCATCAGCGTGATGGAACAGACCCGCGCCGAGGTGATCGCCGGGCTGAACCTGCCGATGCTGATCAAGCTGGCGTCCCTGCGCACCCGCCAGAGCCTGGAGGAGTGCGTGCACAACGCCCAGGAAGCCGGGCGCAAGTACATCTCCGTCGCCTCCTACGTGCTGGCCGGCGAAAAGTGACGGCGAAGCGCACGGTCGAGATCGTGAACGAGCGGGGGCTGCATGCGCGCGCCTCCGCCAAGTTCGTGAAGGTGGCCGCCGGCTACGACGCCGAGGTCCAGGTGACCCGCGACGGCTCAACCGTCGACGCCCGCTCGATCATGGGCCTGATGATGCTGGCCGCCGGCATCGGCTCGACCATCGAGATCAGCGCCACCGGCGCGGAGGCCGAGGCGGCGCTGGAAGCCCTGTGCGAACTGGTCGAACGGAAGTTCGACGAGGAGCGGTAGGCGTGGACGAGAAAGCGGCGCTGATCCTGGTTCGAACCATCGCGGATCTGGCGCTGTTCCTCGAATTCACCGACGCCGGACAACTCGACGAGGACGCATCCGTCGAGGCTCTTGAGCAGATGGCTTCAAGTCTTCAGGACCTGACTCCCGCTGACAGGGAAGCGGTGGCCCGACTCTTCCAGGCCGCCGCGAAGGCCTATCCCGATAGCGAAAGCGCCACCTACGTCGCCGGCCTGCCCGAAGCCTTTGGCCTCACCTAGCGGAAGTACCGCACCGGCTCGCTTCCGTCCCAGCCCTCCGCGACCTTCCGGATGTGCGCGAACGTGCGCCCCTTGGTCCCGCTGATGTCGGAGATCTCGATCACCGTGCCGGGATGGGTCTGGGTGTCGAAGTAGGCGAAGCGGCCCTGCTCGCCGCCGATCTGGCCCTCGTGGCCGACGCGGTAGCCCAGCGAGAGCGCCTTGTCGTAGAGACCCTGATAGTCGTGGGTCCAGTAGCTCATGTGCTGCAGGCCCTCGAGGCCCGCGTCGATGAACTCCTTGTACATCGACGGCGCGTCGTTGCGCTGCTGGATCAGCTCGATCTGCAGGTCGCCGGAGTTGGCCAGCGCGATGGACATCTTCACGTCCGAGGCGACGCCGCGGTGCGTGAACCAGTCGGTCTTCACGTCCTCGATGTAGAACCACGGGCCGACGCCCATGACCTCGATCCAGTGCTGCATCGCCGCCTCGATGTCGCGGACGACGTAGCCGTTCTGGCAGACCTTCCCGAAGACGCGGCTCATGAGCCCTCCCGTGGATTACGCCTCCGCGCCGGTTCGCATCGGACGCATGCCGAGATCCTTCATCAGGACGGTATCCTGGTCCATGCCCGGCAGCGGGGTGGTCAGCAGCTTGCCGCCGACGAAGATCGAGTTGGCGCCGGCAAGGAAGCAGAGCGCCTGAAGCTCGCGGCTCATGTCGTCGCGACCGGCCGACAGGCGGACCATCGACTTGGGGCAGACGAGGCGGGCGACGGCGACGGTGCGAACGAACTCCAGGCCGTCGATCTCGCCGTCGCGCTTGATGCGGTCGCCCAGCGGCGTGCCGCTGACCGGGACCAGGCCGTTGACCGGCAGGCTGTCCGGGTGCGCCGGCAGGGTGGCGAGCTGGTGCAGGAAGCTGGCGCGGTCCTCGCGGGTCTCGCCCATGCCGACGATGCCGCCACAGCAGGTCGAGAGGCCGGCGTCGCGCACGTGCCGCAGCGTATCCAGCCGGTCGTCGTAGGTGCGGGTGGTGACGACCTTGTCGTAGTACTCCGGCGAGGTGTCGAGGTTGTGGTTGTAGTAGTCGAGGCCGGCTTCCTTCAGCGCCACGGCCTGCTCGGCCTTCAGCATGCCCAGGGTGACGCAGGTCTCCATGCCGAGCGCCTTCACCTCGGTGATCATGGCGGCGACCTTCGGCAGGTCGCGATCCTTCAGGTCGCGCCAGGCGGCGCCCATGCAGAACCGCTGCGCCCCGCCGGCCTTTGCCGCCTTCGCGGCGACCAGGACTGTGTCGAGGTCCATCAGCTTCTCGGCCTTCACGCCGGTCTTGAACGAGGCCGACTGGCTGCAGTAGCCGCAGTTCTCGGCGCAGCCGCCGGTCTTGATCGACAGCAGCTGGGACAGCTGCAGCTCGCTGGGGTCGAACCAGCGGCGGTGCACCTGGGCGGCCTGGAAGACCAGTTCCATGAACGGCAGCTCGAACAGCGCCTCCACTTCGCCGCGCGTCCAGTCGTGGCGCGGCAGGGCGGGATCGGCGAAGCGGACGGGGGCGTTCATCAGCAGACACTCCGAGTACGGTCGCGCGCGGCATAGCAGCGGCGAGGCGTCATGACCACAGTGACGCTGGGGGACCGCGGCGGCGTGAGACGAGGCCGACCGACGCCAGACCGATCCCGCCAAAGGGTTGCCCCGCGCGGCCGGACGCGCGAGCTTGGCCGCATGAGCGAGCCAGAGCGTGAGATCGAGCTGAAGTTCCTGCTGGACCAGGCGGCGGTCGACGCCGTGCTGGCCGCCCTGCCCGCCGTCGAGGCCCCGACGGTGAAGTCGCTGGTCGCCACCTATTACGACACCGCCGACCAGAGCCTGAGCAAGGCCGGCTTCGGACTGCGGGTGCGCAGGTCGGGCAAGGTCCGCACGCAGACGCTGAAATCCGCCGCCGGCGCCGATGGCGGCCGCGACGAATGGGAGTGGCTGGTCAAGACCGATACGCCGGATCTGGCGCTGCTGCTCGACACGCCCGCGCCGGTCACGGCCGAGACGATGCTGGAGCCGCAGTTCACGGTGCGCAGCAAGCGGACCATCCGCCTGGTCGAGGAGGCCGGGGCCTGGATCGAGCTGGTCGTCGACGACGCCGAGGTATCCGCCGGCGACCGAAGCGAGGCGTTCCTGGAGCTCGAGCTCGAACTGAAGTCCGGCCCGGCCGAGGCGCTGTTCTCGCTGGCTCGGCGGCTGCGGGAGGTCGCGCCGCTGCGCACCTCGTTCGTGACCAAGGCCGAGCGTGGCTATCGCCTGGCGGCCGGCGGCGTGCGGCGGCCCGGGCGGCGGGATGTCGGCCTGGGCGCGTCGCCGACCACGGCCGAGGCGTTCCAGGCCATCGCCGCGGCCGGCCTCGCCCACATGTGCGCCAGCGCCGAGAGCCTGCGCCAGACGCCCGGCCCGGAAGGCGTGCATCAGCTGCGCGTCGCCGCCCGCCGCCTGCGCGCGGCGCTGAAGGTGTTCAAGGACGTCGTCGCCGGCCCGGAGGTCGACCGTCTCAAGGGCGAACTGAAGTGGATCGCCAGGGAGATGGACGACGCGCGGAACATCGACGTCTTCATCGCCGACGTCTGGCGGCCCGCCGCGCGGGACCAGCATGAGCTGCCCGGCATGGCCGAGTTCGGCCGGGCGCTGCTGACCGCCCAGACGGTGGCCTATGTCCGCGCCGGCGTGGCCATCGAGGACCGGCGCTTCCAGGCCGCCACGCTGGACCTGCTGGCCTGGATCATGGCCGGCGACTGGCTGAAGACCGAAGCGACCGCCGAGGCCCGGGACGAACCGGCCGCCGCGTTCGCCGCCCGCGTGCTGGGCAGGCATCGCAAGAAGATCCTCAAGCGCGGCAAGGACCTGGCAGCGCTCGACGCCGAGACCCGCCACGGCCTGCGCATCCGCGCCAAGGTCCTGCGTTACGCCAGCGAGGACCTCGGGCCGCTGGAAGGCGACCATCCGCGCCGCGCCGAGCGTTTCGCCGAGGCGCTGAAGGACATGCAGGACGCGCTGGGCGTGCTCAACGACCTGGCGTTCAGCGACGACCTGGCCCACCGCATCGCCGTGGAGGCGGGCTCCGCCGACGCGGCCTGGGCGGCCGGGCGTCTGGCCGGCGGCAGCGCGCGCGACGAAAAGAAGCTGCTCAAGCAGGCGCAGAAGGCCTTCGACGCCTTCGCCGCGACGAAGCCGTTCTGGTGATCGCGCGGACGGCGCGGCGGTCATACTGACGCCGCTTTCGCTTCGCATGCGGGCGGGGGGTCAAGCGTCTCGGGGGGTCCTTCACATGCGTCCTGGAGCAGTAGTCGCGGCAGCTGTCTGCATGCTGACGATCGGCGCAGCGCGCGAGCCGACGGTCGACTATGTGCTGCGCCCAACGATGGGCGCCGGCGGGCTCGAGACCGTGGCGATCGAAATACGTTTCACCGGCGAGAAGGACGGATCCACCCGGGTGCAGCTGCCCGACCGCTGGGCCGGCGAGACGGAGCTGTGGAAGAACATCTCCGACTTGACCGTCGACGGCGGGACGCTGAGCGAGCAGCAACCCAGCCTGCAGGTGGTGAGCCATAGGCCGGGCGCGCGGATTACGCTGCGCTACAGGGTGAAGGCCGGCTATCCGGGCGGGCCGATCGCGGCCGACAGCTACAAGCCGGTGATCCAGCCGACCTGGTTCCAGATCCTTGGTGAGACGGCCTTCGCCGAGCCCGAGAACCAGGAGTCGCGTCGCGCGACCGTCGCCTGGAAGGACTGGCCGAAGACCTGGACCATCGCTTCCGACCTCGACCATGGCCGGATGGGGCGGCCGATGTCGGTCGGCGACGTGCGCGAGAGCGTCAGCCTGGGCGGGACAGACGTGCGGGTGCTGGCCAGGCCGATCGCCGGCGGCGTCGCGCGGATCGCGCTGCGCGGCAAGTGGGCGTTCGCCGATGAAGCGCTGGCCGACACGCTGGCGGGTATCCTGGACGGACAGCGGCGGTTCTGGAACGACGTGCGGGAGCCGTACTTCGTCAGCCTGGTCCCGACCGAGGAAATGGGCGGGACATCGATTGGCGGCACCGGACGGGCCGACGCCTTCGCGATGTTCGCCACGCCGAACGCCGACATCGCGAGCCTGCGCTATCTGATCGCGCACGAGCACCTCCACAGCTGGCTTCCGCGCCGAGTGGGGCGGATGCCGCGGCAGCAGGAGCCAGCGTCCTACTGGTTCAGCGAAGGCTTCACGGACTTCTACACCTATCGCACCCTGCTGCGGACCGGGACCTGGAGCCTCGAGGACTTCGCCCGGTACGCCAACGAGAGCATCGGCATGTACGACGTGTCCTCGGTTCGGGCCGAGCCGAACGCGCGTATCGGCAAGGACTTCTGGAGCAACTACGAAGTCGAGAAGCTGCCCTACCAGCGCGGGATGCTGATGGCCTTCTACTGGGATGACCGGGTGCGAAAGGCCACGAGCGGGGCCAGGGACCTGGACGATGTTCTGCTGCTGATGCGCGACCGCCGACGGGCCGCGAAGACCCGCGAGGAGGTCGCGTACGTCCGGGACGGGTTCGCCAGGGCGATGAAGGATGTCGCCGGACTGGACATCGCCGACGATCTCGCCCGCTACATCGATGCGGGCGAGCCGGTGGCCCTGCCCGACGACCTGTTTGGTCCGTGCGCCAGAATCCTCGTCGAGCAGCGGCCCGTATTCGAGCGTGGCTGGGATCCTGAGGCGACCGCGGCCGCCGACAACGTCGTCACCGGCCTGAAGGACGACAGTCCGGCCTACGCGGCGGGCCTTCGCAACGGGATGAAGATCGTCCGGCGCGAGGCCGGCGCGGTCGGGGACTCACGGGTCGAGTACGCCCTGCGGGTCAGGGACGGCGAGAGCGAGCGGGTGTTCCGGTTCCAGCCGAAGGGCAAGGCGATCTACACCGCGCGGGAGATCGTGCCGACACCGGGCATGGACGACGCCACGCGGCGGAGCTGCGCGGCCCGCATCGGCGGCGCATGAGACTCCCGATCACATAAGGATATCTTTATGTCCTTATTGTCCTCTGGCGCGGGGACGGCTATAGAGCCGTCACACCGCAAAGGAGCTCCTGCGTGTCCGAAAGCATCGTCCGCGACCTCTCCCTGGCCGATTTCGGCCGCAAGGAAATCGCCATCGCCGAAACCGAAATGCCCGGCCTGATGGCGGTGCGCGAAGAGTTCGGCAAGGACCAGCCGCTGAAGGGCGCCCGCATCGCCGGCTCCCTGCACATGACCATCCAGACCGCCGTGCTGATCGAGACGCTGAAGGCGCTCGGCGCCGACGTCCGCTGGGCCAGCTGCAACATCTTCTCGACCCAGGACCACGCCGCGGCCGGCATCGCCGCCACCGGCACCCCGGTGTTCGCGATCAAGGGCGAGACCCTCTACGAGTACTGGCAGTACACCCACAAGATCTTCGAATGGTCGGACGGCGGCTACCCGAACCTGATCCTCGACGACGGCGGCGACGCCACCCTGCTCTGCGTGCTGGGCCCGAAGGCCGAGAAGGATCCGACCCTTCTCGACAACCCGCAGAACGAGGAAGAAGAAGCCCTGTTCGCGGTCATGAAGACCTATCTGAAGGACAAGCCGGGCTTCTACAGCGCCATCCGCGACGCCATCACCGGCGTGTCGGAAGAGACCACCACCGGCGTCCACCGCCTGTATCAGCTGGCCGCCAAGGGCGAGCTGCCGTTCCCGGCCATTAACGTCAACGACAGCGTCACCAAGAGCAAGTTCGACAACCTCTACGGCTGCCGTGAATCGCTGGTCGACGCGATCCGTCGCGGCACCGACGTCATGCTGTCGGGCAAGGTGGCGGTGGTCTGCGGCTACGGCGACGTGGGCAAGGGCTCGGCCGCCTCGCTGCGCCAGGGCGGCGCCCGCGTGATCGTGACCGAGATCGACCCGATCTGCGCCCTGCAGGCCGCCATGGAAGGCTATGACGTCCAGACCCTGGACGACGTCGCCGACAAGGCCGACATCTTCGTCACCGCCACCGGCAACAAGGATGTGATCACCGTCGATCACATGCGCCGGATGCGTCACAACGCCATCGTCTGCAACATCGGCCACTTCGACTCGGAGATTCAGGTCGCCGGCCTGAAGAACTTCAAGTGGGACGAGATCAAGCCGCAGGTCCACCACATCGAATTCCCGGACGGCAAGAAGATCATCCTGCTGTCGGAAGGCCGTCTGGTGAACCTGGGCAACGCCACGGGC
>JBIICO010000206.1:0-6115 GCA_044238855.1 Caulobacter sp.
ATGTTGTGCCAGGACAGCAGCACCTGGCCGAGGATCTCGTCCGAACGGACCAGGTGGTGCAGATAGGCCTTCGAATAGTCGCGGCTGGCCGGGCAGTCGCTGGCGTCGTCCAGCGGCGTGTCGTCCTCGGCGAAGCGGGCGTTCTTCAGATTGATGGCGCCGTCCCAGGTCCAGGCCTGGCCGTGGCGGCCCGAGCGGGTCGGCAGGACGCAGTCGAACATGTCCACGCCCCGCGCGACCGCCTCGACCAGGTCGATCGGCTTGCCGACGCCCATCAGGTAGCGCGGCCGGTCGGCCGGGAGCATGGCGGGCGCATAGTCAAGCACCGCGCACATGCCCTCATGCCCCTCGCCCACCGCCAGGCCGCCGATGGCGTAGCCGTCGAAGCCCGTCTCGATGAGGCGCTCCGAGGACTCGCGACGCAGGGTCTCGAAGGTCGAGCCCTGCTGGATGCCGAACAGGGCCTGGCTGTCGCGCTGGCCGAAGGCGGCCTTCGACCGCGCCCCCCAGCGGGCCGAGAGCTCCATGCCCTCGCGCGCGCGCTGTTCCTCGGCCGGCCAGGCGACGCATTCGTCCAGCTGCATGACAATGTCGCTGCCCAGCAGGTCCGCCTGGATCTCGATCGAGCGTTCGGGCGTCAGCTTGTGCTTCGAACCGTCCAGGTGGCTGGCGAAGGTCACCGCCTCCTCCGTCACCTTGCTGATGCCCGACAGGCTCATGACCTGGAAGCCGCCGCTGTCGGTCAGGATCGGACCGTCCCAGCGCATGAATTTATGCAGGCCGCCCAGCCGCTGCACCCGCTCGGCCGTCGGCCGCAGCATCAGGTGGTAGGTGTTGCCCAGGATGATGTCGGCGCCCGTGGCCTTCACCTGGTCGACGGTCAGGGCCTTCACGGTGCCGGCCGTGCCGACCGGCATGAAGGCGGGCGTGCGGATGTCGCCGCGCGGCGTCTTCAGCACGCCCGTGCGGGCCGCGCCGTCGGTGGCTTTCAGTTCAAAGGGAAAGGCGGCCAATCTCTGATCCGTTTTCCCGGCGAAGGCCGGGATTCATGCCAAGCCCGCCGACGCCCAGACTGGATCTGGGTCCCGGCCTTCGCCGGGATGAGCGGAGTTTATGTGGTGGCGCGGAATAGCAGGCTTGAATCGCCGTAGGAATAGAAGCGGTAGCCGATGGCGATGGCGTGCTCATAGGCCTGACGCATCTGGCCCTGGCCCGCGAAGGCGCTGACGAGCATGAACAGGGTCGACTTCGGCAGGTGGAAGTTGGTCATCAGCACGTCCGCCGCCCGGAAGCGGTAGCCGGGGGTGATGAAGATCGCCGTCTCATCCGCCCACGGCGCGATCACGCCGTCCTCGCCCGTGGCGCTCTCCAGCAGGCGCAGCGAGGTGGTGCCGACGCAGACGATGCGGCCGCCTCGCGCGTGAACCGCGTTCAGCGCATCGGCCACCTTGGCCGATACCTCCCCGTACTCGGCGTGCATCCTGTGCTCGGAGAGGTCGTCGACCTTGACCGGCAGGAAGGTGCCGGCGCCGACGTGCAGGGTGACGAAGTGCTGGCTGACGCCCTTGTCGGCCAACGCCTTCAGCAGCTCCGGCGTGAAGTGCAGCCCGGCCGTGGGCGCGGCGACCGAGCCGTCCTCGCGGGCGTAGACCGTCTGGTAGTCGGTTCGGTCCTGCTCGTCCTCGCCGCGCTTGGCGGCGATGTAGGGCGGCAGGGGCATCTGGCCGCGGGTGTTGATGGCGACATCGAGGTCCGGGCCGGAGAGATCGAAGGCCAGCACCACCTCGCCGCCCTCGCCCTTCTCCACCACGGTGGCGTCCAGATGGGCGGCGTCGCAGGCGCGGTCCGCCCGCTCGCCGAAGCGGACGCGGTCTCCCGCCTTCAGCCGCTTGCCCGGGCGCATGAAGGCGCTCCAGCGGCTGGGCGTCAGGCGCTTGTGCAGCGTGGCTTCGACCGCCACGGGGGAACCGTCGCCGCCGCCTTCGGCGCGGCCCTCGCGCAGGCCGTCCAGCCGGGCCGGGATCACCCGCGTATCATTGAACACCAGGGCGTCGCCCGCCCGCAGCAGCGACGGCAGGTCGCCGACGGTCAGATCCTCCATCCCCTGCTCCGGGCGCACCACGAGCAGGCGCGCGCTCTCGCGCGGCGTGGCGGGACGCAGGGCGATGCGGTCCTCGGGCAGGTCAAAGTCGAAGTCGGAGAGCTTCATTGCGGGGCGCAACCGCCACGTTCGTGCGCAACCGTCAAGCGTGCGATAGACAGCGGTGTTCGGCGACGCGAGATTGCGGAGCCACACGACGGGGAAGTTCATGCGTCTTGCGACTATCGCGCTGGCCTGCGGCGCGCTCGCCATCACTGCCTGCAACCGCAAGGCCGAGACGGCGCAAGCCCCGGCCGCCCAGGCTCCCGTAGCCGCGCCGGTCGCCGTCGCGCCGTCGGAAACGCACCTGAACGTTCCGGTCGGTTTCCGGCATGACGCCGCCTTCGACGCCTCCGGCTACTACCTGGCGACCCAGCCGGTCCAGGTCGGCGACTACCGCCTGACCCACGTCGGCGTCGGCGCGCCGAGCGACTTCGCCCAGTGGGAGGACGGCCAGCGCGCCTCGGTGTTCGGGCCGATCCTCTTCCAGTTCGAGGACGTCACCAGCCCGATGGCGGTCAGCGAGACCGGCGCCGAGACCCACACGATCAACCTCAAGGTCCTGCCCCAGGCCTACGCCTTCGCGCCGGGCAAGATGACCTTCAGGGGGACCGACCCGAAGCTGGGTGAGGTCGTCTTCGAAGGCAGTTTCGACCAAGCCGCCCTCGACCAGGCGCGGAATGAGGGCTCCAGCGCCTCGCCCGTGCTGCGCGGCAAGCTGAAGGTCGGCTCCGGACCGGTGCGCGACGTGGCGATGGCCTACGTGGTGGGCGCCTGATACCGGCGCCGGGCCTGCACATTCCCTGCACGATTCCCATGCTAGAGCCGCCGGCGTGAAATTCATCGCCAATGTCTTCGCCGAGCTGATCCGCGGCGCCGCGCTTCTGCTCGCGGCGGGCAGCGCCCTGTTCGCGCTGGCCGCCCAGGGCGGTCGCTTCAGCGACCGGCTCGACGCCCTCACCCACGCCGCCCCGATCCTGGTCGCGGGCGGCCTCTTCGCGCTCGTCGGCTGGGCGGTCAGCGGGCGCACGGGGCGGACGATCCCGGCGCTGGCGATCGTAGCCGGCCTGTCGGCCTTCTCGCTGATGGCGCCGGAGCTGCTGGCCGCCGCGACCCAGAAGCGCGTCGCCGCGAGCGACCGCACCCTGAAGGTCCTGCAGTTCAACATCTGGTACCTGAACAAGGACGTCGCCGGCACGGTCGCCTGGATCGAACAGGAAGACCCCGACATCATCGTCATCGAGGAGGGCTACGCCCGCTCCGGCGGCACGGCCAGGGCGCTGCGGGGCCGCTATCCGCATGTGACCACCTGCGACGATCCCCGCCCCTGCTCGACGATGATCCTGTCGAAGATCGCACCGACCGCCGAAGGCGGGCTGGCGACGCGCGGGTCGCAGTCGTGGCTGTCCGGCGCCTGGGCGACCTATCCCGGAAACGGGCGACCGTTCACGGTCATCGGCGTGCACTACACCTGGCCCTGGCCGGCGGGTCCGCAGCAGCAGCAGACGCTGCGCCTGAACAACGTCGTGCAGGGCTTTCCGAAGGAAGACCTGATCGTCGCCGGCGACTTCAATTCCACGCCCTGGTCGTTCTCGCTGAAGAAGCAGGACCGGCTGTTCGGGCTGGAGCGGCGCACGCGGGGGGTGTTCAGCTGGCCGGCCGGCTATGTCTCCGAGCGGCTGGGGATCAAGGCGCCCTTCCCCGTCCTGGCCATCGATCAGGTCTATGCCGGCTCCGCCTGGCGCACGGTTTCGGTGCGGCGAGGCCCCAAACTCGGCTCCGACCACTATCCGGTCGTGATCGAACTCGCCCGCGCGGACGCGTTGGCTGGACGCTGATCGACGAACACCCTTAGATGCGGCCCTCATCTCGATTCAGGGGGGCCTGACATGAAGACCAAGTTCCGTATCGCCGCGATCGCCGCCGGCGCCGTCGCTCTGGCCGCGGCCGCCACGGCCGTCGCCGCGCCGCCGTGGAACGGTTCGTACGATCGCGTTCCGGAGGGCAGCTATCAGCAGTCCTGCCGCGATATCACCGCCTTCAACGGCACGGTCTACGCCCGCTGCGCATCCAGCGGCGGCGGCAGCTTCTACGAGACCCAGCTCTACTACCGCTCCTGCCAGCGCGGCGTCGCCAACATCAACGGCCGCCTGCAGTGCGAGGGCAGCGGGGGAGGCTACGGCAGTGGCGGCGGCTACGGTGGCGGCAGCGGAGGCGGCTACGGCGGCGGTGGCGGCTGGAACGGCGGCGGATCGGGCCCGGCCGGCCTGATCGTCTACGAGAACCCGGACTACAAGGGCATCCGGCTCGAGATCGCCGACTCCGTGCCCGACCTGGCCGGCTCCGGCCTGGACGACCAGATCACCTCGGTCCGCGTGCTGCGTGGCGCCTGGCTGCTGTGCTCGGCCCGCGACTTCGGCGGCGACTGCCAGACGGTCGACGCCGACAGCCCCAACATCAAGACCATCGGCCTGAACGACCGCGTGACGTCAATCCGCCGGCTGCGGCGGTAGGATGCGCCGGGGACATGCACTTCAGTGCGTGTCCCCGACCGCTCGAAAGCCGCAGGGGACACGTAAGCGGTAGATGTCCCCGGAGCGGCTCCGCCGGAGAGGATTATCCTCAGGCGTCCGCCGCGACCTTCATCGAAACGATCTTGCCCGGCTGGCGCGGGGGTTCACCCTTCGGCAGGGCGTCGATGTGGTCCATGCCGTCCGTGACCACGCCCCAGACGGTGTACTGGCCGTCGAGGAAGGTCGCGTCGTCGAAGCAGATGAAGAACTGGCTGTTGGCCGAGTGCGGGTAGTTGGTCCGGGCCATCGAGCAGACGCCGCGGATGTGCGGCTCCTTCGAGAACTCCGCCTTCAGGTCCGGCTTGTCCGAGCCGCCCGAGCCGGTGCCCGTCGGATCGCCGCCCTGGGCCATGAAGCCCGGGATCACGCGGTGGAAGACCACGCCGTCGTAGAAGCCCTCGCGGGTCAGTTCCTTGATGCGCTCGACATGGCCGGGGGCCAGGTCCGGACGCAGCTGGATGGTGACCGGGCCGGTTTCGGTGGTCAGGATCAGGGTGTTTTCGGGATCGTTGCTCATTTCACTTCCACCGGAATGTTGACATCGCAAAGCGAGAAGTCCGCGCCCTTTTCCTTTCGGACGCGCGCGATCTCGCTCTTGAACCACTGGCCGGCCGGATCGATGACCCGCACGGTCGGCCGTTCGGAGGCGGGTATATCAGCCAGAACGCGCACGCGGTCCATCCGGTCCTGCGGCGCGGGCACGGGTTCGCCCGTCTTGATCGCCCGGATCGCGTCCAGGCCGTAGATGACGCGGCCGAAGGCTGTGTAGCGCTTGTCCAGCGACATGTAGGGCTGGCGCATCAGGAAGAACTGGCTGTTGGCGCTGTCGGGATTGTCGTCACGGGCCATGCCGACCACGCCCGGGCAGTAGCTGCCCCAGGCGGCGACCTTCCTGTCCGCGGTCATCTCGCTCCAGCTCACTGCTTGGCTGACGACGGGCAGCGAGCGGAAGAAGCCTTCCTCCGTCCCGAACGGGCTGGCGGCGATCACGAACGGATCGGTCGCGGCGCGGCGGAAGGTGAACTCCGCCTTGAGGTTGGGCAGGTCCGTACCGCCCTCGCCCGAGTCCCCCGGATCGCCGGTCTGGGCCATGAAGCGGTCGATGACGCGGAAGAAGGTACGGCCGTCGTAGGTCCCCTTGCGCGCCAGCTCCTTCAGCCGCGCGACGTGGCCCGGCGCGACCTCCGGGACCAGCTCGACGATCACCCGCCCCTTGGTCGTGTCGATGACCAGGGTGTTCTCCGGGTCCGGCGCGCGCCAGTCCGGAGCCCTGGGCGCGGCGGCCAGCGCCGGCGTGGCGAGCACGGCCAGCGCCGTGGCGGAAGCGAGGACGGTGCGGCGCATGGCGGCTCCTTCGGTCGGCGGTCCCGGGGGATCAGCCGATCTTGCTGGGAATCTCGAT
>JBIICO010000039.1:0-20328 GCA_044238855.1 Caulobacter sp.
CCAGGAAGGCGTGGCTCTGGCGCAGGTGGCCCACGCCCCGCCGCTTCCAGTCGCGGAAGGCGACGTCGGCGTCGCCTGCCGGCGGGTTCTCGTCCCGCTCCAGCAGCGTCACCTTGCGGCCCGTCGGCCCAAGAGCGAGCGCCGTACAGAGGCCGGCGATCCCGGCCCCGACGACCAGCACCTGTTCTTCACGCGCCACGGCGATCTCCATGCGTCGGCCTGCCTATTCCCCGCGAGAAGCGTACCGGCGCCGGCCCTGCCGGAAAAATGAAATTTTGAACGCATTCTAATTTTTTGCATCCGGAGACTTTTCAGCGCCTGCGCCTTCCTCTGCGGAAAGCCCGCCATCAGGATGCGAGCAATACCTGACACCGATCCGGAGGCGGAGATTTTGGTGACGGCCGCGTCACCGAATGTCCCCGTGATTCCAAGCGCTTGGCCCGGTCGAAATGGCCACCGGCTTCCCGAGTGCTCTGTCCTCAAACCCGAGTATCCGGCCCATTTGGCAGGCCCATACTTGCTCTCGACGGGTTGCCCGTCGGCGTCGTCGGGAGCGGCGCCAACCAGACAAGAGCCGCGGCCGGTACGGACCGACGGCGCAGGGGAGGATACAGATGCTCAGGACTCCGCGTTTGCGGAGCGCGTTCGCGCTCGGAGTTTCGGCCGCGGCCTTGCTTTCCGCCATGCCCGCGCTGGCCCAGCAGACCACCACCACGGTCGGCGAGATCGTCGTCACCGCCCAGCGGCGCGAACAGGCGCTGCAGGACGTGCCCGTCGCCGTGTCGGCCTTCTCGGGCGACAACCTCAAGGAGCAACGGCTCGAAACCGGCCAGGACCTGCTGCTGGCCGTGCCGAACGTCAACTTCTCGCGCGCCAACTTCGGCGGCTACAACTTCCAGATCCGCGGGATCGGCACCAAGCTGGTCGCCACCAGCGCCGACGCCGCCATCGGCATTCACGTCAACAACGTGCCGCTGGGCGCCAGCACCCTGGCCGATTCCAACTTCTTCGATGTCGAACGGATCGAGGTGCTGCGCGGGCCGCAGGGCACCCAGTTCGGCCGCAACACCACCGGCGGCCTGGTCAACATCATCACCAACAAGCCGACCGACACGTTCGGCGCCTCGGTGACGGGTGAAATCGGCAACTACGACAACCGCCGCGCCAACGGCTATCTGAACATTCCGCTCGGCGACATGTTCGCCTTCCGCGCCGCCGGGTCCTACGTCAGCCGGTCGGGTTTCGGCGACAATCTGGTCACCGGCGACGACATCGACGGCCGTGATCTGTGGGCCAGTCGGCTGACGCTCAGCTTCACGCCCGCCGACAACCTCACCAGCTACCTGATGTGGGAGCACTTCGAGGAGGACGACAATCGCACCCAGGTCGGCAAGCAGCTCTGCATCAAGGACCCCGGCCGCACGACTGTTGGCGGCGTGTCGACCACGGGCCTGGGCGGCTCGACGCAGAACTATTTCAGCCAAGGCTGCGCGCTGGGCGACCTGAACGGCTCGGCCGGACTGGGCACGCTGAACAGCGCCGCGACGCTGGGCGGCGGCCTCGGCATCCTGACCGGGCTGATCACCGGCGACGCCTATGCCGGCAAGGTGCAGAATCCGAACCTTCGCAACATCGAGTCGGCCTTCGACCCGGTCTACCAGAACACCTTCGATGCGGTGATCTTCAACGTCGTCTGGGACCTGGATGACAACCTGAGCCTCAGCTACACGGGCAGCCGTTCCGAGGCCGAGAGCTTCACCCGCGCCGACTACAACCGCGTCACGCCGAGCCAGACGTTCAACGTCACGCCCCTGTCGCCGGGCGGCTTCTTCCTGGACCCGCAGGTCGGACTGTCGAACCAGTTCCGCACCTTCCAGTTCGGGGTCGGCAAAGGCGAGCAGACCAGCCACGAGCTGCGGCTGCAGTCGTCGTTCGAAGGGCCGGTCAACTTCAGTCTCGGCGCCAGCTACCAGAAGTCCGAGTCGAAGACGGACCTGTTCGTCACCAGCAACACCCTGACGGCGGTGGCGATCGGGCTCTACAACCTGACCATCCTGGCGCCGCTGTCGTGCCCGCCGCTGGGTGGCCCGGCCTACTGCGTCCTGGTCGATCCCGAGCCGATCCCGACCGGGCTGGGCGGGAACTATTTCGACAACCGCACGGAATACAGCATCGAGTCGCGGGCCGTGTTCGGCGAGGTGAACTGGGAGCTCACCGACGACCTGCGCGTCACGATCGGGTTGCGCAACACCGAGGACCGCAAGCAGGCCCAGCCCTACGCCCCCGCGCTGTTCGTGCCCGGCAATACCGGCGTCGCGCCGCTGGCGATGCAGCGCGTGACGTTCAATGAGTGGACCGGCCGGGTGAACGTGGAGTGGTCGCCCGATCTCGGCTTCACCGACCAGACCCTGTTCTATGCCTCCTACTCGCGCGGCTACAAGGGCGGCGGCTTCAACCCGCCACAGACGCCCGGCCAGGAACTGTTCCCGACCACCTATGATCCGGAGTTCATCAACGCCTTCGAGATCGGGTCCAAGAACGTCCTGCTCGACGGCAAGATGGTCCTGAACCTCACCGGCTTCTACTACGACTACAAGGGCTACCAGGTGTCGCAGATCATCCAGCGCACCTCGGTCAACACCAACATCGACGCCAAGATCTGGGGCGCCGAGATGGAGGCCATGTGGGAGCCGGTCGAGAACCTGCGGCTGAACGCCAACGTCGGCCTGCTGAAGACCGAACTGGCCGACACCGAGGCCCTCGACCTGATGGACCTGACGCAGGGCGATCCGAACTTCGTCACGGTCAAGAACGGGACCAACTTCTCGAACTGCATCGCCCCGACGGCCCAGGTGGCGCAGCTGCAGACGCTGATCAACGCGGGCGTGCTGCCGGCGGTGCTGCTGACGGGGGTGCCTGGCTCGACGCCGGGCGACGCCCAGAGCGGCATCTGCAACGGAGCGTTCTTCTCGGACGGCGCGGGACCGGGAGTCGAGGGCGCGCTGTCGGGCCTGGTGACGGTCAACCCATCGGCCGGCATCGCCGACCAGCTGGGCGGCAACGAACTGCCCAACTCGCCGCACATCACCTTCTCGTTCGGGGCTCAATACCGCGTCGAGCTCGGTGGCGGCTGGACGGCGACGCCGCGCATCGACTTCTACTACCAGGGTGACTCCTACGCGCGGATCTACAACCGGGTCAGCGACGAGCTCGAGGCCTACACCAACACCAACCTGACCCTGCTCATCGAGCAGCCGGACTGGGGCTTCACCGCCCAGTTCTACGTCCGGAACGTCACCGACGAACTGGTCATCACCGACAAGTACCTGACCGACGACACCTCGGGCCTCTACACCAACATCTTCCTGACCGAGCCCCGGACCTACGGCGTCGCGATCACCAAGAGCTTCTGACACTACCCTCCCCCCTCAGAGAGGAGACTGGGCGATGGAGAGGGCCCTCCATCGCCCTTCTTTTTTGTCAGCCCGCCAGCTGATCGCGGAGCCAGGCAGAGGCTTCGGCGAGGGCCCGGTCCGCCAGGGGGGAGATCGAGACCGCTTCGAGGAAGCTGTGGCAGGCGCCGGGGTAGCCGACGGTGCGGGCCGGGACGCCGGCGGCCTCGAGGCGGCGGGCCAGGCGATGGCTCTGGCCCGAGAGGATGTCGCAGTCCGCGACGGCGAGGAAGGCGGGCGGCAGGCCGGTCAGGTCGGCCCGGGCCGGATTGGCCAGCGGATCCTCGCCCTGGGCGGGGTCGGCCAGATAGTTCAGCCAGAACTGCTCCATCTCCTCGACCGTCAGCATGTACTCCGGCCCGCCGAAGAGCGCGGCGCTAAGCGGATCGACCACGCGGTCCAGGACGGCGTAGTTCAGCAGCATGGCGGCGATCTCCGCGCCGCGTCCCAGGCCGCGCAGGGCCAGGCAGGTCGAGATCGACAGGTTGCCGCCGGCGCTGTCGCCGCCGATGGCGACGCGCGCCGCGTCGACGCCCAGATCCGCCGCGGCGGTCTGGAGCCAGCCGACCACGTCGATTACCTGCTCCAGCGCGACGGGGAACCGGGCTTCCGGCGACAGGGCGTAGTCGACGCCGAGCACCACGACACCGGCGCGGGCCGCGTACTCGCGCATCAGCCGATCGTGGGTGTCGATGCTGAAGATCGTCCAGCCGCCGCCGTGCAGATAGACCAGCGCGGGCTTGGGAACGGCGGGCGACGGGTCGTGGATGCGGACGCGGACCTCGCCATGACGGGTCGGGACCCGGACGTCGCGGGTGGAGGCCATGGCCGGGCCGCCGGCGCGCCAGGGCTCGCGCACCGCCTCGAACACACGGCGGGCGGCGGGCAGGTCCAGGCCGTCGATGGACGGGTGCCGGGCGTAGGCGGCCGCGTTGACGGCCATGAAGCGGCGCAGGTCCGGATCGATGTCCGCGCCGGCCTTCGTCGCGTGCTGCGCCGTCATCTCGCCCCTGAAAAACGTGCGGCACGGCCCGCAAAACCACCAGCGGCGCCTAGGCATTGGGCTCCGTGATCGCCCCCGCATCGAAGCACTAGACTAACCGCCGAGACGTGGCACGCTGTCGATCACGGATCGCCGATTGTCTAGAACGGGCCAGATGGAACGCAGCACACGGGGGGAGGACTACCAGCACGTCGGGCGCCCCGTGGCGGTGCTCGCGGACGAGTATCCGCCCGCCTACGTCGACCCGCCGCACAGCCATGAGCGGGCGCAGCTGGTCTATGCCAGCGCCGGGGTGATGTCGGTGATGACCGACGACGCCAGCTTCACCATCCCGCCGCAGCGCGGGGTGTGGATGCCGGCCGGCGTGCGGCACGAGGCCTACTGCCGGGGACATGTGTCGCTGCGGACGCTGTACGTGGACCCCGGCTTCGACGACCGGATGCCGCAGACCTGCCGGGTGCTGAAGGTGTCGAGCCTGCTGCGGGAGCTGATCCTGGAGGCCTCCGTCCTGCCGGTGGAATACGAGCTGGGCGGCCGCGACGGGCGGCTGATGCAGCTTATTCTCGACGAGATCGCCCAGTCCGCCGCCTGCCCGGTCTCGGCGCTGCACATCCCGATGCCGCGCGATCCGCGCCTGGCGCGGATCTGCCGCACGATCATGCAGGACCCGTCCGTCGAGGACGACCTGGACCAGTGGGCCGACGCGGCCGGCATGGGCCGTCGCACCTTCACCCGCGCGTTCCGGCGCGAGACCGGCCTGACCTTCGCCGTCTGGCGCCAGCAGGCCCGGCTGGCCGAGGCGCTGTCGCTGCTGTCGATGGGGCGCTCCGTAACCAGCGTGGCCTTCGACGTCGGGTACAACAGCCCGAGCGCCTTCACCGCCATGTTCCAGCGGGCCTTCGGCATGGCCCCGAGCCAGTACTTCGGCAACTGACGCCTTGCGCGGGTCGAGACGCGCGCCGCGCTCTCCGGCGTGTCTACAGTGTCTCGACCGCGCCGTTTCGCGCGGGGCGACGCAAAAAATGGGCGGGAGGTTCGGCGCGGGTCCGCGTTGCGCCGGCGACGCGAGGCGGCCCGGCGCGCGGAGCGGCGGCTTGGCGGGCAAGGTGTTTCGGAGGCTGGAGACAAGGCGAGCGCGGATCATGCGATCAGTATGCGCCCGCCGGACAGGCCGCCGGACGGTTGGCGGGGCGAGATGGCTCGGGAAGGGTCGAATGTCTCGCTTTGTCTCGGGACTATATGTCTCGAGAGTCTCGCTTTTTTCGCGGCCGGAAGGACGCGCGATCAGCGCGCCGCGATGTCTTCCATCGCGTCCGCCAGACTCGCGTTGCCGTCCGCGCGCAATCCGGTGAGCAGTTCGCCGAAGACCAGGTCGCGTTCGTCCTGGCCGAGCTTGAACACCGTCTGCCGCGCCCGGATCGCGGCGTTGAAGCCGACGATGCCGCCGAGCAGGCGGTCGTAGCGCGGGCCCATCTCCTCCACCGACCAGGCGCCGTCGCGGCCGGCTTCCATGGCGCCGACCAGATCCTTCAGCAGGGCGTCGAGGCTTTCGGCGTCGTCGAAGAATTCCAGGTCGCAGTCGAAGGCGGCGCTGGCGTAGTTCCAGCTGGGGCCCCAGGTGCGGTCGCCGACCCAGCTGGGCGAGACGTAACCGTTCGCGCCCATGAACAGGAAGCTCGCCCGGCCGGCGGCGCGGAGGGCGTCGGCCTGCGGGTTGCGGCGGGCGAAGTGGCCGATCAGGCCCACGAGACGCCCCTGCTCGTCCAGCTTCGGCCGCATCGGCAGCGGGGTGGGGAAGCCGCCGGCGCCGACCACCCAGGCCAGCGGATGGTCCGTGACCAGCTTGAGGACGTCGGCCTCCGAGCGCGGGGCGAAGATCTCAGGCGGGTACATGACGGCTCATCTCCGGCCAGCGGTCCTTCCAGGGGGACGCGGCCTCCAGTTCATAGGCGATCGACAGCAGCAGGTCCTCGCGGCCGCGGGCGGCGGCGAACATCACCCCGATCGGCAGGCCGGCGTCCGACCAGGCCAATGGCAGGGAGATGGCCGGCAGGCCGGCGATGTTGTGCAGGCAGGTGAAGCCGAGCCAGCCGAACATCCGCTCCATCAGGAAATCGGGGTCGCGGTCCGGCGCCAGCTCGCCGATCAGCGGCGGCGGACCGGCCAGGGTCGGGCTCAGGACGAGGTCGTATGTTTCGTGGAAGACGCCCAGCCGGCGCGGCAGGACCGCCGCCTGTTCAAAGGCCCGCTCCAGCGCCAGCGGCGACAAGCCCTCGGCGATGCGGCCGAGCGCGCGGGTCCAGGGCTCAAGAACCTGTTCCGGATCGAGGCCGGCGCCCTTCGCCGCGTCGACGCAGTCGGCGCCGTCGTGCGCCCAGAGAATCTGCTCCGCCTCCAGGGCGGCCGCGCGATCGATGGGCAGCGAGGTTTCCTCGACGTGGTGACCGAGCCGCTCGCACAGGTCGGCCACGCGGACGGCGGCGGCGATCACCTCCGGCTCCGGCGCGGAGGGGTGAAGGCTTTCGAGGTTCAGCGCGATGCGCAGGCGTTTCGACGCCGCTTCGCGGACCATCGCCGGACGGTCCGGGTGGGCGGCGGCAAAGGCCCAGGCCGTGTCGCGGACGCTTCGCGACATGAGGACGTCGCTGACGATCAGGTCCTCGATCATCGACCGGCCGCGCGTGCGGACCGTGACCCCGCGCGAGGGCTTGAGGCCGACCACGCCGCAGCAGCTGGCGGGGATGCGGATCGAGCCGGCCCCGTCGCTGCCGTGCGCCAGCGGCGCGAGCCCGGCGGCCAGGGCCGCGCCGGCCCCGCCGCTGGATCCACCCGGCGAATGCTCGCGCGACCAGGGATTGCGGGTGGGCGCGCGAATCCGGGGCTCCGTGACGCCGAGCAGGCCGAACTCCGGCATCGCCGACTTGCCGACGGGGATCAGCCCCTCCGCGTCCCAGACGCGGGTGAAGGGGAACTCGCGGGTGACCGGCGCATCCGGCTTGCTGCGCGACCCGCCCTTGCTGGGCAGGCCGGGGTAGTCGAGCGAGTCCTTGATCAGCCACGGCACGCCGGCCATCGGGCCGTCCGGCAGCGGCCGGGCGGCGCGGTCGCGGGCGATGTCGAAGGCCTGAACCGTGATCGCGTCCAGCAGCGGGTCGAGCGCCTCGATCCGCTGGATGGCCGACTCGATCAGTTCGGGCGGCGACAGTTCGCCGCCCTTCAGCAGGGCCGCCTGGTCGTGGCCGTCGAGACGGCCGATCGCCAGGGCTTCGTCCAGGGTCATGCTATTTTTCCAGCGTCAGACTCAGTTCGGCGAAGGCCCAGAACCTGGCCATCAGGCCGAGGCCTTCGGCAAGTCCGCCCGACGCCTGGTGGCCGGCCGTCATGTTGGTCTCGAACAGCACCGGCGCCTTGCCCGTGGCGGTGTGGCGGATGTTGGCCACCCACTTGGCCGGCTCCCAGTAGCTGACGCGCGGATCGCGCACGCCCGCCGTGGCCAGGATCGGCGGATAGGCCGCCGCGCGCACGTTCTCGTACGGGGAGATGGAGGCGATGTAGTCGTAGGCCCGAGGATCGGCGAGCGGATCGCCCCAGTCCGGCCGGAAGGCCGGGACCAGCGGGTGGTCAGCGTCGCTCATCGTGTTCAGCATGTCCACGAACGGCACCTGGGCGATGATCCCGCCCCAGAGGTCCGGACGCAGGTTGGCGACGCCCCCCATCAGCAGGCCGCCGGCCGAGAGGCCGTAGCCGACGACCCGGCCCTTCCTGCCGTAGCCCTTGGCCGTCAGATACTCGGCGCAGGCGATGAAGTCGGTGAAGCTGTTCTTCTTCTTGAACTTGCGACCGTCCAGGAACCACTGACGGCCCTTTTCCGAGCCGCCGCGCACGTGGGCGATGGCGAAGATCCAGCCCTGCTCCACCAATGCCAGCGCCGGGACCGAGAAGTCCGCCTCGCTGGGCACGCCATAGGAGCCGTAGCCGTACATCAGCAACGGGGCCGAGCCGTCCAGCGCCTGGCCCTTTTTCATCAGGACCGTGACCGGGACCAGCGCGCCGTCGCTCGCCGGGGCCGACAGACGGCGGACCTCGAAGGCGTCCGGCGCGTAGCCTCCGCCGGGGACGGTGGCCTTGACCAGGGTCTTCGCGCCCGTGGCCAGCTCGCAGTCGATCCAGCGCGGCGGGGTGCGCGGCGACTGGTAGAGCACGCGCAGGCAGCCGCCGGCGTGGTCCTGGTTCGCCTCGATCGCGACGGTGTAGGCCTCTTCCTCGAAGGACAGCTTCCGCTCGGCGCCGGCGCGGTCGACGATGGCGATCTCCAGTCGGCCGTCCTGGCGCTGCAGCCGGACCAGCTGGTCGCGGAAGGGGTGGACTTCGAGGATGTTGCAGCCCGGGACGTAGGGGAGCCAGGGCTTCCAGTCCGCCTTGCCGGGCGCGGCCGGCGCGGCGCGCATCAGCTTGCCGTCGATGGCGCCGTCCGCGTCGGTGAGGATGACCAGCTCGCCGCCCCAGTCTTCCACCGTGTAGTGCAGGCCCGGCGTGCGGGGCTCGACCACCACCGGCGTCGCCGCCGGGTCGGCGGCGGGGATCAGCCGCCATTCGTCGAGGTCCGGGCCCGAGATGTGGATGGCGACGAAGCCGCCGCCGGCCGTGCGGCTGACGCCCATGAACAGGGCCGGATCGTCGTGCTGGTGGACCAGCACATCGTCGCCGCCGCGAGCGGGGCGGCGGAAGACCTTCGCGGCGCGCGCGTACTGGTCGCGCTGGACCCAGAACACCCACCGGGAGCAGGGCGAGACCGCCACGCCGTTCCAGCCGAAGACGTCGGCCTTGCCCGTGGTGCGGACCTCGCCCGTCTTCAGGTCACGGACGCAGAGGGCGTAGCCGTCGGCGCCTTCCAGGTCTTCGACCCAGACGAACAGGGTGTGGTCGGGGCTGTGCGTCGCGCCCAGAGTGCGGAAGTAGGCGTGGCCCTTCGCCCGGGCCTCCTCGTCCAGCAGCACCTCTTCGGCGCCGCCGTCGCGCGGCTTGCGGGCGTGGACGACGTGACTCTCGCCCGGGCGAACGTAGCTGTAGTAGGCCCAGGGACCGTCCGGCGACGGCGGCTGGGCGGCGTCGCCGCCGGCCAGGGCCAGCATGCGGTCCAGATACTGCTTCTGGCGCGGCTTCGTGGGGTCGAGGATCGCCTCGGCGTAGCGGTTCTCGTCCTCCAGATGCGCGCGGATTTCCGGCTGCATCTTCGAGGGATCGAGCACGACCTCCGACCAGTTCGGGTCGCGGAGCCAGGCGTATTCGTCGATGCGGACGCGGCCGAGCTGCTCGATGCGGAGCGGCTTGCGCGGGGTGACGGGCGCGGGTGGCAAGACCCGCGCCCGCGCCGCGATGGGTGTGAGGACCATGGCGGCCGCCGCCGTTCCCAGAAGCTGCCGCCTGTTCATCACGCCTACTCCGTCGTCTTTCGGCTCAGTACGACCAGTTGAAGGTCACGCCGAGGGTCCGGGGCCGGATCACGCCCTGGCTGAGGCCGTTGGCCTCCGGCAGGGTGCGCGTCACGCCACGTTCGTCGAAGAGGTTTTCGCCGAAGACGGTGACCTTGGTCGAGCCGAACTTCGCCGACAGGCGCAGGTCCGCGATGCTGTAGTCGCCCTGCTCGTTCGGGGTGATGCCCGGAACGGCCGAGTTCAGGTCGCTGATGCCGTCCGAGACGTAGCGCCAGGAGGCCAGGAGAGTCGGCTCGTAAGGCGCTTCGAAGCGGTAGACGCCCGTGACGGTGGCCGACCAGTCGTAGGAGCCCGGCAGCTGCGAACCCTTCGGCGCGGTGCCGTACCACAGGATGAACAGCGGTTCCTGCAGGCGAGCCTGCTGATAGGTGACCGAGCTCTGCAGGTCGAACCGCGGCGTCACGCGCCAGGAGAGCGAGGTCTCCAGTCCGCGGATGCGGGCCTTGCCGCCGTTGGCCGCGTAGTTGAAGCCGTCCGGGGTCAGCAGGCGCAGCTGGATGTCGTCCCAGCTGATGTTGAAGGCGGTGACGTCGAGCAGGAGCTTCTTGTCCAGGAAGTCCTTGCGCACGCCGATCTCGACGTTGCGGAGGTTGTCGCTCTTCGAGCCGGCCGGAACCGGGAAGGCCGAGAGACCCTGCATGTTCGGCGTGCCGAAGCGGAAGCCCTCGGAGTAGAGGGCGTAGGTCATGAAGGTGTCGGTCGGCGTCAGGGTGATCGAGAACTTCGGCGAGAAGCCTTCCTGCTCGTCCTTCACCTCCGGGTCGAGGACCAGCGCGCCCATGGTGCCGAAGCCGGCCACGCCCGAGACGCTGGAAACCTCGGTCTTGTAGAAGCGGCCGCCGGCGGCGACCTTCAGGATCGGGGTCAGCTCGTACGAGACCTCGCCGAACAGCGCCGTCTCCTTCGCGTTCAGGTCGGTGTAGAAGGCGTTGAAGATCCGGTCGTCCGGCGAGATCAGCGCACCCGTGCCCGGGCCGAAGAACGGCGAGGCGTTGAAGTTCGCCTGAACGTTGCTGGAGCCCAGCTGCTCGTAGAGGAACTTGTCGCTCTCGAAGTACATGGCGCCGATCAGCCACTGGAACGGGCCGTCGCCGCTCGAGGCCAGGCGGGCTTCCAGGCTCTTGCCCTCGCTCTCGCCGCCGCTTTCCACGTACAGCGGGTCGGTCAGGTTCAGGCCGAGATCGAAGTTGTAGGCGCCGCGATACGGGGTGAAGTCGAACAGGAAGTCCTGCTTCTTCTCCTGGTAGGAGGCGATGGCCGTGAACTTCGCGAAGCCGAAATCGTGGTCGAGGCGCAGGCTGTTGACCAGCACGTCGGTGGTGTTCGGCTCGCGCAGGGCGGTGCTGCGTTCCAGATCGCCCACCGAGGGGTTCTGGTACGGCGCGTCCTCGGCGTCGGTCTTCTGGTAGAGAGTCAGCCAGGACAGCTCGGTGTCTTCGGTCGGCGTCCAGACGATCGACAGGCGACCGCCCTCGACGGTCAGGTCGCTCGCGCCGCCGGCCGTGACGTTCTCGATGTAGCCGGGCGAGGAGCGGTAGCCGTACACACCCCGGACCGCGAGCTTGTCGGTCACGATCGGGACGTTGATCATGCCCTTGAGGCTGTAGCCGAGATCGGCGTTGTCGGTCTGGCTGGCCGTGCCTTCGACCTGGGCGTCGAACCCGGTCGCGCGGGCCTTGTTGGCGACGTAGTTGATCGCGCCGCCCATCGAAGCGGAGCCGAACAGCGAACCCTGCGGGCCGCGCAGCACTTCGACGCGGTCGACGTCGAAGGCGTCGACGTCCGGGATGACGATCGTCCAGCCCGGCTCGGTCAGCGGCACGTCGTTGATGTAGTAGCCGGTCGTGCCCTGGCCCTGGACGTTGCCGGCGTTGGTGGCGACGCCGCGGATGACCACGTGCGAGGTGCCCGGCTGGAACTCGTTGAAGGTCACGCCGGGGACGCGGCTGATGTAGTCGGCGAAGCTCTGGGCGCCGAGCGCCTCGAGCTGGGCGCCGGACACGGCGGAGACGGAGCCGGAGACGTCACGGACGCTCTCCTCGCGCTTGGTCGCGGTGACGATGATCTCTTCGACCAGCGTGGAACCGCTCTCCTGGGCCAGAGCCGGCGTGGCCAGCGACGCGGCGGCGACGCCGCCCAGCAGCAGCCTCCGGAACGAAACGGAATTCAGCATGAACTACCCCCTTCAGCAGCAGCGGGCCGGCGGACCTTTTTCCGTTCCGGTCGCATTGAGACGCTATGACGGTCCGATGACGACGGCGCGCCGCCTGGGGTCATTTACTAGCGCGAACGGGCCACGGCATCGCGAGCGGGCCAGCGGCCCGCAGTTCCACAAATCCGCCGGGCGGCGAGGAACCCGGCGTCGGGCGGAGCGTTGGGCGATCACGGGGCGGTGTGGCCGACGCGCGGACGCGCCTCGGCGGCGTCCGGCCACCGGAACGGTCCACGGGGGAACGTCATGACGACCGAAGCGAGCACCGCGGCTTCCGGCAAACGGCGCGGCGGCGCGCCCGTTCCCGACGGCGAACATCTGACCGGCGGCGAGCTGCTCGGCGCGCTGCGGGCGTTCCGGCGCGGGGACTTCTCCGTGCGGTTGCCGGGCCACCTGACCGGGCTGGACGGCGAGATCGCCGAGGCCTTCAACGAGGTCGTCGAGCTGAACGACCGGATGACCAGGGACTTCGAGCGCCTCGGCGAGGTGGTCGGCAAACAGGGCAAGATCAACCACCGCGCCCGCCTGCCCGGCGCGCAGGGGAGCTGGGCCGCCAGCATCGACGCGGTCAACGACCTGATCACCGACATGGTCCACCCGACCGCCGAAATGGCCCGCGTGATCGGCGCCGTGGCCAAGGGCGACCTCAGCCAGACCATGGACCTGGAGAACGAGGAGCGTCCGCTGCGCGGCGAGTTCCTGCGCACCGGCAAGGTCGTGAACACCATGGTGGGCCAGCTGGGCTCGTTCGTGTCGGAAGTGACGCGGGTGGCCCGCGAAGTGGGCACCGAGGGCAAGCTGGGCGGCCAGGCCCAGGTGAAGGGCGTCGCCGGCGCCTGGAAGGACCTGACCGACAACGTCAACCTGATGGCCGCCAACCTGACCGGCCAGGTCCGCAACATCGCCGAGGTGACCACCGCCGTCGCCAACGGCGACCTGAGCCGCAAGATCACCGTCGACGTGAAGGGCGAGGTGCTGGAGCTGAAGAACACCATCAACACGATGGTGGACCAGCTGAACAGCTTCGCCTCGGAAGTGACCCGCGTGGCCCGCGAAGTGGGTACGGAGGGCAAGCTGGGGGGTCAGGCAAACGTGCAGGGCGTCGGCGGGACCTGGAAGGACCTGACCGACAACGTGAACCTGATGGCCGACAACCTGACAGGCCAGGTCCGCAACATCGCCGAGGTGACCACCGCCGTGGCGCGCGGCGACCTTTCCAAGAAGATCACCGTGGACGTGCGCGGGGAGATCCTCGAGCTGAAGAACACCATCAACGTCATGGTCGACCAGCTGAACGCCTTCGCCAGCGAAGTGACGCGGGTGGCGCGCGAAGTCGGCACCGAGGGCAAGCTGGGCGGCCAGGCGCGGGTCGAGGGCGTCGGCGGGACCTGGAAGGACCTGACCGACAACGTCAACTTCATGGCCGCCAACCTGACGGGTCAGGTGCGGAACATCGCCGAGGTGACCACCGCCGTGGCCAACGGCGACCTCAGCAAGAAGATCACCGTCGACGTGAAGGGCGAGGTGTCCGAGCTGAAGACCACCATCAACACCATGGTGGACCAGCTGAACGCCTTCTCCTCGGAAGTGACCCGCGTGGCCCGCGAAGTCGGCACGGAAGGCAAGCTCGGCGGCCAGGCGACCGTCAAGGGCGTGGCCGGGACCTGGAAGGACCTGACCGACAACGTCAACCTCATGGCCGCCAACCTGACGGGTCAGGTCCGGAACATCGCCGAGGTGACCACCGCCGTCGCCATGGGCGATCTGAGCAAGAAGATCACCGTCGACGTGCGCGGCGAGATCCTGGAGCTGAAGAACACCATCAACGTCATGGTCGATCAGCTGAACAGCTTCTCGTCCGAAGTGACGCGGGTCGCGCGCGAGGTCGGCACCGAGGGCAAGCTGGGCGGCCAGGCCAACGTGAAGGGCGTGACCGGCGCCTGGAAGGACCTGACCGACAACGTCAACTTCATGGCCGCCAACCTGACAGGCCAGGTGCGGAACATCGCCGAGGTGACCACCGCGGTGGCGCGCGGCGACCTCAGCAAGAAGATCACCGTCGACGTGAAGGGCGAGATCCTCGAGCTGAAGGACACCATCAACGTCATGGTGGACCAGCTGAACGCCTTCGCCAGCGAAGTGACCCGCGTCGCCAAGGAAGTCGGCACCGAGGGCAAGCTGGGCGGCCAGGCCCAGGTGCCCGGGGTCGGCGGGACGTGGAAGGACCTGACCGACAACGTGAACTTCATGGCCGCCAACCTGACGGGTCAGGTGCGGAACATCGCCGAGGTCACCACCGCCGTGGCCATGGGCGATCTTAGCAAGAAGATCACCGTCGACGTGAAGGGCGAGATTCTCGAGCTGAAGAACACCATCAACACCATGGTGGACCAGCTGAACTCCTTCTCCTCGGAAGTGACCCGCGTGGCGCGCGAAGTGGGCACCGAGGGCAAGCTGGGCGGCCAGGCCCAGGTGCCGGGCGTGGCCGGGACCTGGAAGGATTTGACCGACAACGTGAACATGATGGCCGCCAACCTGACCGGCCAGGTGCGCGGCATCGCCGACGTCGTGACCTCCGTGGCCCAGGGCGACCTGAAGCGGACCCTGACGCTGGACGTGAAAGGCGAGATCGCCTCGCTGGCCGACACCATCAACGGCATGATCGGCACCCTCGCCACCTTCGCCGACCAGGTGACCAACGTGGCCCGCGAAGTGGGCATCGAGGGCAAGCTGGGCGGCCAGGCCCGGGTGCCCGGCGCCGCCGGCCTGTGGCGCGACCTGACCGACAACGTCAACGAACTGGCCGCCAACCTCACCACCCAGGTTCGCGCCATCGCCGAGGTGTCCACGGCCGTGACCAAGGGCGACCTGACCCGCTCCATCACCGTCGAGGCCTCCGGCGAGGTCGAGGAGCTGAAGAACAACATCAACGAGATGATCCGGAACCTGAAGGATCAGACCCTCAAGAACACCGAGCAGGACTGGCTGAAGACCAATCTGGCCCGCTTCACGCGCATGCTGCAGGGCGAGCGCGACCTGTCGACGGTGTCCAACATGGTGCTGTCCGAGCTGGCGCCGCTGATCAACGCCCAGCACGCCGTCTTCTACGTCTCCGAGCGCGACGACGAAGACCAGGTGATCCTGAACCTGGCCGCCAGCTACGCCTACAACAACCGCGAGCACGCGCCGAACGGCCTGCGTCTGCGCGAGGGCCTGATCGGCCAGTGCGCCTACGAGAAGTCGCGCATCCTGCTGACCAACGTACCCAGGGACTACATCCAGATCGCGTCCGGCCTGGGCGAGGCCGCGCCGCTGAACATCATCGTCCTGCCGGCCATCTTCGAGGGCGAGGTCAAGGCGGTGATCGAGCTGGCCACGTTCGGCGAGTTCTCCGAGACCCACCAGAGCTTCCTCGACCAGCTGATGGAATCCATCGGCATCGTGCTCAACACCATTGCCGCCAACATGCGGACCGAGGGCCTGCTGAAGCAGTCGCAGCTGCTGACGTCGGAACTGCAGGCCCAGCAGGGTGAGCTGAAGAAGACCAACGACCGGCTGGAGCAGCAGGCGACGTCGCTGCGGCGGTCCGAGGAGCTGCTGCGCACCAAGCAGGACGAGCTGCAGCAGACCAACGCCGAGCTCGAGGACAAGGCCCAGCTGCTGTCCAACCAGAACAAGCAGGTGGAAGCCAAGAACCGCGAGGTCGAGCAGGCCAAGCTGGCGCTCGAGGAGAAGGCCGAGCAGCTGGCCCTGACGTCCAAGTACAAGTCCGAGTTCCTGGCCAACATGAGCCACGAGCTGCGCACGCCGCTGAACTCGCTGCTGATCCTCAGCAAGCTCCTCAGCGACAACACCCAGGGCAACCTGTCGGTCAAACAGGTCGAATTCGCGCGCAACATCCACGACGCCGGGTCCGACCTGCTGGGCCTGATCAACGACATCCTCGACCTGTCCAAGATCGAGTCGGGCACCACCACGCTGGACATCGGCGAGATGTCGTTCGCCAGCCTGCGCGACCAGGTCGACCGGACCTTCGCCCAGGTGGCCCAGACCAAGCGGCTGGACTTCATCGTCGACCTGGACGGCGACCTGCCGCGGGCGATGTACACCGACGACAAGCGCCTGCAGCAGATCATCAAGAACCTGCTGTCGAACGCCTTCAAGTTCACCGAGAAGGGCCATGTGAAACTGCGCGTGGCCCGCGCCGCCGACGGCTGGAGCCCGGCCAACGATCACCTGAACCGCGCCGGCCAGGTGCTGGCCTTCTCGGTCGAGGACAGCGGCATCGGCATCCCCGAGGACAAGCAGCGGATCATCTTCGAGGCCTTCCAGCAGGCCGACGGCACCACCAGCCGCAAGTACGGCGGCACCGGCCTGGGCCTGTCGATCAGCCGCGAGATCACCCGCCTGCTGGGCGGCGAGCTGAAGGTCGAGAGCCGCCCCGGCCACGGCAGCGTGTTCACCCTGTATCTGCCTCTGAACTTCAGCCCGGCCCAGGCGCCGGTCGCGCAACGCGCCAGCAGCGCGCCGATCGAGCGGATCATCGCCTCGACCGCGATGCCCGAGCCGGTCCCCGTGCCTGTCGCCGACGACCGCGAGGCCGTCGCGCCGGGCGACTCGGTGGTGCTGATCGTCGAGGACGACAACCGCTTCGCCGACATCCTGCTGACCATGGTCCGCGAGTCCGGCTTCAAGGGCGTGGTGACCGACGAAGGCGGGGCCGTGGCCTCACTGGCCCGCCGCTTCTCGCCCGACGCCATCATGCTCGACATCGGCCTGCCCGATATCGACGGCCTGGCGCTGCTCGACATGCTGAAGCGCCAGCCCGAGACGCGGCACATCCCGGTCCACCTGATCTCCGGCCATGACCAAAAGGGGATCGGCCTGTCGATGGGCGCCTACGGCTTCACCCACAAGCCGGTCGAGCGGGACGAAGTGATGTCCAGCCTGGAGCAGGTTCGCGACTTCGTGGCCCGGGGCGACCGGCGCGTGGCGCTGGTCGGCGGCGTCGGAGCCGCCGCCGGGGTGCTGCGCGAGTGCTTCACCCAGGTCGAGATCGCCGCCGACCTGGCGAGCATCCTGGCCAAGCCCGCCAAGGACCGCCCCGAAGCCGTCGTCGTCGAGGCGGGCGCCATGCCCCCGCGAGCCTTGGTCGACCTGCTGAGGAAGGCCCACGAGCCGGCCCATCCGGTCGTGGTCTACGCCGACGAGGACCTGAACGCCGATGACGACCGCCGCCTGCGCCTGGCCGTGTTCAACGGCCTGGTGCGGCTGGCCCGCACGCCCGAACAGCTGGTCGACCAAGTCAGCCTGGTGCTGCACGAGCGGATCGAGGCCCTGTCCGAGACCGCGCGCGCGCGGCTGACCCGGACCCGTTCCGAGGACGCCGTCCTGACCGGCCGCAAGGTGCTGGTGATCGACGACGACATCCGCAACATCTTCTCGCTGGCCAGCGCGCTCGAGGAGTACGGGCTGGAGCTCTGCTACGCCGAGAGCGGCCGCGCGGGCCTGCAGCTGCTGGACGAGACCCCGGACATCGACGCCGTGCTGGTCGACATCATGATGCCCGACATGGACGGCTACGAGACCATGCGCGAGATTCGCTCCCGCGCCCGTTGCCAGGACATGCCGGTGGTCGCCGTGACCGCCAAGGCGATGAAGGGCGACCGGCAGAAGTGCATCCAGGCGGGCGCTTCCGACTATGTCTCCAAGCCGGTCGACATCGATCACCTGACTTCGGTGCTGCGGGTCGGCATCCAGAGAGCCGACTCCCTGCGTCTGGCCGGCGCGGGCGCCCAGCCCGCGGACGTGCAGGCGGGCTGATCGTGACGGGAACCCGAAAGCGAAAGAAAGACGCGCCGCCGCCGCCGGCGCCGACGACCGAGGCGCCGACGGCGCCCGCGGCCACGGGCGCGGCGATCCTCATCGTCGACGACGACGAACGGAACGCCTACGCCGCCGTCCAGGCGCTGGAAGACCTCGGCCACGATCTGGTCGTCGCCCGCTCCGGCGAGGAGGCGCTCCGACACCTGCTCTATCGCGAGTTCGCGGTCATCCTGCTCGACCTGCACATGCCGGGCATGGACGGCTACGAGACCGCCGGCCTGATCCGGGCGCGAAAGAAGAACCGCGGCACGCCGATCGTCTTCCTGACCGCGATCTTCCGCGACGAGGCGCACGTCTTCCAGGCCTACTCCGCCGGAGCCGTCGACGTGGTGTTCAAGCCCGTCGACCCGTTCATCCTGCGATCGAAGGTCAGCGTGCTGGTCGACCTGTTCCTCAAGACGCAGGAAATCCAGCGCAAGGTCGTGGAGGCCCAGCAACTGCTGGCCGAGAACGCCCGCGTGATGGCCGAGAAGCAGAGCGCCGAGCGCGCGCTGCAGCGCTCCCGCCGGCGCGAGGAAGCCATCCTGCAGTCGCTGCCCCTGGTGTTCCACTCGCGGCGGGCCGAGCCGCCGTTCGCGCCGTCGTTCGTCAGCGACAGCATCGCCGACATCACCGGCTTCAGCGCGGCGCGGTTCGTGGACGAGGCCGAGTTCGGCATGTCGCGGATCCATCCCGACGACCGCGAGGGCGTGCTGCGCTGCCTGTCCTCGGCCCTGACCACCGGGACCTACAGTTGCGAGTTCCGCTGGCACTGCGCCGACGGGCAGTACCGCGTGCTGCTGGACCAGGGCGTCCTGGCCCCGCCGACCGAGGACGGCGAGCCGGAGATCTTCGGCGTCATCATGGACGCCACCGAACGCCGCTCGCTCGAGGAACAGCTGACCCAGGCCCGCAAGATGGAGGCCGTCGGCCAGCTGACCGGCGGGGTGGCGCACGACTTCAACAACCTGCTGACCGTGGTGCTGGGCAACATCGACATGCTGACCCAGCGGACCGAGGACGAGGCCAAGCGGGCCCGGCGCATCGACGCGGTGCGCCAGGCGGCCGAGAAGGGCCGCGATCTGACGCACCAGCTGCTGGCCTTCTCGCGCCGGCAGCACCTGACGCCGGTGACGCTGGACGCCAACCGGTTGATCCACGAGTTCCTGCCGCTGCTGCGCCAGGCGGTCGGCGAGGCGGTCACCGTCGAGGTGATCGCGCCCGACGCCGCCCTGCCCGTGCATCTGGACCGCACCCAGCTGGAGACCGCGCTGCTGAACCTGGCCGTCAACGCGCGCGACGCCATGCCGGGCGGCGGCACCCTGACCATCGAGACGCGCCGGGCGACCGGACCGCTGGGCGAGGCCCTGGCGTCGATCCACGTCAGCGACACCGGCGAGGGCATGACCGCCGACGTGCGCGAGCGGGTGTTCGAGCCCTTCTTCACCACCAAGGAGATCGGCAAGGGCTCGGGGCTGGGCCTGTCGCAGGTCTATGGCTTCGTGAACCAGTCCAGCGGACAGGTCGCGATCGTCAGCGGCGTCGGGACCGGCACCACGATCAGCATCACCCTGCCCGTCTCCGCCGAGGCGCCGCAGTCGCCCGGCGCCGTCGACGACCGCGAGGACATCCTGCCCGGCAGCGAGCGGCTGCTGGTGGTCGAGGACGAACCGTCGGTGCGCGACCTGACGGTCGAGATGCTGACCACCCTGGGCTACAGCGTGCTGACGGCGACCAACGCGCTGGAGGCGCTGGACATCCTGTCGGGCCAGGAGCCCATCGACCTGCTGTTCTCCGACGTGGTGATGCCGGGCGGGGTCAACGGCGTGACCCTGGCGCGCCGCGCGCGGGAAATCCGGCCCAGCCTGCCGGTGCTGCTGACCTCCGGCTACGTCGCCGATTCGGCGCTGTTCAGCGACAACGAGTTCCCCCTGATCAACAAGCCCTACGACGCCGTCGGCCTGTCCGCGCGGCTGCGGTCGATGCTGGACGACGAGGCGGCGCGGGCGCCGCTGGCCGCGAGCGCCTGACGAAAGCTTCATCTCCGGACGACGCTTTGTCGGGAACCCGACGTGGCCCGTGGCGTTCGCCACCTGTCGGCGGGATATCCAAAAGATCAATATGATCAACGGGAAGCCGTAGCCGACGCGCTTTCGCCTGTCCGCCTGCCTCCGAGTGAGCGTCGTCTGGAGTACCCGACTTGACCGCGGCTTCCCTGTTCCGGCGCCCCGCTTTCACCTGTGTTTCCGGCTTTTGTCACGCCCGGTACGGAGCCACGCCGTGCTGAAGCTGGGCCGCGAT
>JBIICO010000127.1:0-9929 GCA_044238855.1 Caulobacter sp.
TTCGACGACCAGGCCATCGACGCCCGCGTCGATCGCCTTCATCGCCGCGGTCAGCGACGGCACCACATGGAACACGGTCAGCCCGGCGCCCTTCAGCGCCTCGCAGTACTTGCGCGGATCGCCGGCCGAGGTGGTGACGAACTTCACCCCCTGGTCGATGACGAACTGGACGATGTCGGGGTCGCGCACGAAGGCCTGGGCGATGTTCACGCCAAACGGCTTGTCGGTCAGGTCGCGCATCTTGCGGACCTCCTCGCGCACCTCGTCCAGGCGGCCGGACGAGGTCTCGATGATCCCCAGCCCACCGGCGTTCGACACCGCCGAGGCCAGTTGCGCCCGCGCGATCCAGCCCATCGGCGCCTGGACGATGGGATACTGCACGCCCAGCAGACGGGTGATGCGATTGTCGATCATGGCCGTTTCTTCCCTCGTTTTGCCGGGAGCCTAGCAGGCGAACAACTGTTTGGAAGAGCGTCCTTGCAACCTTTGATTTGCCGTCACCGCGCCGCCGTGTATTCAGGACGGGGATGGGGCGTGATCAGGCTGTGAGTGGTGTGGATACGGCCGAGCGCCCGACGCCGGACGGCGTCGCGCAGGCCCACGAGGCCATGCTCGCCGACAAGTCGCTGCAGTTCGACTTCACCAGGATCAAGGCGCCGGAACGGTCGGAAGCCCCCAAGTGGCTGGGCGACCTGTTCGAAGGCCTCGCCCCGCTGCTGACGGTCATGTTCTGGGTCGTGCTGGCCCTGGTCGTCATCGCGATCCTCTACTTCATCGCCCGCGAGATCATCACCGTCCGCTTCGAGCGCCACGAGGTGCGCGATCACCTGACGAAGGACATGAACGCGTGGCGGCCCTCGGTGGAGCAGGCCAAGGTGCTGCTCGCCGACGCCGACGCCCTCGCCGCGGAAGGCCGTTTCGCGGAGGCCGCCCATCTGCTTCTGCTCCGCGGCGTCCAGGACATCCGCGACCAGCGGCCGGGCCTCCTGCGGCCGGCCTTCACCAGCCGCGACATCGCCGCCCTGGAGGAACTCTCCGATCACGCCCGCAAGGCTTTCGGCGCCATCGCCTCGGTGGTGGAGCGCAGCTTCTTCGGCGGCCGCGAGGTCGACGCGGCGGGCTGGAGCGACTGCCGCCGCGCCTACGAGGACTTCGCGCTCGGACGAGGCCAGCCTTGAGCGCCGCCGCGCGCCAGGAGGTCTTCCGGGGCCGCACGGTCGGGCTGATGATCGTCGTCGGCGTGCTGGCCTTCGCCGCCCTGACCGTGCTCAGCGTCTACGCGCCGAACCTGCGCAAGGGCGATGACGGCGGGCCGCACGCTCTGTCGAAGTCGGCCATCGGCTACGCCGGCGCGGCGGCCTACTTCAAGGCGCGGGGCGACAACGTCCTGATCAGCCGCGGACGCCTGCCGGTCGGCGCGGCGGACGGGCTCCTGGTGCTGACGCCGCAGCTCGGCCACCGGCGCGACACGACCGATGCGGTGCATTTCGACGGCGTGCGCCTGGTGGTGCTGCCCAAATGGCACGCCGGGCCCGACCCCCGGCATCCGGGCTGGGTGCGGCAGGGGCGGATCATCCCTGCCGAAATGGTCGGCAGCTCGGTGCTCAAGGACTATCCCAAGGGGATCGAACTCGAGCGCCGCGCGGGCCGCTCGCGCCCGACGCTGAACCTGGGCGACGGCGTCGCCCGCCGGATCGGCGACATCGAGAGCTTCCAGACCCTCAAGGGCCCGAACCTCCAGGCGGTGGTCACCGACGAGCGCGGCGGCATCCTGCTGGCCCGCGTGGCCTGGCCCGAGCCGAAGCCCTCGGACGACAGCGACGACGTCGACGAAGACGAGGCGCTCCCGCCCGAGACCTATCTGCTGGCCGATCCGGACCTGCTCAATACCCAGGGCCTGAAGAGCCTCGCGACGGCGCGGGCGACGGACGTGATGATCCACAAACTGTCAGAGGGCGGCCCGCTGATCTTCGACGCCACCATCCACGGCTTCGAGCGCTCGCGCAGCTTCCTGAGCCTGGTGTTCGAGCCGCCTTTCCTGGGCGGGACCCTCTGCGCGGTGGCCGCCGCCCTGCTGGCCGGCATCGGCGCGGCGGTCCGGTTCGGCCCGGTGCGGGTCGCGGCGCCGCCCTATGCGATGGGCAAGACGGCGCTGGTCGACACCACCGCCGGCCTGATCCGCATGGCCCGCCGCGAGCATCGCATGGCCGAGGGTTACGCCCGCCTGTGCCGCGACCTGGCCGCCCGCGCCGTCGGCGCCCCACGCCAGCTGGAGCCGGAGCAGCTCGAGGCCTTCCTCGACCGCCTCGGGACGCAGCGCGGGACCGCCGCCCGCTTTTCCGACCTCATCAAGGCGGCGCGCGAGGCGCGCAACCTCACCGACCTTAAGACCACGGCCCGCGGGCTGTACGACTGGAGACTGGAGATGACGCGTGAGAATCGCTGAAGTCAGAGCGCTGGCCGACCGCGTTCGCGGCGAGATCGGCAAGGCCGTCGTCGGCCAGGCGGACACCGTCGATCTGCTGCTGATCGCCCTGTTCGCCGGCGGGCACATGCTGCTCGAGGGCCCGCCCGGAACGGCCAAAACCTTCCTGGCCCAGAGCTTCGCCGGCACGCTGGGCATCAAGTTCGGCCGGGTACAGTTCACCCCCGACCTGATGCCGGGCGACATCATCGGGGCCAACCTGTTCAACTTCCAGACCAGCAGCTTCACCCTGACCAAGGGCCCGATCTTCTGCGACCTGCTGCTGGCGGACGAGATCAACCGCACGCCGCCGAAGACCCAGGCGGCGCTGCTGGAAGCGATGCAGGAGCGGTTCGTCACCCTGGACGGCAAGCGCCATCCGCTCGGCGACCGCTTCATGGTCGTGGCGACCCAGAACCCCATCGAGCAGCAGGGCACCTATCCCCTGCCCGAGGCCCAGCTGGACCGCTTCCTGTTCAAGCAGACCCTGGCCTATCCCTCGATCGAGGAAGAGCGGGCCATCGTGCAGTTACACGGCGCGCTCAGCGGCCTGCCGGACATCCACGAGCTGGGCGTGACCCAGGTGGTGACGGCGGACGAGCTGGCGGTGGCGGCGGAAACCACCTCGGCCGTCCGCCTGACGCCGGAGATCGCCGACTACGTCGTGCGCCTCGTGCGGGCCACGCGCGAGACCGGCGACCTGGAGAGCGGCGCCTCGCCACGCTGCGCCGCGATGCTGGCCATCGCCGCCCGCGCCAAGGCGGTGCTGGACGGCCGCGACTATGTGATCCCCGACGACGTGAAGGCCCTGGCCCTGCCGGCGCTGCGTCACCGCGTGATCCTGTCGCCCGCCGCCGAGATCGAAGGCCGCAAGGTCGACCAGATCGTCCGCGCCCTGATCGACCAGGTCGAGGCGCCGCGGTGATCTATCCCACGCTCAGGGCGGTCTTGATCGCCGCACTGGGCGCGCCGGCGGCGATCGCCGTCGGCATCCTGTCGCCCCGGCTGTGGTCGGCGGCGCCGGCCGGCCTCGGCCTGCTGGCGGTGCTGCTGCTCGCGGACGCGGCCCTGGGCTTCTGGCAGGGCCGACGCCTGCGCGCTGACCTGAAGGCCCCGGCCAGGATCGCGGCCGGCGGATCGGACCAGGCGACGCTGGAGCTGGCCTTCGTCGACTGGGCGCCGCGCAAGGTGGAGATCGCTGTGGAGCCCTTCGACGCCCGGCTCGCCGTCACGCCCGACCGTGACCGCGTCACGACCGAAAGCCGCCGCGCCGGCCTGACCATGACCCTGACGCCCCGGCGGCGCGGCGAAAGCGGCCTGCGGACCGCCTGGATCCGCTGGACCGGTCCCCTGGGTCTGGCCTGGACGCAGCAACGCCGGACGCTGGACCACCGTATCGCCCTGACCCCGGACATCGCCGGCGTGCAGGCCGAGGCCATGCGCCTGTTCGCCCGCGACGCCATGTTCGGCGTGAAGGCGCAGATCGATACCGGCGAAGGCGCCGAGTACCACGCGCTTCGCGAGTTCGTCGAAGGCATGGATCCGCGCAGCGTCGACTGGAAGCAGTCGGCCCGCCACGGCAAGCTGATCTCCAAGGAGTTCAGGACCGAGCGCAACCACCACATCCTGCTGGCGCTCGATACCGGCCGGACCATGTGCGAACCGCTGGCCGGCCTGCCGCGCATCGACCGGGCCATCAACGCCGCCCTGACCCTGGCCTTCGTCAGCCTGAAAATCGGCGACCGCGTCGGCCTGTTCGGCTTCGACGCCCGCCCCCGCCTGTCGACGGGCGTCGCCGCCGGCGTCGGCTCCTTTCAGCTGATCCAGCACCTGGCCGCCTCGCTCGACTACTCGGACGAGGAGACCAACTACACCCTCGGCCTGACCCAGCTGGCCGGCGAGCTGGAGCGCCGCTCCCTGATCGTCGTGTTCACCGAGTTCGCCGACCCGACCAGCGCCGAGTTGCTGATCGAGAACACGGCCCGCCTGACCAAGCGCCACCTGGTGCTGTTCGTGGTATTCCGCGACGAGGAGCTGGAGACCATCGCCCAGTCCGAACCCGTATCCGCCGACGATGTCTCGCGCGCGGTCACGGCCTCGACCCTGCTGCGCGAGCGGGAGCTGGTGATCTCGCGCCTGCGCCGCACCGGCGCCCAGATCGTCGACGCCCCGGTGGGCGCGGTGGGGCCCCGGCTGCTGAACGCCTACCTCGACCTCAAGCGCCGCGATCTGCTGTAGGAAACCGCCATGGCCGAACTCCAGCTCAAGAGCCAGCGCTTCCGCACCGAGCGGGAATGGTCGTGGCGACAGCTCGACAGCCTGCTGAACAAGGTCCAGCGAAAGGGCGCCCGCGCCCTGACCGACGAGGAGCTGCTGGCCGCGCCGGTGCTGTACCGCCAGGCGATGTCGTCGCTGTCGGTGGCCCGCTCGATCTCGCTCGACCGCGGGGTGGTGGGCTATCTGGAGAGCCTGTGCCTGCGCGGCTATCTGTTCGTCTACGGTGTGCGCTCGACGCCATTGGAGAAGATCGGCCGCTTCTTCGCCCACGACTGGCCGACGGCCGTGCGGAGCGTCTGGCGCGAGACCCTGCTGTCGCTGTTCGTGTTCGTGCTGGGCGCGGCCGTCGCCTGGGTCATGGTCAGCCACGACCCCGACTGGTTCTACTCGTTCACGGGCGGCATGAGCGACGGGCGCGACCCGGCCGCCACCACCGCCTACCTGCGCGGCACGCTGTACGACAACGAGGGCGCCAACGGCCTCTCCTACTTCGCCAGCTTCCTGTTCACCCACAACACGACCGTTTCGATCCTGGCCTTCGCGCTGGGCTTCGCCTTCTGCCTGCCGACCGCCTACCTGATCTTCCAGAACGGGGCGATGCTGGGGGCCATGATGTGGCTGTTCACCAGCCGGGGCCTCGGCGTCGAAATGGCCGGCTGGCTGATGATCCATGGGGTGACGGAGATCTTCGCCATCATCCTGTCAGGCGCGGCGGGCTTCCGGATCGGCTGGTCGATCATCCGGCCGGGCGACCGTCCCCGACTGGAATCGGCCGCCGCCGCGGGCCGATCGGCGGGTGCGATCATGGCCGGCGTGGTGATCATGCTGCTGCTGGCCGGTCTGCTGGAAGGCTTCGGCCGCCAGCTGATCAACGTGGACTGGATCCGCTTCGCCATCGCCGGCTTCACCGGCCTGGTCTGGCTGACCTACTTCTACATCCCGCGGAGCGCCGCCGATGACCGCGGTTGACCTGGACAGCAAGGCCGGCGAGCGGCCTTTGATCACGCCCGAGGGGATCGACCTGCGGGTTCGTATCGCCGGCGCCGGCGAACGGGCCGCCGCCTTCCTGATCGACGCGGCGCTGATCGTCGCCTGCCTGTTCGTCATGATGCTGATTTCGGCCGGCGCGGCCTGGATGGCCAGGAGCAAGAACACGGAGATCATCGCGGTCATCTGGACGCTCGGCACCTTCGTGCTGACCACCTTCTGGTTCACCGGCTTCGAGCTGACGTCCTACGCGGCCACACCGGGCAAGCGGGCCCTGGGCCTGCGGGTCGCGGCGCGCAACGGCGGGCGGCTGACGGCCGAGGCGGTCATCGCACGCAACGCCATGCGGCATCTGGAGGTGCTGATCCCCCTGATGTTCGTGCTGTCGGGCGGCGGCGGCAACGACCAGGTCGACGGCTGGATGTATCTGGCCGGCGTGGTCTGGGCGGGCATCTTCGCGCTGTTCCCGCTGTTCAACCGCGACCGCCTGCGGCCGGGCGACCTGATCGCCGGCACCTGGGTGGTCCACGCCCCCCGCCGCACGCTGCTGCGCGACCTCGCCGACGACGGCGCGGCCCAGACCGACCGCTTCCCCTTCACCCGCGACCAGCTGGACGCCTACGGGGTCAAGGAACTGCACGTGCTCGAGGACGTGCTGCGCACCCAGGACCGCAAGGTCATGGCCGCCGTCGCCGAGCGCATCCGCGGCAAGATCGGCTGGACGCCCCAGAGTGACGAAAGCGATATCGGCTTCCTCACCGCCTACTACGCGGGCCTGCGCGGGCGGCTGGAGTCCAGGCTGCTGTTCGGCAAGCGCAAGAAGGACAAGTACGACCGAGGCTGACGGTCTCGGCCGCGCCCCGCCGGCGCCCTCGCCACAAATTGCGAACGTTTCTCAGAATCAGTCGCATTAAGGATTGACCCTGGCCCCCGGCCGGGTCTATCGCCCCCACTCTCTGCGATTGACTCGCAATCTTACTCTGTGTGTTCGCCAAGGGGGCAACCATGACCAGACAATCCTTCCGCGCCGTTCTGTTCAGCGCCAGCGCCATAGCCGCCTTCGCCGTCGTCGTTCCGGCCTTCGCCGACGAAGCGGCCGTGGCCGACGCCACCGTCGAACAGGTCGTGGTCACCGCCACCCGCTCGGAGAAGCCGGTCGACGAACTGCCCGTCACCGCCTCGGTCATCACGTCGGAGCAGATCGACGACCGCCTGGCCACCGACATCAAGGACCTGGTGAAGTATGAGCCGGGCGTCTCGGTCCGCACCGCCCCGGGCCGCTTCAACGCCGCCGGCTCGGGCACGGGCCGCGACGGCAACGCCGGCTTCAACATCCGCGGCCTAGAAGGCAACCGTGTACTGATCATGGTCGACGGCATCCGCACCCCGGACGCCTTCGACTTCGGCGCCCAGAACGTGGGGCGCGGCGGTTACGCCGACCTCGGCATCGTCAAGTCGGTCGAGATCGTCCGCGGCCCGGCCTCGGCGCTGTACGGCAGCGACGGTCTCGCCGGCTCGGTCAGCTTCTTCACCAAGGACCCGGAAGACGTCCTGCGCGGCGACCGCGACTGGGCGACCGAAGCCCGGGCCGGCTACGCCAGCGCCGATGAAAGCACCTACGGCAGCCTGCTGGTCGCCGGCCGGGCGGGCGCCTGGCAGGGGCTGGTGTCCTACACCCGCCGCGAAGGCTCCGAGCAGGAAACGATGGGCACGCAAGGCGGCACGGGCCTGACCCGCACGGAGGCGAACCCGCAAGCCCTGGAAAGCAACGCGATCCTGGCCAAGCTGGTCTTCGACCCGATCGAGGGCCACACCTTCCGCCTGACCTACGATCACCTGGACAGCGAGATGGACGCGGACGTCCTCAGCGCCCGCACGGCGACGACGACGCGGGTCCTGGCGCACGACGAGACCGATCGCGACCGTGTCAGCCTGGACTACCACTTCAGCGCCGGCGAAGGCCTGTTCAGCGACGCCCGTCTGGCCGTCTACTATCAGGACAGCACGACGAGCCAGTACACCTTCGAGGACCGCACCTCGACGGACCGCACGCGCCTGAACACCTTCGACAACCAGGTGTGGGGCGCCTCGGTGCAGATCACGAGCGAGTTCCAGACCGGCGGCGTCGGTCACAGCGTCGTCTGGGGCGGCGACTGGTCGAAGACCCGCCAGGAGCAAATCCGCGGCGGCACGGCGCCGACCCCGCCGGACGTCTTCCCGGGCCGCGCCTTCCCGAACACCGACTACAGCCTCGCCGGCCTTTATGTGCAGGACGAGATCAAGCTGCTGGACGGCCGCGTGAGCCTGTACCCCGCCCTGCGCTACGACTGGTACGAGCTGGAGCCGGAAGATGACGCCCTCTACACCGGCCCCGCGCCGGTCGGCCAGAGCGACTCCCAGCTGTCGCCCAAGCTGGGCGTGGTCTGGACCCTGACCGACAACGTCGAGCTGTTCGGCAACGTCGCCATGGGCTTCAAGGCCCCCTCGCCGTCGCAGGTGAACACCTCCTTCAGCAACCCGCTGCAGGGCTACACCTCGATCTCGAACCCGGACCTGAAGCCGGAAAAGAGCGAGACGGCCGAACTCGGCCTGCGCTGGAAATCGGATCGCCTCTACGTCCAGGTCAGCGCCTACACCGGGAAGTACGAGGACTTCATCTCGCGTGAAGCCGTCTCGGGCAGCTTCTCCTCGCCGCCGGTGGTCTACCAGTTCGTCAACTTCAGCGACGTGGAACTGAACGGCGTCGAGGCCCGGGCTCGCCTGATCCTGGACGAAAGCTGGACCATCAACGCAGCCATCGCGGCGACGGACGGTGAAATCGAGACGGCGACCGGCAAGGCGCCGCTGGCCAGCATCAACCCGACGCAGTTCGCCGGCGGCCTCAGCTGGCGCGACCCGGCCGGCCGCTTCGGCGCCGAGCTGAGCCTGATCGTCGCCGCCGCCAAGGACCAGGGCGACGCGGGCACGAGCTTCGCGCCGCCGAGCTTCGGCGTACTGGACCTGACCGGCTTCTGGAACGTCAACGACAGCATCGTGCTGCGCGGCGGCGTCTTCAACCTGGCCGACGAGAAGTACTGGTACTGGAGCGACGTGCGCGGCATCGCGCCGACCTCCGTCGAGAAGGACGCCTTCACGATGCCGGGCCGCAACGTCGGCGTCTCCCTGACCCTCAAGCTGTGAGCCGGACCATGCGCAAACGCCTCCTCCGCACCGCCGTCGTCGCCCTTCTGGGCGCGGCGACCCTGACCGCCCCGCAGGCCGCCCTGGCCCAGGCCGCGCCCGCCGCGGCCAAGCCGGCCAGCGCCTTCGAGCGCGACCGTCAGGCCATTCTGGCCATGGCCGGCGAATACAAGGTCCGCTTCGACTTCCGCGAAACCGTGCCCTTCGTCGCGGACTACAAGCCCATCGACCCGAAGATCAGCGGCGGCCACGAGGTCGTCCGGGTGATCGAGGACACCGGCCGGGTCATTCGCCTGCAGCACCTGCTGGTCGTCGACACTGGCGACGGCAAGCCGATGGTCATCAAGCACTGGCGCCAGGACTGGACCTACGAGCCGGCCCAGGCGCTGGTCTACCAGGGGCCCGGCAAGTGGGTGCTGAAGGACGTGCCGCAGTCGGAGCGCAAGGGCCGCTGGTCGCAGACCGTCTGGCAGACCGACGACAGCCCGCGCTACGGCGCGCTCGGAACCTGGGTCCAGGCCGACGGCGCCACCCGCTGGACCAGCGACGAGACCCTGCGCCCCCTCGCCCGCCGCGATGCGGTCCGCAAGCCGGTCTACGGCTGGTACCTGGGCGTCAACCGCCACGCCCTGACGCCGACCGGCTGGGTGCACGAGCAGGACAACGCCAAGATCGGCCTGCGTGACGGCCAGAGCACGACCTTCGTCCATGAAGTGGTTCTGAACACCTACACGCGCTTCAGCGACTACGACGTCGCGGCGGCCGACAGGTACTGGGCCGGTACGAAGGGCTACTGGGCGGCCGTCCGCGCCGCCTGGGACGAGACCGCGGCGAAGAAGAAGGGCATCACGCTCGAGGAAGAAGCCGAGGCCGGCGCCGTCACGGGCCCGACCCTGATGGGCCTCGCCGACGAGATCCTGAAGGGCGAGAAGACCGAGGCGGCGGCGATCGCCGAGGCCCGCCAGGTAATCGCGGAGGAGACCGGCGCCAGGTAATCCCCTTGGGCGCCGACCCCGACGCA
>JBIICO010000116.1:0-10237 GCA_044238855.1 Caulobacter sp.
AACGCCCGCGGTTCGGGAAGGAGCCGCGGGCGTTTTTCGTTGCCTGCCGTGCGGATCGGGGACGGCTCGCGCCGTCCCTTCTCGCGTCTAGAACTTGCGCGCGATGCTGGCGACCACGACCCGGCGGGTGCCGAAGAAGCAGTTGCTGTAGCTGTAGCAGCGCGCGACGTATTCCTCGTCGAACAGGTTGCTGGCGCTCAGCGACAGGCGCCAGTCGTCGCGGTCGTAGTGGATCGAGCTGTCCCAGAGCGTGACCGAGGGGTTCTCCATCACCGGCAGGAAGTAGCTGGCCGGCAGGTTGCCCGCCGAGGTGCTGGTGTAGCGCACGCCCAGGCTGGCCCCGAGGCCGGCCAGCGGGCCGTCCTGGAAGGTGTAGTCGACGAGGGCGGACGCCTTGTGCTCCGGTGTCACCGGCAGCTCGGCGCCGAGGTCCACGCCGTTGCTCTTGGTCACTTCGCTGTCGGTCCAGGTGTAGGAGACATTGACGCTCAGGCGCTCGTTGAAGCGGCCGACGGCCTCGAACTCCAGGCCCTTCACCTCGATCTCGCCGGTCTGCACCTGGAAGCCGACGTGCAGCGGGTCGGGATCGGGCGTCAGCACGTTCTGCTGGGTGATCTGATAGGCGGCGGCGGTGGCGAACAGCTTCACCCCCTCGGGCAGGCCGCGCGCGTCCCACTTCACCCCGGCTTCGATCTGCTCGCCGGTGGTCGGGTCGAACGGATCGCCGCCGAAGGCCGAACCCGCCGTCGGCTGGAACGACTTGGCGTAGGAGATGTAGGGCGCGACGCCGTTGTCGAAGAGGTAGCTGACGCCGGCGCGGTAGGACGCTTCCTCGTCGCGCGTGGTGCCGCCGGCGATCCGGTCCTGGGTCTTCACCCAGTCGTAGCGCGCGCCGAGCGTGACGATCAGGCCCGCGCCGATCTTGATCTGGTCCTGGGCGTAGAGGCCGGTCTGGCTCTGCTCCAGGCTCGAGAACAGGACGGGCGGCAGGCTCGGGATCGCGATGCCGTAGACCGGCGCGAAGATGTCGATCGACGGGATGCCGAAGCCGAACGCGCTCGAGCCCTTGTAGTCGTAGTTGCGGTAGTCGAGGCCGACGAGGACGTTGTGGGTGACGGCGCCGCTCTCGAACGACTTGGTGACGCGGTTGTCCGCGCCGAACGTTCCGACCTTCTCGGCGAACGAGAAGCTGTAGCGGTTCACGGTGCGGTAGTCGTCCGGCACGCCGTTGAAGTCGGCGTCCAGGAAGCCGTTGCCGCCGACGCCGCGCTGGTCGCTGTCGAGGTCGGTGTACTTCACGTTCTGTTCGAAGACGTAGCCGTCGCCGAAGTCGTGGGTCAGCTCGTAGCCCAGGCCCCAGTGGGTGCGGACGAAGCGGTTGTAGCTCAGTTCGCCGAGGTTGGCGGAGCTGGAGATGTTACCGACCGGGTTGGGCAGCAGCGTGCCCTGGGCGGGCAGGAAGCCGCCGCCGTCGCCGGTGAGCTCATCGTCCTGCCAGAAGCCGAGGACGGTCAGCTTGGTGTTCTCACCGAGGTCGACCGAGGCGGCCGGAGCGACGTAGGCGCGGTTGGAGCCGACGCCGCGCACCTGGGTGCCGGTGTCGCGGTAGAGGCCGGTCAGGCGCGCGCTGACGCCCGGCGTGATCTCGCCGGTCACGTCGCCGGCCACCTGCCACAGGTCGTTGTTGCCGATCTGCCCTTCGATCTCGGCGCCGAACTCGGCGCGCGGACGGCGGCTGGTGACGTTGATGATGCCGCCCGGAGGGGCCGAACCGTACAGGAAGGAAGCCGGCCCCTTCAGGATCTCGACTGTCTCGGCCCCGTACAGGTCCAGGCCGGTGTTGCTGATCGAGCCGACCGACGCCTGGATGCCGTCGATGTACTGCACGGGGTTGAAGCCGCGCTGGGTCAGCCAGTCGACCCGCAGGTCGGGGCCGTAGTTCTCGCCGTTGACGCCGGCGGTGTAGCGCACGACCTGGCCGAGGTTGTTCCAGTCGAGCAGATCGATCTGGTCGCGCGAGATGACGGTGATCGACTCGGGATTCTCGACCAGCGGGATGCCGGCCTTGCTGGCGGCGGCGCTGCCCTGGGGCACGTACTTCGGCGCCGTGACGACCAGGCCCTCGACCTCGTTGGAGGCCTCGGCCTCGGCGAAGGCGGGCGCGGCGGCGGCGAGCACGGCCAGGGAGGCCCCGGCGAGGGCGAGGCGGCGAAGGAGGGTCTGGTTCAAGGTGGCTTCCTAGTTTCGCAAGATCAGGAACGGCGGGCTTTCAGCGCCCAGGCAATGACGAGAACGGGCACGGCGAGGCCGGCCCAGGAGATCCAGTCGCGCAGCCCGTCGCCCAGCAGGGCGCTGACCAGGCCGACGAGGCTGAAGGCGGCGATGGCGATCGGCGCGCCGAAGATGTGGAGGAAGCCCCTGCCCTTCTTCATTCGGCGGGCTCGGGGATCAGGGGCGTGACGGCGCCGCCGCTCTGCAGCTCCTTCACGCGGGCGTCGAGGGGCGCGCGGCGCTTTCCGAGCCACAGATAGAGGCCGCTGCCCAGCACCACGATGGTGACGACGTCGAGCAGCGCCCACAGGATCTTCAGCGGCAGGCCGCCGTAGTCGCCGAAGTGCAGCGGCTGCGACAGCAGCAGGCCCTGGGCGTACCAGGGCATCGGCCGCATGTCTGTCAGCGTCCCGTTGGCGGCGTCGACCAGGGCAGGCGTCAGGAGCTTCTTGGTCAGGGGCGTATCGCCCTGCATGAAGACGGCGTAGTGGTGCTTGCTGCTGAAGTATCCGCCCGGGAAGGCCACGAACTGCGGCCGCATGCCCGGGGCGGCGGCCTTGGCGGTCTCGACGGCGGCGTTGATCGAGCCCAGCGACCTGGGATCGACGGGCGCAAGGTCCTTGTAGGGCCGGGTCATCTCGGCCAGCTGCGTGGCCTGCCAAATCTGGATGATGGGCTGCGACAGGGTATTGATGACACCGGTCAGGCCGACGACGCTGACCCAGGCCAGCGTCACGATGCCCAGCAGGTTGTGGTAGTCGAGCCACTTCAGCCGGCTGGAGCGGCTGGCCCGCACCGTGCCGAAGTCGAGCTTCTTCATGAACGGGCCGTAGACGACCACGCCGGAGACCACGGCGACGAAGAACACAAGCCCCATCAGACCCATGAACAGCAGCCCGGGCAGGCCCAGGAACAGGTCGGTGTGCAGGCGCAGTATGAACTCCATCACCGCGCCGACGCCCCCCGCCTCGGGCGCCAGCGCCTCGCCGGTGCGCTGGTCCAGCGACTGGAAATGCATCTGGTTTTCGGGCGCGTCGGGGCGCGGGCCGGTGGTGACGTTCACCACCGGGCGGTCCTCGTCGAAGCTCATGAACAGCCCGACCTCTCCCGGCCGGCTCGCCAGGGCCTTGGCCATGATCTGGTCCAGGCTCAGCAGGGGCGCGTCGTGCGCGCCCTCTATCTCGCTGTGGGCGCCAGTCAGCTCGTCGATCTCGTGATGGAACACCAGCGGCAGGCCGGTGACGCAGAGCAGCAGCAGGAAGGCGGTGCAGACCAGGCTCGTCCACTTGTGGACGAGATACCAGGCGCGGATCGTGCCGCGGTTCATACGCTGCTCCCGGTGCGCCACAGGGGAATGCGAACGCCTCTCAGCCGCACCTATGCCCTATGGAGAGGCGACGCAACTGCGCCAACCGTCGCAATCGGGCCAGAAACTACGGCACGAGGGCCAGGTAGATGCCCACGAACACGGCCAGGCTGACCCCGGTCAGGACCAGGCTGGTCTTCAAACGGAAGCGCAGGCTGAAGAACAGGACGTAGCCGATCACCGACAGCACCAGCACCAGGATCGCCGTCAGGTCGATCAGCAGCCGCCAGGCCGCGCCGGTGTTCTTGCCCTTGTGCAGGTCGTTGACGATCGAGGTCGCCGTCGCCGGCTGCACCGTCGCCTCGGCCAGGCCGCTCTCCAGGTTCAGGATGATATCCGTCGCCCCGGTCGCGCCCTCGAGCCGCAGCATGGCCTCGCCGTCGAGCATCTCGCCGCTCTTGTAGGCGCCCTTGAGCTTGACACGCCGGGTGACCGTCTCGGCCAGCGCCCTGGGCTGGTCCTCGGTCTTCATCGCCGCCGCGATGTCAGCCGCGGGAATCTGGGCCGTCACGGACCGTTCGGCCGGGGCCTCACCCTGCAGCCAGGTCGGATGGTTCAGCAGGATGCCGGTGAAGCTGAAGAACATCAGCGCCAGGAAGGCGAAGGCCGAGATGTAGGCGTGCAGCATCCGGCTGGTGCGATAGAACGCACCCTTGTCGAAGCCCTTCCTCGGGGCTGGCTTCTTTTTGGGAGCCGGCGCCTTCACGGGCGCCGGCGCGACGTCGTCCTTCACTACTTCTTCTTTCCGTAGCGCAGCGTCACGCCGCCCAGTTCATCCTTCCCCGCCACCTGGGCGGTCAGCGGAGCGCCGCGCAGGTCGAGGTCGGACGAGACATAGCTGTGTCCGCCGTGTTCGCGAACCGCTTCCACATGGATGGTGTACTTGCCCTGGGCCACCGGCTTGCCGGCCTGGTCCTTGCCGTCCCAGACGAGGCTGTACTTGCCCGGAGCGCGGGTCGGACGGGCGGTGCTCTCCACGCCCGGCGCCTTGCGGCCGTAGCGGCGCCAGAAGACGTAGTTGTCAGGGATCCACTTGGCGTTGTCGCCCAGCATGGTGACGACGCGCACCAGCTGCTTGTTCTCGTCGGTGATCCAGACGGCCAGGTAGGGCGCGCGGTAGTTGCCGACGGCGATCTTCGGGATCTCATAGCCGATGGCGACCTCGAAGCCCTTGGGCCAGGCCGGGCCGTTCTGGACGCGGATCAGCCGGGCCTGGGGGCCGTCCCGGGTGTCCGCCAGGGTGCGCCAGCCGGACGAGGTCCACTGGCGGCCGTCGGCGGCATGGATCAGCGCCTCAACGCCCGGCATCCGGTGCGCCATGTCCATCGCCTGCCGGGGCGCCATCACGGAGAAGGCGGTCGACAGGGCGTCGGCCTCGGCGGCGCTGGGCGCGACGACGCAGGCGGCGAGCGTTGCGGTGACGGGACGGCCGGTCGCCGGATCGAGCAGATGCCCGGCCGCCCGGCCGTCGACCGTCAGGTCGCGCTGACCACGGCCGCTGAAGGCCACGGCGCCCTGCTTGAGGGTCAGGATGGCGGCCGGCGCGGCGTTGTCGGCGGTCTCGCAGGCGTCGGCGACGCCGATGCGCCAGCCTTCGCCGCCCGGCGCGGCGCCCCAGCAGCGCAGGTCGCCGCCGAGATCGACCATCACGCCCTTCACGTCGGGCGAGGCGGCGCGCGCCGCCGCCATGGCGCGATCGATGACATGACCCTTGGCGAAGCCGTCGAGGTCGATCTTCATCCCGGCCGGCACGGTGACGCCGCGCGTCGCCGGATCGAGGGTCAGGCCGGCCTTCACCAGCCGCGCGTCGCCCGCCTCCCCGGCCCGCCAGGCCTCGCTGGCCGCGCCGAGTCGGGCGTCGAACGCGCCTCCGGTTCGGTCGCGCCAGGCCTCGGCCCTGGTCAGCAGGGCGAACAGCTCGGGCGAGGCGGTCGCCTCGCGGCCGGCGTTGATGGCCGACAGCTCGCTGTCGTCCCGCCAGGTGCTGAGCACCCCGTCGAGCCGGTCGATCTCGGCCCGGGCCGCGCTGGCGGCGGCCATCGCGCCGGCGCGGGTGTCGGCCACCACGGTCAGGTCCAGCGACGTACCCAGCACATGGTCGTCGTGCAGACGCCAGACCGGCGTTTCCGCTTGGGCCTGGGCCGGAACGGCGACGACGGCGGCCAGGCCGGCCAGCCCGGTGACGAGGGTCGGTGAAATCGACATGCAACACTCCAGATGCAATGCAGGCCGGGAGGAGGTCCGGATGCATCGCGCCGGACCATAGAAACACAGGCGATGGATTGCAACTAAGAGCTATTCGCAGTACCGAGAGCCAGCGGCGTGAATACGCCGGATCTGTTCAGGAGACGGGGCAATGACGGCCAGGAAAATGATGACGAAGAGCGGTCTCGCCGCCTTGCTGGGCGGCGCGGCGATCGCGCTGGCGGCCACGCCGGCCGCCGCCCACACGCCTTATGTCGTGCCCTTCACCTTCTCGCCGGAGCGCGACTATGTCGGCGTCGAGGGCGGCATGGCGGAAGAGGCCTTCTTCATCCCGGACTTCGGCATCCGCGGCTCGGGCGACTGGATCGTCATCGGGCCGGACGGCGCGGCCAAACCGGTGACGCCGACGGCGCTGAAGTCGGTCACGGTGGTCGACGCCCCCCTCCCCACGGAAGGCACCTATCGCATCGGCACCGGCGAGCGGCCGGGCCGCGCGGGCAAGTCGGCGAAGGTCGACGGCGTCTGGCGCAACGTCCGTCCGGCCCCGCCGGCCGGCGCCGCGCCGGCGGCCGGCCCCGCACGTCCGATGGAACGCCGCGACGACGACGACGCCGCGCGCGGCCCCGGTCCGATCAACGCCGCCGACATCCCGGCCGGCGCCGAGGTGATCGACTTCCAGTCCTTCCTGGTCGCCGAGACCTTCGTGACTCGCGGCGCCCCGACGCCGGTGAAGCCCCTCGGCAAGGGCTTCGAGATCGAGCCGATCACCCATCCGAACGAGATCTTCCTCGACGACGGCTTCACCTTCCGCGCCGTGGTCGACGGCCAGCCCATCGCCGGCCTGCCGATCAGCATCTACCGGGGCGGCGAGGCCTACGCCGAAGGCCGCACCGTCATTGAGGTGAAGACGGGCGCGGACGGCAAGGCGACGATCAAGTTCGACAAGCCGGGCGTCTACCTGCTCAACACCCGCTATCCCGCCCTGCCGGTCCCGGGCGCGGCCCCGGCCCTCAAGAACTGGGGCTACAGCCTGACGTTCGAGGTCACGCAGTAGGGCGAGGTCACGCGGTCGCGGCGAGCCGGCGGGCGAACAGCGCCAGCAGCCGCTCCCAGTGCCGCTCGGCCGAGGCCTTGTCGTAGGCCGGCCGTTGCGGGAAGACGAAGCCGTGCTCGACGCCGGGGTAGAGCTCCACCTCGGCGTCGACGCCGTGGGCCTTCAGGTCGGCCGCCAGCGGTCCGACCTTCTCCTCCGGGAACCAGCGATCGATCTGGGCGCAGGCGAAGTAGAAGCCCGCGTCGCGCCCCCGCGCCGCCAGGTGCGGGCTGTCGGCCGCCTCGGTCATCAGCGCCACCCCGTGGATCGACGCGGCCGCCCTCACCCGCTCCGGGAAGGCCGCCGCGGTGGCGATCGCGAACGGCCCGCTCATGCAGTAGCCGACCGCGCCCACGCGAGACGCATCGGCCGCCGGATCGGCGTCGGCGAAGGCCAGCATCCCCTCGCAGTCGCGCATCACCAGCGGGATCGACAGGCTGTCCATCAGCGCGAACATCCGCTTCCGCTCGGGCGCCTCCGGGTCCATTGGAAACGGCCACAGCTCGTCCACGCCGGCCCGGTGGTAGAGATTGGGCAGCATCACGTACCAGCCGCTGGTCGCCAGCCGCCGCGCCATGTCCCGCAGCTCCTCCCGGATCGCCGGCGCGTCCATCAGGAACAGCACCACGGGGCGAGGGCCGCCACGCTCCGGATGCACCACGAAGGTCGGGCAGACGCCGTCTGGCGTGGCGATGTCGAGGCGGCGCTCGATCATGGGGCATTTCCGCTTTCGGCCTTGCGGCCCGGTTAAGCGCACACATCGTCCGCAGCCTGATCATTCTCCCCGCCAGCGGGATGACGAAGATGGAGGACCGGACCGGACCGATCCTTCGCGTCTCGCTTCGCAATGATCGGCTTCCAGCCAGAGGAGGCGAGGCGCCAGCCCCGGAGTCTCGTGCGAACGCCCCATGATAGCAAGACGAAGGCGCCGCCCAGGCTCAGCAGACCGACGAGCTCCCGATTCGCCGCGACGAAGGGCGCGAGGCCGGCCAGACGAAAGCGGAACAGCACGATGACGAACAGCAGGACCCAGCCTGCCAGCAGCAAGCCGTAGAGCCGCTCGTTGATCCGGCTGACGGATGCTCGGCGAGACTTGCCGACGATGACCTGTGTCAGTCGCCCTTCAACGAGCGGCTCCAGCGCATCGACATGCGCCTCCCAGTTCTCCTGCCAGAACTTCGAACCTCTCGCCGTCCGAAGGCCGACCAAAGCCGTCGCCGCTCCGAGAACGGCCGGAATCAGCAGCAGGTCGAGACCGGCGGCGTCCAGTCCGCCATTACTGGCCTTCAGGATGTTCAGGACGAAGCCGCTGAGCGTGAACGCCGCGAACTGGAAGACCCAGAAGTAACTGCTCCGCTTCCAGTAGTTCTCGATCTCGAACTTCCTCAGCTCGTGCGCGCGGTCCAGCGCAGCCTTCAGCGCAACCGGATCAACGCCGTGACCGGGCGGAATCGGCGCGACTTCTGCAGCCGGATCATCCGATCTTGCGGGCAGCCGCAACGCTCGGAAGTAGTTCTCTTTGAAGTTGTCGGTCATTTCCCCCTCGCGGCGCCGATCGTCGACCAACGATGGCGCTGAGCGGCAACTTGCAGGGCAAGACCGAGCGGCTTCAACCGCTAATGTCGAGGCGAGGAGACGGGGGCTTCATGGCTAGGCCATGTTTCCCGCGATGGTACCACCTCTCGGGTTCGAACCGAGGACCTCCAGAGCCACAATCTGGCGCTCTAACCAACTGAGCTAAGGCGGCACGCTTTCGCGAGGGGGGTGGTTTAGTCGGAGACCGGGCCGCGATCAAGCACTGTCCTTGCGTATCGCCGGTATCGCCGCCAACCTTGCGCCATGACGGGGATCACCACACGCACGATCGAGGCCAACGGCCTCACCTTCACCATCGACGAGGCGGGCAGCGGCGACAACGTCGCGCTGTTCCTGCACGGGTTTCCGGAGAGCCGGTTCTCCTGGCGATTCCAGCTCCCGCTGCTGGCGGCGCTGGGCTGGCGGGCGGTGGCGCCGGATCTGCGCGGCTACGGCGATTCCAGCCGCCCGAAGGCGATCTCGGCCTACCGGGTGGAGAACCTCACCGACGACGTCGCGGCGATCTATGACGCGCTCGGGGCGAAGCGGCGGCTGCTGGTCGCCCACGACTGGGGCGCGATCGTCGCCTGGGTGTTCGCGATCCGGAAGCTGCGGCCGCTGGACGGGCTGGCGATCATGAACGTCCCCCACCCCGCCGTCTTCGCCAAGGAGATCGCTCGCAAGGGTTCGAAGCAGCGCGCCAAGTCCTGGTATGTGGCCTTCTTCCAGATCCCCTGGCTGCCGGAGCGGGCCCTGACCGCCCGCCGCGCCGAGGGCGTGGCGCGAGCCTTCCGGGACATGGCGGTCGACAAGAGCCGCTTCCCGGACGCGGTGCTGGACGTCTACCGCGCCAACGCCCTGAAGCCGGGCGCGATGACGGCGATGATCAACTGGTACCGGGCCAACTTCTCGAGCGGCCTGAAGCCCTGGAGCGACGAGGTCCAGCCGCCGATCGAGACGCCGACCCTGATGGTCTGGGGCGAGGAGGACACGGCCCTCGATATCGCCCTGACGGAGGGCTACGGCCCCTACGTCCGCGACTTCACCCTGCATCGGCTGCCCGGCGTCTCGCACTGGGTGCAGCAGGAGGCTCCAGAGGCCGTCAACGCGCATCTGGAGGCCTGGCTGAAGGCGAAGGGCCTGGCGCCCGCCTGAGGCTCCCGCCGGCCCGGCGCGTCTCACCCGCACCGGGATCGTCCAAAACGCAAAACGCCCCGGAGGTTTCCCTCCGGGGCGTTCGCGGTTCTGGCGCTCGTTATTCCGGCAGTTTCCAGACCAGCGGGATACTGACCGTACCACCGTCGACCGGATTACCGTCCTTGGACATCGGCTTCATCTTGAACAGCCGCGAGGCCTTCAAGGTGGCGTCGCCGAAGCCCATGTCGGCCGGGTCTTCCGAAACGATCGAGCACTGCTCGAGCGTGCCGTTCGCCTTCACCTTGCAGGTGATCGTGGCCTTGCCTTCCCGCTGCATGCGTTCCGCACGCTCAGGGTAGTACCGGGCCAGATCTTCCGACGTCGGTCGACGCGACCAGTCGGGCTTGGTGATGATCGACGGCCGCGGCGGTTCCGGCGTCGGGGGCGTGGTCGCGATGACCGGCGGAGCCGGGTTCTCGACACGCTTCTCGACAGCCACGAACGGCGCGGACGGCGGCGCCGGGACATCCGGCGGAGGCGCGACCGGCGGACGGGGCTGAATCCGCGGAGGCGGAGGCGGCTCGTTCGTC
>JBIICO010000207.1:0-6020 GCA_044238855.1 Caulobacter sp.
GTGGCGATGTCGCCTTGCCACTTCACATAGAGATAGTTGGCCCCGCCGGGCGAGACGGGCCGGAGGTCCTCGAGAGACTTGTACCGGTACTGGGTCCCGGACTGGCCGGTGAAGTCATATTGCCGGGCCAAACTGAAGCTCCCGTAGCAGGCGTGAAATGCAAGCTATTGAAGAGCCTGCGAAAACGGCGAAATCGGGGCGACCAAAGGTCAGCGAACGGACGCATTGCTTAACGCCGGCGTCGTCCGCGCGGACTGTACGCCGTCGGAGGTCTTGACGACAGATGCGTTACATATGTAGCGTATGCGCGACGATTATCGCAGGACGATCCCGTGACCGACGCCGCCTCGCCTTCCGACGCCGAGCTGGAACTGCTCAAGATCCTCTGGCGCCAGGCCCCGCTGAGCGCGCGGGAGGTGCAGGGCCGGCTTCCCGAAGCGCTGGACTGGTGGGCCGCCTCGACGACGCGGACCGTGCTGGAGCGGATGAAGGCGAAGGGCCTGCTGGAACGGCGCGAGGCGCACGGCGTCGCCGTCTACGCCCCGGTCGAGAGCAAGGCCACGGTGCTGGGCGGGGTGCTGCGCCGGCTGATGCGCGGCGTGCTGGAGGTCGACGGCCCCCTGCCCGCCTCCGCCTTCTCCGGCAGCCAGGTGCTGTCGAAGGCCGAACTCGACGAGCTGGTCGAGGTCCTGAACGCCGAGCCGGAGGACAAGGCATGACCGTTCTGACTCTCGTCCTGCTGGCCACGATCCCCTTCGCGGCTCTCGCCTGGACGGCCGGCCTGCTGGCCGAGCGCGCGACAGCGGCGGCCGCTGTTCGCGCCCGGCTGTGGACCCTGCTGTTCGTCGCGGCGCCGCTCGCGGCGCTCGCCGCGCCGGTGCTGGCCGCGCTGCTGGCGTCCGAGGCGGCGCCCCAGGTCCCGGTCACTGACTGGAAGCCGTCGCCGGCCGCCCACGCCGTCGCCGTGGCCGCCGCGCCGGACGTTATCGACTGGGACGGGCTGGCCGAGCGGGCGCCGGGAGTCCTGCTCGCCATAGCGATCGCCGGCGCGGCGGTGCGTCTCGCCGACCTCGCCATGCGTCACGGCCGCCTGATGGTTGTCGTCGCCCGGGCCCGGACGCTCGACCGCGAGGACCTGACAGCGGCCGTCGCGGCGCTGGCCGCGCGCGAGAGAGTGCGTATGCCCAGGCTCGCGCTGTCAGGAGCAGTCTCCACGCCGATGCTGGCGCGTCACTTCCGCCCCGTGATCCTGCTGCCGACCGCGATGGCGAGCCTTCCCGCGGCCAACCTGCTGGCCGTCTGCGCCCACGAGCTGGCGCACCTGCGGCGGGCGGACAATCCCCGCGGACTCGTCGAGCAGATCCTGCTGGCGCTGTTGTGGTTCAACCCGGCCCAGGCGGCGATCCATCGACGGCTGCTCGCCGCCCGTGAAGAGCTGTGCGACCGCGCCGCGCTGGCCGACGCGTCGCCACAAGTCCGCCGGGACTATGCCGAGCTGCTGGTTCGCGTCCTGCGGACAAGCGCCGGCCCCAGCCCCCTCACCGCCCTCACCGGCGCCGGACGGAGCCCGCAGATCATGCGCCTGAAGGCCATCCTGAACCCCGGCGGACGCGCATCGCCGCGCGCCGTCGCCGTCACGCTCGGCGTGGCGCTGGCGGCCTTGGCCTCGCTCGGCGCCGGCAGCGCCGCCCTGGCCTTGAAGCTGGAGCTCGGCGTCAGCCGCCATACGGTCTCGCGGGTGCTGATCAACGGCAGCGGCGTGAAGATCGTCGCCGACCGGGCCCAGGTCCTGCCCGGCGACGGCACGCGCTGGGAAGGCTCCCCGGTGCTGAAGTACCTGGGCGGCGCACCAGGCGACGGGTCGGTCCGCGTGCTGCTGAACGGCAAGACGCCGCCGACGGGCTTCCGCGCCGACCGGGTCGATCCCGCGAGCCTGAAGTGGATCGAGGGCTTCTCCGAGAACGACGGCCTGCGCTTCACCGTCAACTTCGTGACGATCTCCGGGCACCGGAAGTACGGGAGCGCCGACGCCGCCGACCTGAAGCGGTTCTGCGCCAGTCCAGAGGCCGGCGAGGCCGCCTTCTGCGCCGGCGTTCTCATCGCCGCCGCCGACCAGCCGGGCGTCTGCGCGCCTCATAACGGCGACATCGTCGGGGTCATCGATCGGGGACGCGAGGCCATCGCCAAGCTCGACGCGCCCGTCGGCGGTCAGGCCAAGACGCTGGCAGCCGAGGCCATGCGCAAGGCCTGGCCCTGCTAGCGCTCTAACCCCGCTGCTTTTCCAGATGGCCGTCCTTCATGGCGAAGACGCGGTCCATGTAGCGGGCCAGTTCGAGGTTGTGAGTGGCGATCAGGGCGGCGACGCGCTGCTGGCGGACCACATCGTGCAGGGCCTGGAACACCGTGGCCGCCGTGTCCGGGTCCAGGTTGCCGGTCGGCTCATCGGCCAGCAGCAGGCGCGGCTCGTTGGTCAGGGCGCGGGCGATGGCGACACGCTGCTGCTCGCCGCCCGACAGCTGGGCGGGCTGGTGATACATTCGCTCGGCGAGGCCCAGGCTGGTCAGCAGGCTTTCCGCGCGCTCACGGGCGTAAACCTCGCCCTTCCCGGCGATCATGGCCGGCATGGCCACGTTCTCCAGGGCCGTGAACTCCGGCAGCAGGTTGTGGAACTGGTAGACGAAGCCGATCTGGCCCAGTCGCGTCCGAGTGCGGCCGCGCTCGTTCAGCCGGGTGCAATCGGCGCCGCTGACGAACACCTGTCCGGCGGTCGGCCGCTCCAGCAGGCCGGCGGCGTGCAGCAGCGAGGACTTGCCCGAGCCCGAGGGGCCGATCAGGCCGACCAGTTCGCCCGGCTTCACGTCCAGGTCGATGCCCTTCAGCACCTCCAGCTCGCCGGCGTCGGTGACGTAGCTGCGCGTGATGCCGCGCAGGCTGAGAGTCGGATCACTCATAACGGAGCGCCTCCACCGGATCCATGCGGGAGGCCCGCCAGGCCGGCCACAGGGTCGCCAGGGCGCTGATCAGGAACGACCAGCCGGTGGCGACCGCGACCTCGCTCCACTCGATCTTGGCGGGCAGGTGGCTGAGGAAATAGACGTCGGCGTTGAACACCTGGGTTCCGGTCAGCCGCTCGACCAGCACCTGGATGCCTTCGATATTGGCGCAGAACAGCACGCCCAGCACCAGGCCGACGGCCGAGCCGGCCAGGCCGAGGATCACCCCGGCCATGATGAAGATGCGCAGGATGGAGCCCTGACTGGCCCCCATGGTGCGCAGGATGCCGATGTCGCGCCCCTTGCTCTTCACCAGCATGACCACGCAGGAGATGATGTTCAGGGCGGCCATCAGCACGACCACCATCATGATCAGCCGGACCATCACCCGCTCGACCCGCAGGGCCTCGAAGAAGGAGCGGTTCTGCTGGGTCCAGTCCATCACCGACACCGTCGGTCCCGCCGCTTCCCGCAGCGCCGGCCGCAGGGTCGTGGCCTCGTCGGCGTTCTTCAGCATGATCTCGATCTTGTCGACCGCGCCCTCGCGCCCGAAGAACAGCTGGGCCTGCTCCAGCGGCATGTAGATGAACAGCTGGTCGAATTCGCTCATGCCGACCGAGAAGGTGCCGCCGACGATGTAGTCCTTCTGGTTCACGCTCTGGCCGAAGGCCGTCGAGGCGCCGCTGGGCGAGATCAGGGTGATGGTGTCGCCGGCCGCCACGCCCAGCGACTGCGCCATGCGGTCGCCGATCAGCACCACGTCGCCGCCGTACTCGCCGCGGCCGAAGCCGTCGATCGAGCCGCGGACGATGTTCTTGCCCTTGTTGCCGGTCAGGATGTCGATCCGGCGCAGATCCGCGGGCGAGACGCCCCGCACCACCGCGCCGGTGATCTGGGCCGGTCCCATGGCCATGGCCTGGGCCTCGACCATCGGTATCGCCCGCTTGACGTCGGGCACCGTCAGCAGCCGCTTGACGATCGCGTCCGTCTCCGTGCCGACCAGGCCCTGGCCCATGACGTAGGCGTGGCCGTTGAAGCCGAGCATGCGGTCCAGCAGGTCTGACCGGAAGCCGTTCATCACGCTCATCACGGTGATCTGGGCGAACACCGCCAGCATCACCGCCAGGAAGCAGATGACCGACATCAGCGCCACGCCCGCGTCCTTGCGCCGCGCGCGCAGGTAGCGGAGCGCGACGGCCCGCTCCCAGCGTCCGAACGGCCCGGTCGGCGAGAGCGGCGCCTGGCTCACGCGGCCGCCTGGGTCAGTTGGGCGATGGCGGCTTCGAGCGCCACCACCGACCGCTCGCCGGTGGCGCGGTTCTTCAGTTCGACATTGCCCTCGGCCAGCGACTTCGGACCGATGATCACCTGCCAGGGCAGGCCGATCAGGTCGGCGGTGGCGAACTTGCCGCCCGGACGGTTGTCGGTGTCGTCGTAGAGCACGTCCTTGCCGGCCGCCTCGAGCGCGGCGACGACCTTTTCACAGGCCGCGTCCACCGCCTCGTCTCCGACCCGCAGGTTCAGCACGCCGACCTGGAACGGGGCCACCGCCTCCGGCCAGATGATGCCGCCCTCGTCGTGGCTGGCCTCGATGATCGCGCCGAGCAGGCGCGAGACGCCGACGCCGTAGCTGCCCATGTGGACCGGCGTGTCCTTGCCGTCCGGGCCCGCGACGTTGGCCTTCATCGGCTTCGAATACTTCTCGCCGAAATAGAAGATGTGGCCGACCTCGATGCCGCGGGCGGTCAGGCGCTTGTCCTCGGGGATGGCGTCGTAGGCGGCCTCGTCATGCATCTCGTCGGCGGCGGCGTAGAGGTTGGTGCGGGCGTCGACCAGCGGCTGCAGGTCGCCGTACCAGTCGACGTCGGCGCCCGGGGCGCCCATCTCGACCAGGTCCTTGTGGCAGTAGATCTGGCTCTCGCCGGTCTCGGCCAACACGATGAACTCGTGGCTCAGGTCTCCGCCGATCGGGCCGGTGTCCGCCCGCGTCGGCACGGCCTTCAGGCCCATGCGCGCGAACAGGTTCAGGTAGGCGATGAACATGCGGTTGTAGGCCGCCCGGGCGCCAGCCTCGTCGAGGTCGAAGCTGTAGGCGTCCTTCATCAGGAACTCGCGGCCGCGCATCACGCCGAAGCGCGGGCGACGCTCATCCCGGAACTTCCATTGGATATTGTAGAGGTTCAGCGGCAGGTCCCTGTAGCTCTTCACGGAAGCGCGGAAGATGTCGGTGACGACTTCCTCGGCGGTCGGACCGTAGAGCAGGTCCCGCTTGTGCCGATCGACGATGCGCAGCATCTCGTCGCCGTAGGCCTCGTAACGGCCGCTCTCGCGCCAGAGTTCCGCCAGTTGGATGGTCGGCATCAGCAGCTCGACGGCGCCGGCGCGGTCCATCTCCTCGCGAACGATCTGCTCGACCTTCTTCAGCACGCGCAGGCCCAGCGGCAGCCAGGCATAGATGCCGGCGGCCTCCTGCTTGATCATGCCGGCCCGCAGCATCAGCTGGTACGAGACGATCTGCGCGTCGGAAGGCGCTTCCTTGAGCGTAGGCAGAAAATAGCGCGACAGGCGCATCGGTATCCCCAAGAGCAAAGTCAGGGCTGACTTAGCCTCTGCCTCCCTGCATTGGCAACGCGGGCGGCGAAAAGAAGGCCGCCGGTGTGAACCAGCGGCCTTTCAGTCATCGTCGGGGAAAAACGCCACGGAGCAAGACCGGCGAACCGGCCTCCATGACTCGAAGGCTACCCGGCTCCGGCCCCGCGGCGAGCTTCGCCTTGCAGGCGATCCGCGAGAGGTCGCTTATCGCTCAAGGATTGGGCGATGGCGGCACATTCGTGCGGCCCTTGCGCAAATCATGGGCGCTTCGACCGTCGCCGGAAGCCGCGATGGAGCCTCCTCCGAAGGAACAACCCATCGGCGCTTTGACCGGAATAACGACGTTCGGTTACATCGACGCATGACTCGCAGCACCTCCCGCGCCCATGCGGCCGCCCTGCTCTCCAAGGCCGAGGCCGAGATCGCGTATGCCGC
>JBIICO010000208.1:0-6007 GCA_044238855.1 Caulobacter sp.
GCTGGATCCTGAGGCGCGCGGGGGAGAAGCGCGCGCCTCGCGGGGGCCGTCCGGCGTCACACGAGGGGTGACGATGACGACGATCATCATGGTGCATGGCGTGGGCGGCACGGCTGAGGCCTGGTCGCGATTGGCTCCGGCGTTCCGGGACCAGGGCTGGAAGGTCGAGACTCCGACGCTTCGGCCTGACAAGCGGACAGCGGAGAATCCTCCGGCCGATCTGCACAAGCTGCGGCTCAAGGACTACGTCGACGACATCGAGGCCCTGGCCCGCAAGGTCGAGGCGAGCGAAGGCGTGGCCCCGGTCCTGTTCGGCCACTCGATGGGCGGACTGATCGTGCAGAAGGTGCTGGAGCGCGGCGTCGGCCGGGCCGGCGTGCTGCTGACCCCCGCCTCTCCGGCCGGCGCCCGCAGCGGCGGCTCGCTGGCCCAGGCCTTCACCTTCGCCAACATCCTGTTCGGCGGCAACACGGCCGGCAAGGGGCACAAGATCTGGCGAACCGGGTTCAACTGGGGCGTTCTGAACCAGGTGCCCAAGGCCAAGCACGCGGGGATCTACGCCGGCACGGTCTATGACAGCGGCGGCGTCTATGCCGACCTCGGCAATCCCGAGCAGGACGACAGCCGGACCGGCGTGATCGACGAAACCCGGATCACCGCGCCGCTGCTGGTCATCGGCGGCGGCAAGGACCGCGCCACGCCGATCGCCGACGTCCGCAAGGTGGGCGAGAAGTACGGGAAGATCGGCGGCGACTACCGTGAGTACCCGAACAACGCCCACTGGATCGTCGACGAGCCCGGCACCGACAAGGTGATCGAGGACATCGCCGCCTGGCTGGCGTCCAAGGGTGTCGCGGCCGGCGCTCCGGCCAAAGCCGCTGCGGCGAAGCCGGCTCCGGTCGCAAAGCCGAAGCCGGCCGCCAAGGCTGCGACGAAGGCCGCCGCGCCCGCGAAGGCGAAGGCCGAAGCAAAGCCGGCTCCCAGCCCCGCTCCTGCCCCCGCCGCCAAGGCAAAGCCCACGCCGAAGGCCGCGAAGCCTGCTCCCGCGAAGGCCGCCAAGGCTCCCTCGCCCGCCAAGGCGGCGGCAGCCAAGAAGGCGGCGCCCGCGGCGAAAGCCCCGCCTAAGGCCAAGGCCGCTCCCGCGCCCCAACCAGCCGCCGTGAAGGCGACCGCCTCCGCGAAGGCGACGGCTCCGAAGCCCGTCGCCAAGCCCGCGGCGAAGGCGGCAGCGCCGAAGGTGGCCAGCCCGGCGCCCAAGCCCGCGAAGGCGGCGGCGGCTCCCAAGGCGGCGGCCAAACCCAAAGCCGCCCCGGCGAAGGCGCCGGCCGCCAAGGCCGCGGCCAAGCCTGCGGCGAAAGCGACCGCCAAGCCCAAAACGACTGCGCGCAAGCCGAAATCGTCGTAAGCTTCGTCTCTCGCGGACAGGCGGCGCCACGCAGCGCCGCCGCCGCATCGAGAAGGGGATCCATTGCCCGCACCCGTCATCATGGTGCACGGCGCCTTCTGTGGCGGCTGGGTGTTCGAGCGCTTCCGGGCGCCGTTCGAGGCCGCCGGCCATGAGGTGACCGCCATCGACCTGCCGGGCCATGCGCCGGGCGGGTCGGTCGCCGCCGTGTCGATGGCCGACTACGCCCGCAAGGTCGCCCAGCTCTGCCGCGCCGCCGACGAGCCGCCGATCCTGATCGGCCACTCAATGGGCGGGCTGGTGGCCCAGTTGGCCGCCGCCCAGGCCCCCGTCGCCTCGCTGATCCTGCTGGCGCCCTCGCCCCCCTGGGGTGTGTCGGGGAGCACCATGGAGGAGGCCGTCAGCGCGATGAGCCTCTATGCCCTGGGCCCGTTCTGGCTGCAGGCGATCGATCCCGACTACGCCCTGGCCAAGCGCTTCAGCCTCGACCGGATGGACCGCGACGACCGGCGCGCCGTGTTCGCGCGCATGGTCCCGGAGAGCGGCCTGGCGCTGTGGCAGACGCTGAACTGGTGGCTCGACCCGTTCATGACCACCGCTGTCGGCCGCGTCGCGGCGCCGTCGCTGGTCATCGCCGGCGGCAAGGACGTGATCCATCCCCCCGCGACCGCTCGCCAGACGGCGCAGCGTCTCGGCGCGACTTTCGAGGTCCTGCCGGAGATGAGCCACTGGCTGCCGGGCGAGCCGGGCTGGAAGGACGTCGCCACCCTCTGTCTCGACTGGCTCGCCGGCGAGGCGGAGGCGGCGGCCTGATCGTGACCCCGACCTTCCGGACCACGCGTGTCGTCGGCCGGAAGATCGGCGCCGAGCATCTCGACGACCTGGTCGCTCTGCATCTCGATCCCGAGGTGTCACGCTTCCTCGGCGGCGTGCGCTCGGCCGAGCAGACCGCGGCCTATCTCGACGTCCAGATCCGTCACTGGGACGATCACGGCTTCGGCCTGTGGGGCCTGCACGCGTCCGACGGCGCCTTCCTGGGCCGCGCGGGCGTGCGCTTCATCGAACTGGACGGAAAGCCCGAGCTGGAAATCGCCTACAGCCTGTCGAGGGCCGCCTGGGGCCAGGGCCTCGCCACGGAAGTCGCCGCCGGCCTGGTCGAGCAATGGCGCACGCAGCTGTCGCATCCGCTTCTGGTCGGCATCGTCGATGTCGGCAACGGCGCCTCGGCGCGCGTGCTGGAGAAGGTCGACTTCACGTGGGACCGCCGTTCGACCTTCCACGGTCTCGAGGTCGACGTCTTCCATCTGGAGCGCGGCTAGGTCGGTCTCGGGACATTTCGGCAGGTCGCCCGGACGGCGCGCCGTTTTCCTGCTATGCTGGCCGCAGGTGATCGCTACACGCGCCTGTACTGCGCCCGAACGCCCGGTCGGAACCGGGGCATCGGCAGCGCAAGGCCTGCCCCAGTCCCCGAACACCCGACCACCCCGGAAGGAGGCCTTCGTGCCCCTCAAGATCGCGCGCCATATCGAACTGCTGAATCTCGGCCACGCCCTGCGGCGCCACGCTTCCGAGCGGATGGCCGACGCCAACGCCGCCGCCCTGCTCGTCCACAAGGTGCTGGCCGCCGCCTTCGCCGAAGCGCCGGGCGAACGCGCGTCCGGGTCGCTGAAGTCGTCGCTGTTCGCGGACATCGACCGCCGCCTGGCGGCCTGTCATGCCTGAGCAGGCCTTCGAGGCGCCCGACCCTTCGCCGCTGTTCGGCGACCATGACTACGAGATCGCCTATGCCCCGCGCGGGTCTTCGTTCGAGGTGCGCCTGCGAGGCCGGCTCTCGACGCCGCCGCGCGTCGGGGACGCCTTCACGCTGGCGCGGGACGACATCATTCACGATCTGGTCGTCACAGAGGTGCGGCTGAGCGACACCCACGGCTGGAGCGCCCGCTGCAGCCTGCCGGAGCAATCATGAGCGACGATCTGACCGAAGACCAGCTCAAGGCGCTGCGGAACCTGGGCCGCAAGCGCGCGGGCGAGGACGTCGACTGGATCCGGATCGCCGACGCCTGCGCGCTGACCGACAAGGGGCTCGCGATCCGAACCCGCGAGGGCTGGGAGATCACCCCGGCGGGGTCCATGGCGCTGTCGGCGGTCGACCCACAGGCCGCCGCCGACCCCGATGCGCCGGTGCAGCTCTTCTAGGCGGTTGTCGCGGGGGTGAAGAGCTTCAGGCCCAGGATGCCGGCCACGATCAGGCACAGGCAGACGAGACGCGCCGCCGTGGCGGGCTCCTTCAGCACCAGGATGCCGAACAACGCCGTGCCGATGGCGCCGATGCCGGTCCAGATCGCATAGGCCGTGCCCAGCGGCAGGGTCTTCAGCGCCAGGCCGAGCAGGCCCATCGACAGCAGCAGGCTGATCGCCACGCCGACCGTCGGGAGGGGTTTGCTGAAACCTTCGGTGTACTTGAGGCCCACCGCCCAGCCGATCTCGAACAGGCCGGCGACGAACAGGATAATCCAAGCCATGACCACAACTCCTTGTGGGCTATGACAGGGTCGTCCCCGTCGGGGGGTAGGGGCAGGGCCGGCCGGGTCGTCCCGGCCGGGATCTCATATGGGACCGATTACTGCGTCTTGTAGAGGCTGTAGAGCAGCTGGGTCTGGTCGTACTTCTTGTTGAGCGGCGTGCCGTCGGCCTTGCGCGACGACATCAGCACGACCGCTTCCAGGGTGCCCGGCTGGCGGTTTTCCCACGAGCGGGTGGTGCGCTCCAGGTCGGTGACGATCTTGTCGTTGCGGTACAGCGACCAGCCGCGGGCGATCGCCCAGTTGTGGGCGTCGATGATCAGCGGCGTGACGCCGTCCACGGGATGCTGCACGTCGACGGTGCAGACTTCCGGGTTGGTGCCCGGAGGCGTGACGGTGATCGTGTAGCCCTTGGCGTACTGGAGGACCCAGACGCCCTTCTTCAGCTTGAAGCCGAGCGGGGCCGCGAGGGCCTTCAGGTCGCCGCCGCGCACGAGCGGGGTGCAGACCCGGTCCAGCACGTTCAGGACATTGATCGAGGTGATGTCGGTCGGAGCCGGCGGCGGCGGCGGCGGCGCGGGCGGGGCTTCCGGCGCGGCGGGAGCCGCTTCGGGGGCCGGCGCGGGCGCGGGGGCCGGAGCGGCCTCGACCGCCGGAGCGGGCTCGGCGGCCGGCGGCGTGGCCGGGGTTTCCTGGGCGAAGGCGGCCGTACCGAGAACCGCGGCCGCGGTCAGGCCCAGAAGCACTTGGCTACGCATGATCGTCACATCCCTTGATATCACTCGGGCGGCACTAAAGACCGCCCCGCCTTCCCTCGCAAGTCGTTCTTAACGCGGCTTTGCGGCGGGATTGCAACGACGGGAAACGCGGCGGGCTTTCACCCGCCGCGTCCTGACGTTGCTTCGATCAGGCCTCGACGGCGTGTTCGGCGAGAATGGTCAGACCCTGAGCGGTCACGTCGGCGAAGCCGCCGTGAATCTCGAAGGTCCGGGTCGCCGAGCCGTTCACCACCGTCACCACGCCTTCGCGCAGGGCGGTCATGAACGGCGCGTGGCCGGCCAGGACGCCGAAGTCGCCTTCGGCGCCGGGGGCGTCGACGCGGTCGACCTCCCCCGAGAACACTTCGCGCTCCGGCGCGACCAGCGAGAAGTGGAGCTTGTCAGCCATGGCTTAAGCGGCTTCCAGCGCCATCTTTTCCGCCTTCGCGACGGCCTCTTCGATGGTGCCCACCATGTAGAAGGCGCCTTCCGGCAGGTGGTCGTAGCCGCCGTCGCAGATCGCCTTGAACGAGCGGATGGTGTCCTTCAGCTCGACGAAGGCGCCCGGCGTGTTGGTGAACTGCTCGGCGACGTGGAACGGCTGGCTGAGGAAGCGCTGGATCTTCCGGGCGCGGGCCACGGTCAGCTTGTCCTCTTCCGACAGCTCGTCCATGCCCAGGATGGCGATGATGTCCTTCAGCTGCTTGTACTGCTGCAGGATTTCCTGGGTCTGACGGGCGACGGCGTAGTGCTCTTCACCGATGACCAGCGGGTCCATGATCCGCGAGGTGGAGTCGAGCGGGTCGACGGCCGGGAAGATGGCCTGGGCGGCGATGTCGCGGCTCAGCACGGTCGTCGCGTCCAGGTGGGCGAACGAGGCGGCGGGCGCCGGGTCGGTCAGGTCGTCGGCGGGAACGTAGATGGCCTGGACCGAGGTGATCGAACCCTTGTTGGTCGAGGTGATGCGCTCCTGCAGGTTGCCCATCTCGGTGGCCAGGGTGGGCTGATAGCCCACGGCCGACGGGATGCGGCCCAGCAGAGCCGACACTTCGGCGCCGGCCTGGGTGAAGCGGAAGATGTTGTCGACGAACAGCAGCACGTCCTTGCCTTCCACGTCGCGGAAGTACTCGGCCTGGGTCAGGCCGGTCAGCGCGACGCGGGCGCGGGCGCCGGGAGGCTCGTTCATCTGGCCGTAGACCAGGGCGCACTTGGAGCCGACGGTCGAGCCGTTGTTTTCCTTCGGGTCCACGTTGACGTTGGACTCGATCATCTCGTGGTACAGGTCGTTGCCTTCGCGGGTGCGCTCACCCACGCCGGCCAGC